>NZ_JBTOOE010000013.1:0-119840 GCF_054786815.1 Pseudoneobacillus rhizolycopersici | reverse complement strand
AGACACCTTCTCTACGACAAAATAACCTGCTATTTACACAAAACTGGCGTAGAGACGCCCTCCTCTACGACAAAATGACCTGCTATTTAAACAAAACTGTCGTAGAGACGTCTTCTCTACGACAAAATGATCAGCTATTTAACCGGAACTGTCGTAGAGAGGTATCTCCAACAAAATTTTTACAATAAATAATTATTCTCTTTGTCTGCCAGTTTCCAAGTCCGGATTTCGAAGGTTTCGGTCCCACTCGAAATAAAAGGATCAGATTGGGCTATTCTTACAGCTTCTTCGTAAGAGTTAGCACGAACAACAATCATCCCACCTTCATAATCAGTAAAGGGACCACAAAGCTCCAGTTTTTCGCTTTCGTCCAACTCTCGCAAGAAAGCGACGTGTTCCTTGACTAACTCTTCGGTAAAACTTTTTCCTGGATTCATAGATAATAGAATTACATATCTAGTAGTTTCCATGAGAGGTTTCTCTCCTTTGGATTTGTCATTTAACCTATCTCTCACTTTTCAATAGGTCCCCATTTGATAACATTCGCCGCCCAGGCATAACCAATCCCTGCTGAAATCATGGAAATAACGGTTCCATCCGTCACCTTGCCTTGTTGTATAGCTAAGTGTAAAGACAGGATTTGGTCAACCTGGCCCATATGTCCATATTCGCTTAAATAAATCGATTGATCCTCCGTTAGCCCTAGTAAGTCCAACAAATATTTATGCATCGAGTATTTAAAATGAAGCACAGCAAGATAACCTAATTCTTCCTTTGCAATCTTGGATTTTTCAAAGGCACGGTCGATACAGTGAATCCAATTTGGCATCGACACTTCATTTAAGCGATCCTTCATATGCTTTTCGTCAAATAACCGCAAAGACTTATAGGCTTCTTGAAGGTTTTCGGTTGTTATTGGCTTTTCGGTACCGCCAAATTCCACCCCGGCATCCCTTGCCATCGTTCCGTCGGTCATGATATGAGAGCCCAGTAATAAATTGCGACCTAGATTCTTCTTTAAAATAATTGCCCCAGCGCCTGCAGAAAGATTGTACATCATTGACATTGCCCGGTCAGTGTAATCAACAAAATCACCATTGCGATAACCACCAACAATCATGACTGTATGTATGTCTTCATCGGCGATCATCATATCCTTGGCAATCTTCATCGCAGATACGGCCGTACAGCATCTTTGCTGTAAATCGATGCCCCATGCATGAGTCGCGCCAATTTTTTCCTGAATATAAATGGCAGTAGTAGTAAGCGGATATTCCTTCCACTCCTCACCAATCGAGATGACTAAGTCAATTTCCTTCGGATCGATGCCAGTATTTTCAATTGCCGCTAGTCCTGCTCTAACTCCCATCTCCTGAGTGCCGTCGGTTTGATCCGGAAGCGGCTTTTGCTTGATTCCTAGTTTTTCAATGATCGCTTCTTCCGTCCAAACACCCTTTGTCGCATCAGCGATATCCTTAGCAGTCATTCTTGGTGTCGGGATGTAAATCCCCGTTCCTAAAATTCCTACTTGTACCGTCATGTGAAACCCCTCCTTAAATCTTCACTGCCAGATCCCTTGATGGTCATAATTGTTTTGCAATTTATGTGCCAATATTAATGAGAAACACGGCTAGTTAATGAAAAAAGATACTATGAAAGGGTTTTGGCAAATGAATAGACCCCATTTTCTCGAAGCCCCTTTTTGAATTCAGAATCAACTGTCCGATTTTCCGACACTCCTAACAATCAAGACAAACACCTTTCCAACTGATATTTTTCCATCTTATCATATAGGCTTGATCGGCTTATTTTTAAAACTTCAGCGACCCTCACCTTATTATAATGAAACTCCTCTAAACAATTTTGGATGATTTCCTTTTCCGTTTCCTCCAAAATACTCTTCAGTGTTTGCCTATTGGTTATCTTTTGGACCCTTTTCGATTTCGTAATCGTGTATGGCAAATGGTCTGTATGAATGGTATCGGTATCGGTTAAATTGATGGCGCGCTCCAAAACATTTTCCAGTTCGCGAACATTTCCTGGCCATTTGTAGTGAAGGATATGCTCCATGGCATTTTCCGAAATATCGCAAACATGGACACCTAACTTGTCCGAAAGCTTTTCAAGCAGCTTCATCGAGATTTCGGCGACATCCTGCTCGCGCTCGCGTAACGGTGGAATCTCAATTGACATAACATTTAGCCGGTAAAATAAATCTTCGCGGAACTGTCGCTCGGCAATCAGTTTTTCCAAACTTTTATTTGTTGCAGCAATAACTCGAACATCAACCGGAATCGTTCTAGCCCCTCCGACCCGTTCAATTTCCTTCTCCTGAAGAACACGAAGCAGCTTCGCCTGCATCGCCAGTGGCATATCGCCTATTTCATCCAGGAAGATCGTTCCGTGATTGGCCAACTCAAATTTTCCGGGTTTCCCACCTTTTTTTGCCCCAGTAAACGCGCCTTCCATATAGCCGAATAGCTCCGATTCCAGTAAGTCTGCCGGGATTGCCGCACAGTTCACCTTAATAAAGCTTTCATGGCTTCTGTTACTGGAATGGTGGATGGCATGGGCAAATAACTCCTTACCGGTCCCGCTTTCCCCTAACAACAATACATTTGAAATGGTATGCGAAGCCTTTTTACCCATATAGATGGCGTGAATTATTTTCTCACTTGTGCCCATAATATTTTCCCAGCTGTACTTAGCTCCTTGGATTTGCACGAGCTGTTCCTTTGCATAGTTGAGTGCACTTTCAAGCAGCTTGTTTTTTTCAATAATATCCTTGAATTCCTTTACATCTTGAAAAAGCAGCAATCCGAAGCCGTAGACGACCTCCTGATTTTGATCAAGGACCGGAATGCGATGGACGATTGCCGTCTTGCCATTTTTAAATCTATGCTTCCAGGCAATCTCCGGCTTTTTCGTTTTAAACACATAAGGAAACCGCGAAAATTCATCCACCTCGAGGACTAGCTTCCCGATGATTTCATCCTTTGAAAATCCCAAATAATCCGCAAAAATCTGATTAATCATCCGGACTCTTGTTTCTTTATCTATTAAAATGATAGGAACCCCAATCGGATCAAAAATCTTTTCCATTGTATGAAGAAATTCTTGCGAACCTAGTATTTCTAAATCAATAGTTGTGACAACGTTCGATACTTCCAACCCCATAAAATAAAAACCTCCCTGTAAAACGTTGGTCTTTTTTACCATATTAGCACAAATTCCAACTCAATTGTCTGAATTTCATACACTGTCTGAATTTTACGACAAAGTTGAGCTTTAAATAAAACCTATACTCCTACTGCTAATGCTACAATGAAATTGGCAAGATTCTTGCAAGAGAAAATAGAAACTACTCAATTTGGAGGGATATTTTGTGAGATTAGCAGATAAGGTTGCCATTATCACTGGCGCAGGAAGAGGAATTGGGGAAGCAACAGCTATTAAGTTTGCAAAAGAAGGGGCAAAGATTGTGGTTGCTGATGTGAACAGCGAAGATATTAATCAGACCGTTCAGACGATCACGGAAGCTGGTGGAAAAGCAATCGGGATGGTTGTCGATGTAACCAATGTAGGGCAGGTAGAAAAAATGGTATCAGATACGGCCGAGCATTTTGGAAGCGTTGACATTGTGGTTAATAATGCCGGAATCACGGCTGATGCTCAATTAATTAAGATGGAAGAAGCTCAATGGGATCGGGTTATTGATGTGAATTTAAAAGGTGTTTTTAACGTCGCTCAAGCAGCTGCCAAGTACATGAAGGAGCAAAAAAATGGTGTCATTTTAAATGCCTCTTCTGTCGTTGGCCTATATGGAAACTTTGGACAAACCAACTACGCCGCAACCAAGTGGGGCGTGATTGGGATGACGAAAACATGGGCAAAGGAGCTTGGCCGGTTTGGAATTCGCGTCAATGCAGTGGCACCAGGATTTATTATGACTCCTATGGTCGAAAAAATGCCTGAAAAAGTTCTCGATATGATGAAAGGAAAATCTCCCCTTGGCATGTTAGGCCAACCGGAAGATATCGCAAATGCCTATACCTTCTTGGCTTCCGATGAAGCACGTTATATCACTGGTTCTGTTCTCAGTGTGGATGGCGGAGTAGTCTTGTAATAGAGTTATGGTGGGCTGGATTGATTCTATCGATTCAGCTCTATTTTTTAGGAGGTTGTGAGAATGGCAGTGATGAACATTAACGGAAACAATCTTTACTACGAAACTTATGGAAGTCCTGATGCTCCGAATACGATTATGTTCCTTAATGGTGTGATGACGACTACATCTAGTTGGTCGTTGTATTACCCGTTTTTTGAAAAGCTTGGCTATCGAATTGTCCTTCATGATTTTAAGGGGCAAATGAAATCCGACAAACCGAAAGGGCCCTATAGCTTCAAGGAACACGCGGAAGATAGCAAAAAACTTTTAGAAAAATTGGGTATTGAGAAAGTCCATGTTGTTGGCACCTCTTACGGCGGCGAAGTTGGGATGAGATTTGCGATTGACTACCCTGAGGCGGTTGCGAGCTTGGTTTTAATAGATGCTGCCAGTGAGGTGGATGAAACTAGTAAATTATTCGTTGAAGGATGGAAGCACTTGGCAAAACAGCAGGATGGCGAAGCCTTTTTCTGGGGTGCCGTTCCCTCTTTATATTACAATTCGTTTGTGGCGAAAAATAAGGAGTTTTTAGCCGAACGAGCGAAGTTGATGAATGAAATTGATGCTAGTTATTTTAAGGGGCAGGTTAGCCTATATGATACTTATGTGAATGATCTGAATTTAACTGGAGAGCTTGGAAGGATTACCTGCCCGACACTAGTTGTCCTAGGTGAAAATGATGTACTCACACCACGAAAGTTTGCTGATATTCTGGTTGAGAACATTCAAAACGCCGAATATGTGATTATCCCAGAATGCGGCCATGTCACCATTTTTGAACAGCCGGAAACCTTGAAGACGGCGATGGTTGGGTTTATTTTGAAGAATAGTTAAATGCGGGGACTGAGCAAGCTACACTCTTTATACCAGTTCTGCTAATTTGATTGCTATTTTTTGTACAGAGTAATTCTTTATTTGTGACAGATATGTGAAATAGTTCGATTTATATGTAAAATAGTTCGATTTATATGTAAATTGGTTCGATAGCCGTTTAAAAAGGTTCGATAAATTGGCAAAAGTGTTCGATTTCTTTCTGAAAGCGTTCGAAATAAATAAAGCTAAGTGAAAATCTTGAATTTTGAAACCTATGTTTCTTCTATCCGTATATTCTGTTAACCAAAAGAGGATAGGTGATGAGATGCAAAACTTCGGTGTGTTTCTACTTCTATTAGGTATAGGGATGATGGGATTTGCAGGTTACGACTTTTTTACATTAGGTACTTGGGAAGAGCCAAAATATTTTTGGATGTTTTTCGTAGGTGGTCCACTACTGTTTATTGGCTTCGTTTTAAATGGAGCAAGATTTCAAAAGACAATGTTAAATCAACATAAAGAGAATATCCACGAAACGATGAAAGTGATGGGCGAAGGATTGCGAGCTGGATTAAATGCT
Organism: Pseudoneobacillus rhizolycopersici; assembly: GCF_054786815.1. NCBI lineage: Bacteria > Bacillati > Bacillota > Bacilli > Caryophanales > Bacillaceae > Pseudoneobacillus > Pseudoneobacillus rhizolycopersici. The sequence continues at coordinate 114,279 of NZ_JBTOOE010000013.1, read as the reverse complement.
CAAGACAAATTTTGTTCTAATTGCGGTAACGGTGCAAGCAGTGAAGATAAGTTTTGCTCAAAGTGCGGTAAATCATTACTATCATAAATAGTCATTCCAAATTAATCTAATTTATCCCTTATGCCTTATAATAAACCCATCTGAAAATCAGATGGGTTATTCCGTTATCTTACCACCAAATCTACTTCCCTGACCATAACCCAGCCATCGCTCTTAATTTGCCATTCTTCAGTAGTAAATAATCTTGAAAGGTCTTTTCCCTCTTTAACTAAAACTTGTTCATAGAATACGATTGCATTTTCATTGTTTTTCATCCGGATAATCCTATTTTCAAAACGTTTCTCTGTACCAATAAGCGCATTTACAGATTGACGCATTCCATCTATAGCTTCGTCATACGTATAATAAGTCGGTTTCGATTCTTTATTAGTAAAAAATGTTACATAATACCCTGGGTCCATTTGCTCCACACCAGCAGTATCACCGGTCATCATTGCATCATTCCACTTAGACAAATAGTTATCATGCCATTCTTTAAAGGAATACTCCATATCGAGTAAATCTTTAGTCATTTTTGATTTCCCCATCCAATTTTAAAATTAATATTTTCCCAGAAAATATTGTTTAATAGCCTTCTTTTTTAGAATTACTTAATAAATCACTTTTTGATTTCCTTACAGATTGTTCCATCAAAACTTTTTATTTAGAAGTATTCGATATATGCACCTATAATCCCTTCTCAATCGTGGCAGAGTATCCAGCAACTTCCACATCGTTCATTTGGCGGATTTATGTTTAGAAAATATATATATTCAACAAATAACGGGCTTTATATATAATAAAATGAAAGAATCATATATCCAGACCTTACCATAAGCAGGAGGGAGATCCTAAAGTGGAAAACTTTTATCTGTTTGTCCTTATGTGTTTTTTCTTTATCATTTTACCTGGTCCCGATACTGCAATAACTACAAAAAATACTGTCATCTTTGGAAAAAAAGGAGGTCTTAAAACAGTTTTTGGTACTTGTTGTGCCCTTCTTATCCATACTTCTGCCGCTGTCTTAGGACTCTCAGCCATCATTATGAAATCGGCGTTATTCTTTTCTTTCATAAAATATGTGGGTGCTGTTTACTTAATCTATCTTGGTGTAAAAACATTAATATCTTTAAAGAAAAAGGAGGAAACAACAAGCGTTAAGACAAACAATAAAATTCAGTTTGTAAGCACATCTTGTTTTCAGCAAGGGTTTCTTACAAATATCCTAAATCCTAAAACCGCTGTATTATTCTTATCCTTTTTCCCTCAGTTTATTGGCTCAGGAAGCAATACCTTTTTACCATTTCTTATTATGGGTGCTACTTATACTTTAATGACAGCACTGTGGTCTATCCTTTTTGTCCACTTAATCAATCAGATTAGTGCTTTTATGAAAAAACCCAAAACCCAAAGTATCATTGAAGGAATCACAGGAACAATATTAATCGGTTTTGGGATAAAATTGTTTCTTGAAAAGGCGCATCATTAAGTTTTCACTTGCATTAGATAGGACTTGGATTTTCTATAATCTGGTGCCTACCTCCAATATTTTTGGATATTTTTCGTAGGAGCGTCACTTCTTATTATTGGCATTGTTTTAAACGGGCAAGGCTACAAATGGCCATGCTAAATCAACAAAACGAAAATATCCACGAAACGCTGAAAATGATAGGCGAAGGTTTACGAGCTGGATTAAAAACTCTGGATAGGTTCTGTTCAAAACCGGGCAAAAAAGCTCGGTTCTTTTTTTAATGCTATTCATTATTCAAATTGTCAATAACCCATTCTCTCCCCCTAACAATATACCAAAGTGCATCCGTTTAACATCCTATTACTTATTTGGAAAATATTATAAAAATGGGTATTGCATGTTCTTATGTATTAGTATACTATCTAACTAGAACACCGATACACAATAATAAAGTGAGGCGATTTTATGGATGCCTTTTATGGGCTTTTAAAAAAGGAATGGAAGCTTTCTCGAGTGCACATATTTATCGGCATTGTGATTTTACTTACCCTACTGGTCGCCGGCTATCTCGTAAGTGTTCGAATCTTTGAACCGATCTATTATTTTTTTGGCGTTAGTGGATTACTTTTTCTGCATATATTTTATATTCCAATTATTTTCGGAATAAGTCTTCATGGTGAGACAAAACAGCTACAACTTTGGCTGCATACACCTCAGAAAGTGACCAGTCTTGTTACAGCAAAACTGTTAGTCGCCACTGTTGGCTACATCTTTTCTTTTATCATCATTGCCATAGCCACAAAATATGCTTTCGATTGGAATGTAGCGGATTTTAAGAATGCTGACGTTTTTACTGTTGGAAACGTTATTAGTGTAACCATCATGTTATTTCTCTCCTCACTGTCAATTGGAATCATCTTTTTATTTTGTACAGCTATCAATTTATGGCAAAAGAAATACATTCGAAGGTTTCAAAATTTATCACTCATTATTATCATTGTCGTCCTTTATTTAGCGACAAGTTTTCTGGAACAAACAGTATGGTTTGCGACAGCTACTAATTGGCTCCAAATCAATGTACCGATCAACAAGACGATCGATATCACAACTCATTCTATTAGTGTGAATAAACAAGCGATTATATATGTTGGCGATATCGTCTACCAAGTTGGAAAATACCTTTTTCTATTCTTCTTTTCCTGCTATGTCATTGATAAGAAGGTAGAGGTGTAAAAAATGAGCGAAGAGTTCCATGGAACAAAACCCATTTATCTGCAGCTTGTCGACCGAATCCATCGGCAGATTATCCGAGGAGAATTAAAATTAGGTGAGAAGCTCCCTTCTGTAAGAGAGATGGCGGTTCAATCAGGCGTTAACCCCAATACGGTACAGCGGGCCTATAGCGAATTAGAGAGGATGATGACAGTGGAGACACGACGCGGGCAAGGGACCTTTGTTACCGAAAATGAAGGTGTTCTCAATGAGCTAAGAAATGAAATCGTGTTAGATCTCGTGCGTGTCTTCACTACCAATATGATGGAATTAGGTTTTACCATCAAAGAGATGATTGCTGCCGTTCAAAAAATTGTCGAAGAGGAAGGGAATCCGCATGATCAAATTTGAAAATGTTACGAAGACATATGGTTCCCTTTGCGCCGTAAAGCCTTTTTCATGGGAGGTTCGAAAAGGTGGAATCGTTGGGCTTATTGGAGAAAATGGCAGTGGGAAATCGACCATTTTAAAACTTATGTGTGGACTGGTTAAACCTACAAAAGGACAAATTACGATGAACGGAATACCCGTTACTAGAAGAAGTGTCGAGAAAATTGCCTATTTATCTGAACTAGATGTCTATTATTCTGGGTTTACCGTTTCCGAAACAATTGAATATTTTGCTTCTCAGTTTCCCGATTTTAACCGGAATAGGGCTTATGAAATCCTTGATTTTATGAAATTAGCAGGAAATGTCAAGGTTAACTCCCTTTCAAAAGGGAATAGAAGCCGAATGCGAATGGCCATTACTTTAGGCAGAAATGTACCTTACATTTTGTTAGACGAACCTTTTTCAGGGATGGACCCGATGGTAAGGGAATCGATTATCAAAGGACTACTTTCCTTTGTCGATATAGAAGAGCAAACGATTATTATCACAACTCATGAAATTGCTGATGTAGAACCATTACTTGATGAAGTCATGGTCATGAAAAATGGTGAAATCATTGCCAAACAAGAGGTCTTTGAAATTCACGAAACGACAGGTTTAAGTATTTTAGAGTGGTTTAAAAGGCTAAATACGAACAGGGAGGTTTAGAAATGGAATCGATCGTACAGTTAAGAAATGTAAAAAAGAAAATTGGCAAAAAGGAAATCATTAAAGGATTAACCTTTGATGTTTATCCTGGAGAAGTGTTTGGTTTTCTAGGTCCAAACGGTGCTGGGAAAACAACCACGATTCGAATGATGGTCGGATTAATGGGAATCACAGAAGGTGAGATTATCATCTCTGGAAAAAGCATTACAAATAATTATGAAGAAGCGATTGTAAATGTAGGCGGTATCGTTGAAAATCCTGAGATGTATAAATTTTTAACAGGCTATCAAAATCTCATTCATTTTGCAAGAATGCAAAAAGGAGTCACGAAACAAAGAATCGACGAAGTGATTACATTAGTTGGTTTAGAGAATCGAATCCATGACAAAGTTAAAACTTATTCACTCGGGATGAGACAACGACTTGGCTTAGCGCAAGCTTTACTGCATCGCCCAAAACTATTGATACTTGATGAGCCTACAAACGGCTTAGACCCAGCAGGGATACGTGAAATTAGAGACTATTTAAGAAAACTGGCAAGAGAAGAAGGCTTAGCAGTCATTGTTTCCAGCCATTTACTTTCTGAAATGGAAATGATGTGTGACCGAATCGCCATTATTCAGCAAGGAACATTAGTGGAAGTAAAAGCTATTAATGAATTTGTTAATAACGTTGATTCAGATATTTATTTATTGGCAGTCGAACCACAAACTCTAGCAGCTCAATTGATAAAAAATCATTTAGAGATTGAATCCCAGCAGACAGAAGAAGGTCTCCAATTGCCAATTTCAAAGGAAGAAATTCCACAGCTTGTGAAAGTACTTGTGGAAAACAATATACAAATCTATGGAATTGCCCAAGTAAAGAAATCACTTGAAGATCGATTCCTTGAACTGACAGGAGGGTCAAGTATTGGCTAGTTTAGTTGCATTAATTCAAAATGAAAATATGAAAATATATCGTCGTGTTGGAACATGGGTGATGGTTGGATTACTTCTTTTAGCGATTATTGCTACGGCCATTTTAAATGTTACGTTTGGTAGTGAAACGAAATCAGATTGGAAAACTGAAGTAGCCGCTAACTCAAAACAGTTGGAGCAAAATATTGAAAATCCTCCTCATTTCAATAAAACATTAATAGAAATGCAAAAACAGCAGCTAGCTATTAATGAATACCGTTTGGAACATGATATTGCTCCAATTGAAAGTAGAACACTATGGGGCTTTACATTGGAATCTGCCGGAATAATTATCTTAATTACCTTATTTACAGTCATCGTTGCTGCCGGATCGGTTGCTGCAGAATTTTCATGGGGAACAATCAAATTACTGATGATTCGCCCAGCTTCCAGGGCTAGAATTCTATTATCTAAATATATTTCTACAATCTTATTTGCTTTATTGTTACTCGCGATTCTCTTGGTGACATCCATGATTTCCGGTGGATTTGCCTATGGGTTCGACCAGTTAGATATCTCTCATCTGGCATACAAAGATGGTAAAGTAGTCGAAGTTTCCATTTTCATGCACATCTTAAGTGTTTATGGTCTGAATTCTATCCAACTCATTATGATGGTCACATTTGCATTTATGGTTTCATCGGTGTTTAGAAGCTCCTCCTTAGCCATTGGTTTAGCGATTTTCTTAATGTTTATGGGCAGCCAAGTCACATTCTTAATCGCACAAAAATTTGATTGGGCCAAATACATTTTGTTTGCGAATACCGATTTAACGCAATACATTGATGGCGTTCCGATGGTAGAAGGAATGACCATGACGTTTTCCATCATCATGCTAATCATCTATTTTATTGGTTTTAATCTGATATCTTGGGTTACGTTTCATAAACGAGATATTGCAGCCTAGAATCTTAAGTGCAGATCAGATAACTGGCCTGTTGGTATTGGGCGGAACTATGCATCATCCGCCCGGTTCTTATTGGATTAGCGAGTGTTCAAAATTACCTTGTAGGTTGTGGGCTGGACAAGACCGTTCCAAGTTGGGCAAATCAGGGAAAACTTGGGCATATGGTCTGAAAGTTGGACATATCGCGGAAAAGTTGGGCATATATTTTAATAGTTGGGCATATGTGCCGAAAAGTTGGGCATATATTTTAAAAGTTGGGCATATATTTTAAAAGTTGGGCATATGTGCTGGAACTTGGGCATATCAATAAAAAGTTGGGCATAAATACCGATTATTTTTCAGAGAAATATAGATTTTTCTTAAAATGAAGTCGTTTTTGAGTGAAATTTTAGTCTAATCACAAAAAAATCGAAAAAAACGCTACGTTTTTTATTAAAAAAGCAAAAAAAACTTCAAGGGAAGGATTGTCTCTAGAAAACGTTTAGAAATGATTCCTACCACAACCCATAATGAATGACCACACATTCAAAATATCAGATGGAAGTTTAATATTAGATAAATTCTTATCTATTAAGAAAAACCGGGCGAAAACTACCCGGTTTTTTTGTCTAAATCCTCCAACTCGCACATCATTTTTATTAGAAACTTTTCTTGCAGCTTGGACATTGATGCCCATATTTTTGGCGCTTCATTCTGGCATGACAATTAGTGCAGGTTACTAACAGAGATTCTGCCTTTATCAATGCCCCACTATCTATACCAATCGCTCTTTTTAAAACTATATATTTAAATCCGAAACCTAATGCAGTACCCGATAATATTAATCCTATTAGCAACCACATAGGAACCCCACCTTATCTTTTTGTTTTTGTTAGCGCTACCACCCAAATAATCTTCAAGGTTTATTTATTAATAAAGTTTTAATAAAAAATCGATACCAGTCCATCACCAATAGTTATTTCTTTCACGGATTAGTCTCAACATTCAAAAATTTGTGTTAAAATGATTGATATGCTTTACATTTATAGGGAAATACAACAGTTTAAAAGATATTTAAGTAAAACCAACCATTATAGTTCATGTCACATAAACAAAATAGGGAGATGGGCATTGAATGTTGAAGACCTATGATTATCGAAAAAAGTATCCAGAAATTTACCTACCGAAAACAGAAGAATTAGTGTTTCAGCCGTTACCAGAGTTGACATACGTTTCACAGCGAATGGTCACTTCTTATAATATGGATTGGGACGGGAGACCCGAACCAATCGACGAAAGATGGCTAGCTTGGAAAGTCGTCAATCAATTAAAACAAATCACTAAAGTAGAACTTGAATATAAATTTAAACTAATGCCACCAGAAATTGTTTGGCGTGAAAAGATTAACGATGATAAGTGGGTGGTAGATCAAATGATGTTAATATCGGATCGCGCTACCGAAGAAATGTATGAACGAGCAATAGAAAAAGTAAAGCAAAACTTGCGAGTGAAAGACTTACCTACCATTTCATTTGTGAAGCGCCCTCCTTCCTTGACGGCACAAAAACTTCATGTTGGTAACTATAAGGACTCTGAAGAAGTTTATGAAACTATGAAAAGTGAATTGCAAGAACGAGGATATCAATCAACAGGAAAATGGCGTGGAATCTACTTACATCCGGCAATGGATTGTTATCCAGCTCATAACTGTAAGACGGTTATATCGGTTGATATTGTTAAAAAAGCATCCGTTTGTTGAACAAACCTCTCTGGAGATATCTGCTTCACCTACAATTTGTTGAAAAGGCTCCTATCTATAAAGGAAGGGGCCGTCTTTGTTAATTTACGTCCACCTCTACCTTCCCTACCTATCAAAATCTATACCCCCATATTATCATAGTATTCGTTTTTACTTGGACTACCCTCCATAAATAATTACTCCAACTTACAAATATGTAAGAATCAAGGATAAATTGTAAGGTTAGGTTATGGTTGCCTTCTTTGATTTCTTTTATAGTGAGGATATAAGGTAAAAGCAAAGGATGATGAAAAATGCAAAAAGAAATCGTTTTAGAAGCGACCAATATTAATAAAGTTTTTGGATTAAAAGGGAATATTCATACTGCATTGGATGATATTGAACTGCAAGTGAGTAAAGGGGAATTTGTCGGCATCATGGGCCCGTCTGGCGCAGGTAAGACGACACTATTGAATGTGTTATCTACCATTGATGCACCCACTTCTGGAGAAATAACCATTGATGGCGAAAAGATCCTTTGGCTAAACGAGGAAGGATTGGCAGATTTCAGAAGAAAAAAATTAGGGTTTATTTTTCAGGATTACAATTTAATCGATACGATGACAGTGAAAGAGAACATTATTCTTCCCCTTGCATTGTCAAATGTTCCACCAACCGAAATAGAAAAAAGGGTAAAAAAAGTGGCAAAGTCACTAGGAATTGAAAATATCCTATCATCTTATCCTTCCAAAATTTCTGGTGGGCAGCAGCAAAGAACCGCAGTGGCAAGGGCAATTATTACAAATCCTAGTTTGATCTTTGCAGATGAACCGACTGGTGCACTGGATTCCAAGTCTGCTTATATGCTGCTCGAAACCTTGGCAAAATTAAACGAAGTTCAACAGTCGACGATCTTAATGGTTACTCATGATGCCTTTGCAGCAAGCTTTGCAAATCGGGTCCTATTTATTAAAGACGGGTCGATTTTTACAGAAATCAGAAAAGGCGAACGGGCCCGAAAACAGTTTTTCGGACAAATCATTGATATCCTCGCCACCATTGGGGGAGGTGGACATCATGACATTATTTAGTCTTGCGAAGAAGAATTTGAAGCAGAATACGAAACAGTATTTGCTCTATTTTTATCCAATGGTGCTTAGCATTGTGATTTACTTTACCTTTGTCTCACTTCAGTACAATGAGCAAATTATTCAATCTGCCACTGCCCTTGGAAAAGTACAGCCAGCTTTCATGGCAGCATCCGTTTTACTAATGATCTTTTCAGCCAATTTTATTCTGTATTCGAATTCTTTTTTCATAAGAAAGCGTAAGAAAGAAGTTGCCTTATATTCATTATTCGGAATGCGCAAGAAACAGGTGGCAAAGCTCCTTTTCTATGAAAACGTGATTATGGGATTAGCTGCCCTTGGGACAGGAATCGCAATTGGCGCTTTGTTATCGAAGCTGTTTGCAATGATTCTTATTCAATTAATGGGATTTTCAATCAACGCCAATTTTGACCTATCCACAAAGGCAGTCATACAAACATTTTTAGTGTTTGCGGCTATTATAGGGGTAACCTCCGTCCGTAATTACCGAATGATATACCGTTATACATTACTGGAACTGTTAAAGGCCGACAAACAAGGGGACGGGCAGAAAAAGGCGTCGAAGTTGGCGGCATTGGGAGCACTCCTTTTCCTTGGAATCGGCTACTACGTTCTGCTGTTGCCTAACAATGCTGAGATTTATCAGGAATATGGCTTTGCAGCGGTCCTTGTCTCCCTACTACTCTTGCTGATTGGAACTTTTCTGTTTATCCGATCAGTGTTCCATGTTTTTCTTGACTTTGTTGAAAATTGGCGAGGACTCTATTGGAAAGGGACCAATTTGGTCAGCATTTCACATCTTCGCTTTCGGATGAAAGGAAATGTTCGAATTCTAACGGTTATTGCCTCCCTAACCACGATGACCCTGTTCGTATTAGGAGCCATATTCGGATTTCATCACAATTTGACTTCCGAAGCTGCCATGCACTATCCATTAAGTATTATGTATGACTCCCAAAGTACAGAAAGTGATGCGCAAGTTGCAAAAATCATCAAGATTAGCGAGAATCATCCCATTGTTTTCTCTGACAAACTGGAGTATATAGAGATTGAAGGGGATCTTACCTCGACGGAAAGATGGCCGGACCGTTTTCCTGTATTTCTCATCTCTCAAAAAGATTACAAGCGCCTAGCCAAGAAAATGGGGATCGATTACGTGGAGGTCATCGGGGAGAGTAATGCGGTTGTTTTCAATGATATGAATTTGAATCAAAATAAGGACCCGTACACGGGCAAAACGATCGTACTTGCGGACCAAACGAAGCTGACCATTCAACACTATGATAAAAAACATTTGTTAAATCAAAGTTATTCTGCTTTTCCGATGGTCATTAATGATGACCAGTATAGGCAGATAAAAGCCCATGCCGACGTAAAACACATGCAAATATACAAACTGAAAAATGAAAGTTCAATGGACGAACTTGTGAGAAAAGTGGAGGAAGTAGTCCTTCATGCCGCTCGCATGAATGATCAGCCACTTTACTTTTCCTCTTTCTATCAGGAATATCAGGTGGGGGTTCAAACGTATGGGCTGTTAATATTCATCGGTGCCTTTTTAGGGGTTGTCTTCTTACTTGCGACCGGCAGCATGTTGTATTACAAACAGCTTACTGAAGCAACCGCTGACCAAGGACGCTTTAAGGTACTACGCAAGATTGGCCTGAGCCAAAAGCAAATGAAGGGTGCCATTGCCAAACAGTTATTACCAGTCTTTCTGCTTCCATTAATCATCGCCATCCCAAATAGTTCCGTCATCCTCACGGCCCTGTCAAGGTTTGCGCAGATCAATATGCTTCTGCCGTTCTTAACCACAATTGCTGTGTATATGGCCATCTATTTCGGCTATTACCTGATGGCAGTAAAAAAATACAATACGATAGTGAACTATGATTAAGAAGGGACGTGAGCACTTACTCACGTCCTTTCCTCGCTAAAATGATTAAATTCATCACGCAAAAAATCAACGTTTTTGGAAAATTGGACGATGGCCTCGGTATGGCTCCCTTCTTTTGAATAAAGGGACAGTTGGTGCCCTATTTTATCAGCTGTTTTTTTAGCAAGATATAATCCCAAACCAGTTGACGCAGCGATATGCCGACCATTTTTTCCGGTAAAGCCTTTTTCAAAAATTCGCGGCAAATCCTCCGCAGGTATTCCCATCCCATTATCACGGATGATGATTTTTCGTTCATTTTCCTGAATCCGGATGGAAATTTCGCCGCCAACAGGCGTGTACTTTAATGCATTTGATAGGAACTGGTTCATAATAAACAGAAGTGCTTTTTTATCAGTTAAGACTTCTAGTTCTGTTAGATCTAATTGAAGCTTTATCTTTTTCGATAGGAATAACTTGTGATTCCCCTTTATGGCTTCCTTGATCAGTTGTTCCACATTCATTTCCTGGATAAAATAATCCTTACTGAAATGACTCGTTCTTGTGTAATAAAGAGCCTGATCGACTAAATGCTCGATCTTCCCCATTTCCTCCTCTAAGCTATCTAAACTCTGTTCCGTTTCGTATATCATATGGCTCACGGATATCGGTGTTTTGATTTCATGAACCCAAGAGGTCATATACTCATACCATTCTTTTTGCTCATTTTTTAATCGTAAAAGTTGCTGTTCGTATTGCTCTTTCTGATTTTTTAATAGTTGAATGGTGAATTTCTCATCATACCTATGAATGGTATCGAAATCCAACGTTCCTCCCACTTCTGTTTTCTCCTTTAATTCCTGATAAAATCCCTTTTTTCTTAGGTAATCCACAAGTAAAAAAAGGAAAAACAGCAAGGCTAATATCAGCAATAAATAGAAAAGATTGCTAATGTGAATGTTTATGTTTGGGTCAAGGAGAATGATGATGGATGTGATCGCCATGGAAACGAAAAAAGTAAGAAGTAGGAAAGGCTGATCAAAGAGATAATGTTTCCATTTCATTGTAAAAGGTATCCTTGTCTTTTTTTAGTCATAATGGCATGTTCTACACCCAGAGCCTCAAGCTTTTTCCGCAGCCTCGTTACATTAACAGTGAGAGTATTATCATCGATAAATTGCTCATTTTGCCACAATGCTCTCATGAGATCATCCCGCGAGATAATTTGCCCTGCCCTTTTCATCAGCAGGTACAAGATTTGGAATTCATTCTTCGTAAGGGAAGCTTCTTTTCCTTGATACGAAACAAAGGAGTTTTGCAGATTAAGAGTTAGTTCACCGATCGAAAGTAGATCATTTTCCTTATTTGGCGTGGCATTAGACCGGCGTAGGACGGCGTTTATTTTGGCGACCAACACTTCAAGAGAAAAAGGCTTTTGAATATAGTCATCCCCACCCATGTTCATAGCCATGACGATATCCATACTTTGCGAGCGTGATGAAATAAAAATGATGGGTATGTCTGATAGCTGACGTAACTTACTACACCAATAAAATCCATCATATCCTGGTAAGTTAATATCTAGAAGAATAAGATGGGGTTGTTCCTTTAGCATATGCCCATCAATATTCTCAAATTCTTCTACTAGAATGGTTTCAAAATTCCATTTTGCCAAGTATTGCCCCATTAAATTTCTCATCTTATGATCATCTTCAACAATTAAAACTTTATACATAATCATCACCCTTTTAGGTATATCAGAGCTTGTTTTTTTCAGCATAAAACCGCTACTCAAATCCTAATTTTACCATAATTATTCAATTTTTTGTTTGCTAACATTTCGCAATACACAAAAAAGCGACTGTTCTGGTTGAACAATCACTATGCTTTACATATATAATTGGATTTTATTTCTTTCAACTCATTAATCATAACTTTTTGTCTGGTGGTATTGTCAGCTGGAATGCGAAGACCGTGTCCTAATCGGATCTATAAAGAAGCTTCATTTATCCAAAAATGAATCACGTTAAATAAGAAATAAATAGGGTCGCCATTCCAAAATAAATTAGAAGTGAAAGTATATCGTTTAACGTTGTAATTAATGGACCCGACGCAACTGCTGGGTCTATTTTAAACCGATATAAGATTAAAGGGATAACAGTACCAGCTAGAGTCCCTATAATCAAAGTTAGAATCAACGAACTACCTACTACTAAACCCAGTATAGGATTCCCCTGCCATACAAAGGCAATGATTGAAATTAAAATTCCACAAGCAATTCCAATGATTAAACCTACTTTAAATTCACGAATTATTAATCGGAATACGACTTTTTTGCCAACATCACGTGTAATCAGCCCTCTAACAACGACAGCTAAAGATTGTGTTCCAGTATTCCCTGTCATTCCTGCAATCATGGGCATAAAAAAGGCAAGTGCCACTACTTTTGACAAAGTTTCCTCAAACTGACTAATAATTGTTCCTGAAACTACACCTATAAAAAGTAGTAAAATTAACCAAGGAAGCCTACGATAAGCTGCCACAATGGCGCTCGTATCAAAATCGATTGCTTTACCTGACGCAGAAAGCTTTTCAATGTCTTCCGTTGCTTCCTTAATAACGACATCAATAATATCATCTACTGTCACAATCCCCACCAGAATGTTGTTTTCGACAACCGGGATGGATACAAAATCGTAACGCTCAATTAATCGAGCTACTTCTTCTTGGTCTGTGTCCGCAGAAACTGAAATCACTCTGCTATACATAATGTCATGTATTTTTTCATGTTCGTCAGCCAAAATTAAATCTCTGTAGGATACTACACCGACTAGACTTTTATCATGATCAATGACGTATAAGTAATTCAATGTTTCTGAAAACTCAGCAAACGTTTTTAATTTTTCTACCGTTTCTCGTACCATATAATTCTGTGGAATCCAAACAAATCGATTTGTCATCAATCGTCCTGCAGTTTCAGGAGGATAATTCATGATGTTTTGTACAATGGTTGATTCTTCTTTTTTCATGCCTGAAAGAAGTTCCTCAATTTTATCAGGCGATAAATCCTGTAGTAAGGATGCTAAATCATCATTGTCCATTAGATCCATTATTTGACCAGATTTTTCAATTCCTAACAGTGTAAGAACCTCTAGTTGATATTCATTATCGAGTTCTTGTATTAGTTCTGCTATTTGATTAGAGTTCATAAAAAGAAGGAATCGAGTGTGATGCTTTTCAGGTAAATTTGTATAAATCAAGGAAATATCGTAGGGTTGAAGTTCCTCTAATATTTGATGGAAATCTTGTTTTTTTCCTTCTTTTAATGATTTAATAACCTTTAAAGTTAGTTGATCCTCTGTCTCTTTAGTTGTCATAAAAAAACCTCCATTCCCAAATGGAATGATAAAAATCCTACCATTTCTACCTAAATGTTCTTGGGATCTTCATTTTTGAGAAAAAAGTTGTCCCAATATGCGTGCTAAGAACTATTCTTTGAAAACATATATTGACCGAATGTCTTTCTGATAGATAAAATAATGCCCATGATTATCATGTTAGAAAATAACGAACTCCCTCCATAGGTTAAAAATGGAAGGGAAATTCCTTTGACAGGCATAATTCCAATAACCATGCCGATGTTTTGGAATATTTGGGCAGTTAGACTAAAGGCTACGCCTGCACAAATATAAGTCCCAAATAACGTTTCCGAAGAAAACCCAATGACTATCATTCTATAAATGAGCAGGAAGAATAAGGTTACAACGATAGTAGCTAATAAAAATCCTCCCTCTTCAGCAATGGTAGCAAAAATAAAATCAGTATGCTTTTCGGGTATGTATACGTTCCCCTCTAGCAATCCCTTTCCAAACGTTCCTCCACTTCCAACTGCAAGTGTAGATTTCATAGCTTGATATGCCTGATCACCGTTTCCCGTTGGATCTATCCAGCCAATGATTCGCTCCTGTTGATGGGGCTTAAGCAAGGGGATTAATTGTTGATAAATTACCTCTTGCTTAAAGAAATATAAATATACGAGTAATCCAATTAAGAGGATAAAAGTAAAGATAAAAGCTGCAATGATCTTTTTATTTAACCCAGATAAGTACAGCATGCTTCCGATGGCAATAAAATATAACATAACCATCCCAGTGTCTGGCTGTTGATAGACAAACAAAGATGGCGGAATGGATATTAATAAAATTTTCCCTATTAATAAAATATCTGTACGAATGGTTCTAAAAATGTGAACGCTATTATGTTTAGAAATGATTCTTGCGACAACTAAAATCAAAGCGATTTTAAAAAATTCAGATGGCTGAATGGAGCCAACATAAGGAATCATAAACCACCTTTTAGCCCCTAATATTGGATAAGCGATCGATTCCGGTGAAAATTTTAAAAAGACAATGATAAAAAATAACGCAATATAGGAAGGCCAAGCGATCTTTTCAATTTGATCTATATCAAGCTTTGCAACGAAAATTAATAATGAAAAACCAATTAAATAATTGATTCCTTGTTTCATTGCAAAATTTTGTGCTCCATACTGACCTGTTTGCTGACTGCTATAAATAAAAACTAAGCTTAAAATAAAAAACAATATTAATATCAAAAGAATTGTACGATCTAATCTTCTATACCAATTATTTTCCGAATTCATTTTTACACCCATTACCTAATTTCAAAGGGCTACTTATTTAAAGTTGCCCATATTTTTTTGTTCAAAACGTTTATTTTTAGGAACTCCAAATATTTTGTTATACATATTAATAATGACATTGGGAATCGACCTAAGAAGACGAGATGCCTTAAATACAATCAGACTTACCGAAAGCGCAACAAGGATACTCCCGAGAACATCAAGTGGATAATGATGACCAACGTATATACGTGAAAAACCTGTTAAAGCAGCAATTAATACTGTCATGAAGCCAATTTTTCGATGCCGCAAGAGAATGGCAAACGCCAATGAAAACGCCCCTGTTGTGTGGTCACTTGGAAAGGAGGCATCCGCAGCATGAGATATTAACATATTTACATGATGGGTTACGAAAGGACGAGGTTCAAAATAAATTTGGCCAATAAGAAAATTAATGAACAGGCTAAGTGCTCCCGTGAGAGCGGCATAAACAACTGTATATTTATATTTTTCATTTCCAAAGAACCACATGAATAATAATATGAAAGCAAAAATAAAGAGAGCGTTTTGTGTAACAAAAATCATTATTGCATCCAATATCGGATGATTTCCTGCTAGGTGATTGATTGCTTGAAATGTTTTAACATTCATCTAAAAATCCTCATCTCTATATTTATTCGAAGCTGCTATCATTACTCTCCTTTTCCCCTTGCAATTTTTTCGTAATTCCACCAAGTACAAGCTGTACAGCAATGCCATCATCTAAATAACCTACTGGGAGAACTAAAGTTCCTTTTCTTTTATCAATATGGAACCTTGTTAAACTTCAAAACAACATCTTTATTCCTTTTCCTCATAGGTTTACGTGATACATTAACTAAAATTCCCGCAGATATTAATAGCATAATTAATGAAGAACCTCCATAACTAATAAACGGCAGGGGCACTCCTGTTATTGGGAGTAATCCGCAAACAGCCCCTAAATTAAACACAGCTTGAATCATTATTTGAAAGGTAAGTCCAATGGCAAGTAATTTTGGAAATGCTTCTTTCACTCTCAAAGCAATACGTAAACCCCGATACATGATAAAAAAATAAGTACCAATGACAATCAATAATCCTATTATTCCTAGCTCCTCAATAATAATAGACATAATAAAATCAGTATGAGCTTCAGGAAGGTAACCAAGCTTCTGAATACTGTTTCCTAAACCTTTCCCCCATAATCCACCTGTAGACAAAGCATAATAAGAATTAATTAATTGATACCCGCTTCCATCAGGAGATGCAAATGGATCATGAAACGAAAGAAGCCTTTCTAATCGATAAGGAGCAGTCAGTGCCAAAAAGACAATTCCTCCTAATGCAATACTTCCTAACAAAAATAAATGAATCTTTTGTATCCCGGAACAAAATAAAATGATTCCGCAAGATAATAGAATGATAGTCGCTGTTCCTAAATCCGGCTGTTTTAAAATTAGTAAGAAAACAATAGATAAAATGAGAAGCGGGGGCATAACACCCTTCCAAAAATGCTCAATATATTCCTGCTTTTTTGCATATATGTACGCAAAATAAATGGTCATGGCTAACTTAACGGCCTCTGTTGGTTGAACGATGAATGGGCCAATCTGCAGCCATCTTTGCGAATAATTTCGTTCCGCTCCTATTCCTGGAATCAAAACCGCAATTAAAAGA
Organism: Pseudoneobacillus rhizolycopersici; assembly: GCF_054786815.1. NCBI lineage: Bacteria > Bacillati > Bacillota > Bacilli > Caryophanales > Bacillaceae > Pseudoneobacillus > Pseudoneobacillus rhizolycopersici. The sequence continues at coordinate 97,550 of NZ_JBTOOE010000013.1, read as the reverse complement.
AAAATCGATAGAGTGATAAAAATTGCACTTAGCTTTCCGTAAATGTGAAGCCGAATCATAGAAGTTAAGAAAAAAAGCACTAAACCTATCCCCAAAAATTGTATTTGCTTTGTAAAAAAGAACCTGGGGGAATGATTTTTGAGCATGGCTAAAGGATAACTAGCACTAAAGACCATGATAAGCCCAAATAGGCATAGAAAAATAACCGCTATGACCAATAAATAATCAAAGCTTATTATACGTTTTTGAGTCATCCTATCCCCCCCCCAAACCAGCTTTGAAAAAAGTTTTTCCTTGATGTTTGATTTACTATATCTATTTCACTGAACCATAGCCTATTTTTATTAATGATCTTAGATAAGAAAATACTTATCTAGCTAGTTAGTAGGTTATGCTATTTAGAAATATAGACAACTGTTGACTTTTTGTCAACACTATCAAAACTGTATGTAGGAATGAAATTGACAAAAAAATGCATTTCTATTTTATTATTGTTGACATTAAGTCAACGAACTATCTTTTCAATTAAAAAACAGGCACTATTTGTTGAATAGCACCTGTTTTGAAATTTAATTGGTTATTTATTAATCTGAATAGATTTCACTATACTAATATATCTCCTCTATCACATTAACAGAGCCTTTCTATTTAAAAATCAATGGAAAAGTAAAGGTTACGAAAGCTGCCCAAAGTGTGTAGACCGGCAAATACTTTGTAACGGCATCCTGGATCGCCGAAGGTCCGGTTTTGTTTTGTAAAAAACGCATGTAGGAGAGCATAATCCTCATTAGATTTGCCCAGATCAGTATGTTTACACCTAGAATAGCAAGTCTGTTGGGCGTAATCCCATAAGAAGAAAGTCTGAATACGATGGCTGACAAAGCCACACTGTCAATCATCAAAGCCAGAACAATGAGGACAAAATGGATATAATCGGAAATGCTCCTTTTCTCATCAGCGCTCCTTTCGGTAATCGAAAAAATAGTAACGGCCAACACACCAATGAGTATTCCGTTAAAGGCAATCAAGAAATTTCGGTCCAAGAATGGATTTTTCCCGACCCAAATAACTGTAATAAGATAGGCAAACAATGTGACTAAAACTAGTGGACTAAAAATTTTCGCAATATATGGTGTAATATTCTTAGCAAGTTTTAGATTCATTGATACCAGATAAATAGCCACTATGGCCAGAGAGGCAGCACCGAATACAACGACATTTCTAAAATAGAAGTCTGCTATATCCAAGCCGACAAAACGAAATAACTGCAAGGTTAATGAGAATAGTAACATTCCGCTAACGGCCATGCATGCGTAGAGTATGCCAAATTCCATATTTAACTTAAGATAGGCTAATCTTGTGCTCCCTCTCGTATATTCATTTCCGGTAAAAGCAAACCCTATCACCCCCCATAAGAATATCGGAAGATGCAAATACGCAAGGATTGTACTGTCACGATCATTTAATGGCAGTATATTAAGATAAAATCCAGAGATTAGGAACAACAATGCCACGGTGTATATGACCGTTTTTTTAGGTTTATTTTTATATACAAAAAAGGCTGCTATAAAGGGAAGTACCCCGAAAGCAAGGTTTATGGGGGCAATTGCTTCCTGTTCGACAAAATGGAAAATGATTCGAGTGCATCCCCCGGCTAGAATAGCTAAAATACCCATAAATAAGAAATCCTTCTTAAGTAAGGATGGTTTTTCTGTATTTACAGTCTCCTTAAAATGTAGTCTTTCATTCCAAACAGCTAGAACCTCAGAGTTAGGATTTTGCTCCCAAGCAAGAGAGAATGACTTTTTAAAAGCCATGGGGTCATTTCTAAACATTCTCTCCAGCTCATGTGGGTTAGCGATATTTTTCATAATGTCCATATTTAAACCTCCCCTAATATATACTTTATACTGATTTTATAACTTTATTTATTGTTTTACAATAAAAAATTAGCGATTAAGGTTATATTATTGTTGTTATAATACTATCTATACATTTCAACATTTGAGTCAATGGGGCTCGTTCATGGAGCCCAACTTCCTTTTATCACATAAAATAGGGTGGCGCTTTTTGTCCCATAGTCCCAATTGTGACAGAGTTGTGAAAAAGTTTGATATAACCTGAAAATCGTTTGATATATCCCTAAAAAAGTTTGATATCTGGTCAAAAAAGTTTGATTTCTCCTCAAAAGAGTTTAAAATATTTTTTTTGAGATCTCTTTATTGCTTTTGAGTCCAATTTTTAGTCCAAATCTAATCGAATTTATGGCGAAAATGTGAAAATGGTAAATATAATCGTAATTGAGGTAAATATCTATCTAAAATAGGTAAATATCCAATTAAAAATGGTAAATATCCTATTCAAAAAGGTAAATATAATTTTGTAAAGTGATTATGTCTACTCCAAATGCCGAACTAAGTATTCAAAATGACCAACTTTAGGGAAAAATTTACCTAATAAACTAAAAATCCCGCGCACTTTTCGCCGGGAAACAAAAATCTGCCCTTTTATAAGCAAAACAGTTCTACTCCTCACCAGATTTGATTTCATATAGTAGATCGATTGTCGAATCATGCGAAAAATTTCCACAATTTCCGGCTTGTTATTTTTAACTGAAAGTGCTATTATTAACAAACAAATTATTCCAAATTAATAAATCTATGAAGAGAAAGAGTACGTTTGCGCGAAGACTCTATTAGCGAGCTGGGTATGGTGGGAGCCAGTGAGGATAACCAAACGGAAACATCATCTCTGAGATGCAAGACTGAAACGTACTAGTAAGTCTTGACGGTTGTCCACCGTTATTGAGGAACGCGTATGATAGTACGTTGGCGAAGTGCTGTTGCTTATGCAGCAGAATTTGGGTGGTAACGCGGGTAATACACTCGTCCCTTTTTTGGGGACGGGTGTTTTTTATTTTTTATCAATCATTAGGAGGGAACAACATTGGGAATTTAAATCAATCCACAAAAGAAAATCAAGTACTACAATACTGGAAACAGGAACAAATTTTTCAAAAATCCATCACGAACCGGGCTGGCAAGGAAAGCTTTGTTTTCTATGAGGGACCGCCAACTGCCAATGGTCTACCCCATGTCGGGCATGCACTTGGCAGAACAATTAAGGATGTGATTGCCCGTTATCAAACGATGCAGGGAAAACAGGTTCTCCGTAAGGCCGGTTGGGATACACATGGCTTGCCAGTGGAACTAGGCGTCGAAAAAGCACTCGGCATTTCTGGTAAGCAAGAAATTGAGGCTTATGGTGTCGAAGCTTTTATCGAAAAATGCAAGGAGAGCGTGTTCTCCTATGAAAAGCAGTGGCGCGAATTCACCGAAGAGCTAGGTTACTGGGTCGACATGGATCAACCGTATATGACGATGAGCAATGATTATATTGAATCGGTTTGGCATATTCTAGGGACGATTCATGAAAACGGCTGGCTTTATAAAGGGCATCGCGTTTCACCTTACTGCCCTAGTTGCCAAACATCCTTGAGCTCACATGAGGTTGCCCAAGGATATAAGGATGTTAAGGATCTCTCTGCAACGGTGAAATTTAAGCTGAATGAAAATGAGTATATACTGGGCTGGACAACGACCCCATGGACACTGCCAGCCAATGTCGCGCTTGCGGTCCATGAAGCGTTGGATTATGCAAGGGTTAGAGTTGGCGCGGAAGTCTTTATTGTCGCGGCGTCCAGAGTTAGTGATGTCATCAGAGAGTACGATGAAATCCTCGAAACCGTGAAAGGAAAAGCGTTAGTAGGGTTATCCTATGAGCCTCCGTTTGGTTTTGTCAAAGTCCAAAAAGGTCACATCATCATTAAGGCCGATTTTGTCACTGAGGACAGCGGAACAGGAATCGTCCATATCGCTCCCGCTTACGGTGAAGATGATTATCGAGTCATTCACGAAAACAATCTTAGCTTCGTCAATGTCGTTGATGAAAAAGGAAGATACACCGATGTGGTCACCCCACTCGCCGGTCAAGCGGTTAAGGAAAGTGACGTCGCCATCGTGAAATTACTCCATGAAAAAGGGCTACTTTTTCATAAAGAAAAATACGAACATTCTTATCCGCATTGCTGGCGCTGTGACACTCCATTACTTTATTACGCGACGGATAGCTGGTTCATCAAGACGACGGCAATTAAGGATGAATTTATCGCGAAGAACCAAGAGGTCAACTGGTATCCTGACCATATTAAAAATGGTCGCTTCGGCCATTTCCTTGAGGGGCTTGTCGATTGGAATATCAGCCGCAATCGCTATTGGGGTACGCCGTTAAATGTGTGGGTTTGTCATTCTTGTAAAAAAGAAGCGTCGCCAAAAAGTATCGATGAGCTGCGGCGGAATGCAAAGGAGCCATTCGAAACGGTCGAGCTCCATAAACCATATGTTGACCAGCTGACGTTCGAGTGTTCTGCTTGCGGCGGCACGATGCACCGAACATCTGAAGTCATCGATGTTTGGTTCGATAGTGGTTCAATGCCTTTCGCCCAGTACCATACTCCGTTCGAAAATGGCGAGCTTTTTGAGCAACAATTTCCTGCAGATGTCGTCGTAGAGGGAATCGATCAAACAAGGGGATGGTTTTACTCCCTGCTTGCGGTTTCTTTGCTTTATACCGGTAAAGCTCCTTATAAAAATGTCTTAGCAACCGGACATGTTTTAGACGAACATGGACAGAAAATGTCGAAAAGTAAAGGAAATGCGTTAGACCCTGTTGAGTTGATGAGAGTCTATGGAGCTGATGCCTTACGCTGGGCGCTAGTAGAAGACAGTGCTCCCTGGAACCAAAAGCGATTTTCGAAACGGAACGTGCAGGAAGCCAAATCAAAAATCGTTGATACTTTGTCAAGTGTGTTTAGCTTTTACCAACTTTACGCAGGAATTGATTCATTTGACCCTCGTACACACAACTCTGATGAATTTTCGGTAATGGATCGATGGATCCTTTCGAGATTGGCGACGGTTACTGGCCAAATGAAACAAGAAATGGATCAGTATCAACTCACCAACGCGGCCAGATTGGCTGGTAGTCTCGTGGATGAAGTAAGCAATTGGTATATCCGGCGAAATCGGCATCGATTCTGGAGTGAGGGAATGTCCGCGGATAAGCTGGCAGCTTTCCAAACCCTTTATCGTTTGCTGCTAGATACTTGTAAATTGCTCGCCCCGTTTATTCCATTTACGACGGAAGAAATCTATTATTCCTTAACGGGTGAAAGTGTTCATTTGGCCGATTATCCAAAAGCGAATGAAGAGTGGGTTCAGATTGAGCTTGAGGAACAAATGGGAGCCGTTTTAGAAATTGTCGAGTTGGGACGTAGCATCCGCCATGCCAAGCAACTGAAGACTAAACAGCCGCTTGCTAAAATGATCGTCATTTCAAACGGGCTGGCCGCGGGAGCTCTTGCTTCCTTTGAAGATGTTATGAAAGACGAACTCAATATCAAAGAGTTGGAATGGGCGGATTCTTCGAATGAATTTATCGAGCATCAATTGAAATTAAACTTCAAGGTTGCTGGTCCGCGGTTGGGGAATCTGGTGAAAGAAGTAAACAATCGGATGCTTGGGGTCACTTTAGAAGAGACAAATTTATTTTTAACAAATGGCAAGCTGACATTTAGCTTAACAAATGGTGAGGATATAGTATTAACGGGTGAAGATGTGCTAGTTCAAAAGACTGCAAGATTGGCTGGTTTTTCCGAAGCTTCCAATCGAAATTTCACCGTCATTCTAGATACTCATTTATCTGAGGAGTTAGTTCATGAGGGTCTTGTCAGAGACTTTGTTCGGACGGTTCAAGATTTACGTAAACAGCGAAATCTTCCTGTTGAAAAGCGAATAGAATTATTTGTCGATGGAGCAGAGGAGTTTTTGACCATCGTACGAAAATTTGATGAGGTTGTTCAAAAAGGCATATTGCTAAATTCCATTCACTTTGAAAATTTACAGCAATCAGAGAAAATCATGGTCGGTGAGTATGAGGTTTTTGTGGGGATGAAATAGCCATAATGAAGCATTGATTCGAAGCGGAGTATTACTAGAACAACTTTTATTTAACAAAACTGTCGTAGAGAGTCACTCTCTACGACAAAACTAACTTTTTATTAAACCCAACTGTCGTTGAGAACTAGGCTTTCATTACCTATCTATGTTCCCCAACTAACCTCGCCAAAGTTTGAACCCCCTTCACAATATCCCGCTCGTCTGCATAGCTAAACGATAGCCGTAAATATTCGGTTCCTTCGGTTTGGTCATAGAAAAAATACTTTCCAGGTACAAAGGAAACTCCTACTGCCAGAGCATCGGATAATAATTTCGACGTATCCACTCCTGGAATCCGGACCCAAACGAAATAACCACCTTCAGGGACATACCACGAAACATCTTCGGGAAAAACCTGCTTTAGCGATTGCACTAAAGTTGAGCACTTCTCGAAATACATCTTTTTCAACAAATTAAGCCTTTCTTCCATATTGACCGTCTCTAAATAAGTCGCCATGGTGCTTTGGGCAAACGGATGGTCAAGATCCTTTTTAAACCAGGATAAGGCGGAAATATATTCAACGGTACCCGCTATCCATCCAATCCGCATTCCCGGCGCGACTACTTTGGACAAGGATCCAACATATAAAACCCTCCCTGCCTGATCAAGCGCCTTTAATGGGACTGGAGCCGGTCCATCGCCGAATGATAATTCCCCGTAGGCGTCATCCTCTAATAGGAAGAAATCATAATCCTCTGCTAGTTGCAATAAATGTTTCCGACGTTCCATTGACAGAGTTGTTCCCGTTGGATTTTGGTAGGTTGGAATCGTATAAAGAAATCGCGGTAACTCAAGGCCAGCTTGTTTTCGTTCAGCCAACACCGCTTCCAACAAATCAGTCTGTAGCCCATCGCCATCAATGGGAATACTAATGATTTGTTTCGTGTAGTTTTGAAAAATTTCTAAAGCTTCCATATAGGTTGGGGCTTCAACGGCGACAACCGCTTGATCATCCAAGAAAATTCGCGCGATTAAATCAATGGCTTGGCAAGCACCAGAGGTAACCATAAGTTCGGAATCGGTGACGGCCATTCCTCGCTCAGTCATCCTACACAAAATCTGCTGCTTCAATTCGTCGATACGAGGACTTCCAAGATAATGAAGCGGTAAATCCTGTTCCTCAACCAATAACCTCGCTACTGCCAACTTTATATCAGCAGATGGAATGAGTGATGGATCTGGATAGCCTGAGCTCAAGCGAATGCAACTAGCTGGTAAATTAGGCATCCATGCGCCTGGCGGATCATTCTTTAGAGCTGCTTTTATGTGATCAGGAAAATAAGCTTCCACCTTCATTCACAACGTCCCTTTCATTTAGATCGATTTTAAACTTTCATCTCGGATTAACGATAACAATTCCTCTTTGTACTTAGCAAATTCCACTGTCCCTTTGACACTAAAATCTCTTGGTCGTTCCAAGGCAATCGGAATTTTTTTCTTTAAACGTCCTGGTCTGGCCGTCATCACATAAACGGAATCAGCTAAGAAAATCGATTCATCGACATCATGTGTGATAAAAAGAATCGTCTTTTTCGACTCCTCCCAAGCCTTTAACAGCACTTCCTGCATAATGTTTCTTGTTTGCGCGTCTAGTGCACCAAACGGTTCATCCATTAACAGGATTTTCGGATCGTTGGCTAAGGCGCGAGCGATGGCCACCCTTTGTTTCATTCCACCTGATAATTGAATCGGGTGATGGTTTTCGAAACCTTCCAAACCGATTAACTGGAGGTAATGACGCGCTACATCGTCTCTTTCTTTCGCTGTTGACCCTTTTAATTTTAATCCAAACGTAATGTTTTCCTTGACGGTCAGCCACGGATAAAGGGTATAGGATTGAAACACCATGCCACGATCCGGCCCTGGCCCCTTAACAACTTCTCCATCTAGCAACACTTGGCCGGATGTTGCTTCTTCTAGCCCTGCAACAATTCGGAGAACGGTTGATTTTCCACAGCCTGATGGACCTAAAATTGTAACAAACTCTCCTTCATTAATGGAAAAGGATGTTTTTTCGAGGGCAGTCGTTTCACCGCTTTTTGTTTTGAAAACTTTACCAACATCTTTAATTTCTAATTTCGGTGTCGCCATCTTAACGTCCATCCTTTCTCATCCATGAAAACGAAGCGCGGTAAATTGCTTTAAAAATAATGTCGGTGAACAGTCCGAGTAGACCAATCGTAATGATCCCGACAATGATTTTATCAGGCTGCAAAAAGCGTGACGCTTGCATGATCATATAACCTAAACCTTTGGAAGCCCCGACAATTTCAGCAACAACTAAATACGTCCACGCCCAACCAAAGGTGATGCGCAACGTATCAACAATACCCGGCAGGGATGCTGGTAAGATCACTTTTGTAAAAACTTGAAGTCTATTCGCGCCTAATGTGTACGATACTTCAACGAGCTCATTTTGGACGTTTTTCGTCACATCCATAATCATAAGGGTAAGCTGGAAGAAGGTCCCCAGGAAAATAACGCTCATTTTTTCCGCTTCGCCGAGTCCTATCCAGAGAATTAATAAGGGAATAAACGCAGATGCCGGCATGTAACGGATGAAGCCAATGATTGGCTCAAACGCCCCTTCGATTAGTTTTAATGAACCCATCAAAATACCTAATGGGATACCGATTGCAGCAGCGACAAGAAAGCCAACCAATACTCTTGTAAAACTAATGCCAATATCCGAAAGAAGCTCACCATGGAATAATTGGTCGACCGCGGTTTTTAAAACGGCCGTTGGTGTTGGTAAAAACAACGGATTGACGATTCCGCCGTAGCTTAGTAGCGACCAAATCGCTATAAAAATCAAAAAGGTAATCAAGCCTGCCGAGGTATAAAGTTTCTTGGAAATTTCTTTGTTAGGTGTCAATAATTTTGCTAGCATTCCACTCATCCAATCTTTTAAAAGAGCCTAACTTATGAAAGACTCATAGGTTAGGCTCTATTTAGTAGTTAGAAACCGCAGCTTATTACTCGAAGCTTAGATGAATAACATCCTTTGCTTTTAGATCCTTGGTAATGATCTTTTGCTCTTTGTAAAACTGAATAGCATTTTCAGTTGCTTGGTAAACCGTACCCTTATTGCTTTCTGTTCCGAATAATTGCTTGTTATCTTCTATCGTATAAAACTTCAGACCTTCTTCCGTTGCCACAAATTCGTTTACATCAATTTTTAGACCTTTTGCCATGATTTCATCGGCTTCTTCTTTGTTGTTTTTCCAAAAGTCCATTGCTTCGCCCATCGCTTTAACAAATGCTTTGATATCCTCTGGGCGATTTTTAATAACATCCTCTTTAAAGGCGACCGTATCAACAATAATTCCAGGTAAATCTTTCGTTGTCAGTAACACTTTGCCGTTCGCTTCAGCCCCTTTTGATAACCAAGGCTCCCAAGTGACAGCCGCGTCAACTTTACCTGCAGCAAACGCCGCACCTGCATCCCCCGCAGACATTGGGATCACTTCAACGTCTTTTTCCGTTAAGCCTCCTTGGTTTAGGGCCGTGATTGCAAGCATATGACTAGTGGACCCCACTTCAAAAGCCATTGTCTTACCTTTTAAGTCTTTTACATCGTTGATACCATTTTTGACAAGAATTCCGTCCCCGCCAAACGAATCATCCAACAGCCAGACCACTTTGACCGGGATATCCGCTGCAGCTAATGTCACTTGAACATCAAGCGCTGTTGCCATACCATCGATTTTGCCACTTGCTAATGCTTGTTTGCGTTCACCCAATCCTTCGACAATGGATAATTCGACATCAATGCCATTTTCCTTGAAAAACCCTTTTTCTTTTGCTAAAAATAACGGACCATAGCCTGTCCATGTTGGTAAGGTCACTTTTAATGGTTCAGACGACTTTTTGGCTGTTGTGGTTGATTCCTCTTTCCCACAAGCAGTTAGAGCAAAGACTAATAGAATGGAGCAAAACATCATTAACCATTTCTTCACGAATAAAATCCCCCTATATACGTTTCTTGTTCTTCTGTTTGTATAAATATTAATTTCATTTCATAAATATAATACTCGTTTTATCTTATGTCAATATAGTTTCTGAAAATTATATTTTAATAGAATTTTATAACATAAAAAAAAACACCTAACTTTGGATGTTAGATGGAAGTTTGGGTCAACCATGTATATACGGGGACAATGATGCCCCTTTGTCTTAAATAACTTTCTAGTCCTGGTGTTCTCCTTCCGCTTTCATGGCAATTGCTTTGGTTTCATGAATGGTTCCATGAGGGTGCTGCGGTGGTGCATAGATTGAGTAGAGTTTTAACGGTTCGTTGCCTGTATTTGTCACATTATGCCAGACTCCTGCAGGTACGACGATTATACTGTCAGCTTTGACCCTAGCTTGTATATCTAATCGGTCCTTACTTCTGCCCATTTGGACTAGCCCTTGGCCCTGTTCAATGCGGAGGAATTGGTCAGTCGTTGGATGAACTTCAAGACCGATGCTTTCACCAACATTGATGCTCATCAAGGTAATCTGTAAGTGTTTTCCAGTCCATAAAGCGGTTCGAAAATAGTTGTTTTGCTTCGTTGCCACATCAATATTGATGACAAATGGATTTGGTCCAAAATCAGTGACTCGACTAAAGGCATAAGGCTGAGTTCTTTGATCATTCCAGGATGGTGTTGGATAATAATAGGAATTTAAATGGTGATAATTTTGCTGAGGTGGCTGATGCCATTGGTATGGGTAGGATGATGGTTTATGGTACATACGTTTTCCCCTCTCTTGGTTCTATTTCCTTATCATCCTATGCATGACATCTGGCGGGGGTCTACTTAAAATAATAATCATGCTAAAAACACAACAAGCCGCTATCAAAATGATTCAATAGCGGCAAACACTTCGATATTATGATTGTTGTCCCTCGGTATAAATTTGGAAGGTTACACCAAATTTGTCGGTTACAACAGCGTATGCTGGGCTAAAGAATGTTTCTTGTAGTGGCATTTTCACCTGACCGCCATCTTTCAATGCTTCGAAAATTTGTGTTGATTTTTCAACATCATTGGATGAGATACAGATGGTCACTTGATCACCACTTTGGCTAGATTGACCTGGGAAATTATCGGAAAACATAAGGTCTGTTTCGCCGACTTTTAACATTGCGTGTGATACAAGTTCTTTAGCCTCTTCAGGTAGAGGATACTCGGGATTTTCCGGCATTTCTCCAAACGTTTGACTAAATAAAACTTGGGCACCTAAAGCTTTTTCATAAAATAAAACCGCTTCTTTTGCATTTCCATTCATCACTAAATACGGTGACATACGCAATGTCATCATGAAACATCTCCTTTGTCCACTTCTAAAATTTGAGTAATCCGCAACCAGAACCATTATTACCCATAATTGGATTATAAAACGAAGAACACATGTTCGTCAATGTGTTTTTTGTGCAATAAAAAAATAGTCACCTAGCTTTAGTGACTATTTTTTGTATCTGGCAACTATCCCCGATATTTCAGCGCTAAGCCCTTCAAGAAGTTTCGAGCGAATTTATCGCCGCACTCCATATAGTTTTTATGGCCTTCTTTTCGAAGCAAGGCACCAAGCTCTCCTTTGGTGACGTGGATTCCGGCCATTTGGAAAATATCAAGCATGTCCTCGCTAGTCAACGCTAGTGCAATCTTCACTTTCTTTAGCAAGACATTATTTACATGTCGATTATCCGTTAAGGTCATTGCCGGTTTATCATCCTGGCCTGGCTTCGCTTCTTGCTTGCCTCTTTTAAAAGTAATCAAGCCATTTAAAAACGATTCCAGCATGAAATGATTGCATTTTATGTAGTTTTCTTCTTCTTCATCCTCGGGAAGGTCGCTGCTCTCTTTCGATTTGACTAGCATTTTTAACACTTCATCTAAGCTGACTTCGTAGCCGCCAAGCTTAAAAATATCGACCATTTCGGTGTTTTTCAAATCTAATGCATATCGTAAACGTACTAGTATATCGTTATTAGTCATATCCATCCTGATTGCCCCTAACTTTGTATGTTTTCCTTATATACTATATCTCACTGTATAAAAAATTTCGAGCAAAGGGACAAGGCAAAAAATTCCCCTGCTTAATTTTTTGCCTGAGGAAGATAAACTCCTACTTAGAGGAAAAAGTTGGGCATATATGGTGAAAGTTGGGCATATGTCAAAGAAGTTGGGCATTTATTTTAAAAGTTGGAAATAAGTGCTCAAAAGTTGGGCATATATTTCAAAAGTTGGAAATAAGTGTACAAAAGTTGGGCATATCTTACAAAAGTTGGACATAAAAATTTTTCGTTTTCATGATTTTTCGTAAAATATAGCTGATCCTTTACTAACCCAACCCAAAAACAACAAATTATCCTTCATTTTACGATCAAAAACGCAATTTTTAGTATTTATAGTCACTCGAAACGCTTTCCTCAACAGTTTTTATGAAATTTCTTCATTTTTTGTATTGTCCACGCCCTAACCACCCAACCAAACTGTCAAAGGATAATGCCAGTCATCGTCTCTATACTAAAATGATACGATTTTAAGCAAAAAATGGTATAGAGAGGCAATCTCTATACCAAAATAACCGGAAAATTATCCTTTTAATGTCGATTTGCAACGATTTGATAAATTTTCTTAGGGCGGCCGCGTTTACCGGAGGCTTCTTCACCGATTACTTCCACTAGGCCCATTTTTTCCAAGTCGGTTAAAATACGCCTTGTATTTCGGTCGGTGTTTTTCAACAAGTTGGTAATGAGCTCGCTGCCGAATGGGCCAATCCGTTTTAATTGGACGTAGTTGTATATTTTAGCTGGGATATAAGAGGCGTAATCGTTCTCCTCTAATACCTCTCGCCAAAACTCCGGTAGGTTTCGGTATTCCATCGAGTCTTCTCCGACGGAGTAGTCGATTAATTTCTTTTGCTCGTTTACATACAAAATTTGCGAACCTTGGTGCAGCTTCCCTTGTTCGCAGGCCATATTGGAATGATTTTTTGCCTCCATTACCGTATATCCGGAACCGATGCCGACATTGATCCGCAGTTCCGAGGAGACTTCAATGCCGCGAATCAGCTGAACTAGTTCCTGATTTCCTAATAATAATTCAAAATCACCATAGGTCGTGTAAATGTAATAGCGACCATTTTTTTCCTCTACTATGGTGCCATTACATCTTTTAGCCAGCTCCACTAGCTCCAGTTCCAATTCCAGGCGCCTTTTATGATTTTCATAAAAGGTATTACCTTGATTTTGTTCACAGACTTCAATCCCTAAAATGGCTACCTTGGATTTTTCATAGGCTTGTGTATTGGCACGGCTTACTAGTAGGTTAAGCACCGTCTTAACCGCTAACTTCGACGGTACTAACCGATAACACGGAATTCCTTTTTCCTTTAGAGCCAGATAGACCGATAGTAAGCAAGTTAGGGCAACTTCGGTTTCGCCTTTTTCAAAATGAGAAACATGAAATTCAATCAGTTCTTCGTGCGGCTTGTAATACGTATAAGGATTCAATTTGATGGCAATATTTTCAATCGAAAATTCTTCTAAAACAAGCTGAAGCGTTTCCTCACAAACCGTATCTAAACTTAGTTTTTGCAGAAACCGCCCTTGATCTTCGATAGCATGAAGATAGGTTCCGAGAAAGCTAATTCCATGCAATGGCGGAAAACTTGCCTCTTCAGGGGTGATTAAGTCGTGATCAAGAGCATAATAATATGGGGTTTGGCCAGAAAAGATCCATTGGTCAACCTTATAGCGGTTCTTTCCAATGATGGTCAATAGTTCATCATAGCTCGTGTATTCAAAGCCGACCAACTCGATTCGTGGATCCGCTTCTGCCACCTCTGTAATAATTTGTAATGAATCGGCAGCGCCAATTGCCCCAATTTTTATCTTCATCTTAATGACTCCTTCATCTTACTCATTCGTTCGTAAAGGATGATGACATGCCACAAAGTGGTTAGGTCTCATCTCCCAATATTCCGGGTCCTGACTGCGACAAAGGTCAGATGCAAAAGGACAGCGCGGGTGGAAATGGCAGCCCCTCGGAGGATTGCTCGGATTCGGAATTTCTCCTTCGATTAATTGATGCTCTTTTCTTAGCGTCGGATCTGGGATTGGAACGGAATCTAATAGCGCTTGGGTATAAGGATGCAGCGGACTTTCAAAAATTTCATCACGATCGGCCAGTTCCACCATTCTTCCTAAATACATGACGCCAATCCGGTCACTGATATGACGAACTACTGGCAATCCATGGGCAATAAACACATAGGTTAGTCCCAATTCACGCTGTAATTTCTTTAATAAATTTAATATTTGCGCTTGGATGGAGACGTCTAATGCCGACACGGCTTCATCACAAACGATCACTTTCGGTTTCAAGGCTAAGGCACGCGCGATGCCAATCCGTTGGCGCTGACCTCCACTAAATTCATGCGGATAGCGCTTTAAATGGTGCTCGCCGAGTCCAACTAATTTGATGAGCTCGGACACTTCCTCTTTTAACTTTTTCCCACGCGCTAATCCATGAACGATTAGCGGTTCGCCAATCAATTCCTCGACGGTCATCCTTGGATTCAATGATGAAAATGGGTCCTGGAAAATAACCTGCAAATCGCGGCGTGCCTTGCGAAGCTCCTCTTGGGACATTGTGGAAATATCACGATTTTGGAAGTATATATTTCCCTCGGACGCTTCGAGTAATCCTAAAATAAGCTGACCAGTCGTCGATTTTCCGCAACCACTTTCGCCAACAATTCCAAGGGTCTCGCCTTCGTAGACGTTAAAGTTTAGCCCATCCACCGCTCGAACCTTTGTCGTTTTTTTCTTTATTATACCTTTTGTCATCACAAAATGCTTTTTTAAATTTTTAATCTCGAGTATGGGTGTTTGCTGCATGGAATTCACCTCCTAGACTTTTATACATCTGACTGCATGGATTTCATTTATCGCTTTAAGGTCGGGACGAATTTTTACACATTCAGCATCCGCCAATGGACATCTAGGATGGAATTTACAACCCGTAGGCATATGGGCCGGATTCGGTACTGTTCCTTCAATCGAATATAGTTCATCGACGACATCATGGATTTTCGGAATCGACGCCATTAATCCTTGTGTGTACGGATGGAGCGGTTTTTCGAAGAGCTCGTGGACCGGCGCCTCCTCTACGACTTCCCCCGCATACATGACAATGACGCGATCGGCCAGCTCGGCTACTACCCCTAAGTCATGGGTGATAAACATAATGCTAGTATTGGAACCTTCCTTTAATTTTCGCATCAGCGTTAGGATTTGTGCCTGAATCGTTACATCTAGAGCTGTGGTCGGTTCATCGGCAATGATAAGGCTCGGCTCGCAGGATAGAGCCATCGCAATCATCACCCGTTGCCTCATGCCGCCTGACAATTGATGTGGGAAACGCGACATAACTTTTTCCGCATCAGGTATGCCAACTAATTTCAGCATTTCAATTCCACGGAGATGGGCGTCAGGTTTGGTTATGTTAAAATGTTGCATAATCGTTTCCCGTAATTGAAAACCAATGGTAAAGACGGGATTTAACGCCGTCATCGGCTCTTGGAAAATCATTGAAATTTCTTTTCCTCTTAAACCTCTGTATTCTTTTTTCGATAGCTTTCGTAAATTTTTATCTTTAAAAAACAATTCACCGTCGAATACTTCACCGTTTGCCGGGAGAATGCCCATGAGCGCCAATGACGTCACGCTCTTTCCGCTCCCGGATTCTCCGACAATCGCAAGTGTTTCCCCTTCCGTAATGGAAAAGCTTACGCCATTAACGGTTGAGATATAGCCATCTTCCGTTTTAAAGCGAACTTTTAAATCGCGTGCCTCCATAATTTTTGTCGTCATACGCTCACCCCTTCATCTTTGGATCTAATTCATCGCGCAGCCAGTCACCTAGGAAAATGACACCTAAAACGGTAATGGTAATCGCTAATCCTGGAAAGGTGGCAACCCACCAGCTTGTCGCGATATATTGACGGCCGTCACTTAACATCAATCCCCAAGAAACGTCCGGAGGCTGAATCCCTAACCCTAAAAAGCTTAAACTTGCTTCTAAAATAATGACCGTTGCCACATTTAACGTGGCAATGACAATAAAGGACGAAATGACGTTTGGTAAAATATATTTTGTAATAATGCGAAAGTTTTTTGCCCCGATGGCCTTTGCAGACCGAACATAATCCCGTTCCTTCACGCTCAACGTTTCACTGCGGACCATCCTCGCATAGGTAACCCATGATGTACATCCTAAAACGAGGATTAATGTTGGAATACTAGGGCCGAAAACCGCTAGCATAATGAGCATAAAGAGAATCGTCGGGATTGCTAGAATCGAATCGACCGTTCTCATGATGATAAAATCAAAAATTTTCCCATAATAACCTGCTATTAACCCAAGAACCATGCCAATGGCTCCCGCAACAATTACGGCAGCTATCCCGACCACTAAGGAAATCCGTGATCCATGGATGATTCGGCTTAAAATATCACGGCCTAAATTATCGGTTCCTAATACATGCTGGGCTGAGCCGCCTTCCATCCAAAAAGGAGGGAGTAACCGGGAGACAACATTGGTTTTAGCCGGATCATATGGCGCTAAAATAGGAGCAAATATAGCCATAATAGTAACCAATAGGACGATGATAGCGCCAACCATCCCCGTTTTACTCTTTAATAAACGCATCGCCTGCTTTTTGGCACGCTTTTTTACCGTATGGGGGTTCGGGGCAACTTTTTCCTCCACCACAATATTCATCCTGTTTTACCTCCTTAATCGTATTTTATCCGCGGATCTAGTAAGCGATAGAACAGATCCGCTAGCAAGTTGCTAAAGATAACAAAAACGGCGATTAAAAACGTGGCTGCCTGAACAACTGACATATCACGCAAGTTTACGGCTTGAACAAGCAATTGACCTAAGCCCGGCCAAGCAAAGACTGTTTCAGTAATCAAGGTTCCACCAATGAGTGTGGAGGTTTGAAGAGCCATAATTGTAACCACCGGGATTAAGGCATTGCGAAAGGCGTGGACGTTGACCACCACGGCTTCCTTCAAACCTTTGCTTCGGGCTGTTCGAACAAAATCCTGCCCGAGAATTTCGAGCATACTGGA
The DNA here is from genome assembly GCF_054786815.1 of Pseudoneobacillus rhizolycopersici. Taxonomy (NCBI): domain Bacteria; kingdom Bacillati; phylum Bacillota; class Bacilli; order Caryophanales; family Bacillaceae; genus Pseudoneobacillus; species Pseudoneobacillus rhizolycopersici. Next base: position 80,356 of record NZ_JBTOOE010000013.1, on the reverse strand, counting down.
GCGAATCAGCCTTGTCATCTCTGCAGCGATTCCTGTACCTAGAGTAATGGCTGGCAGGACCAAATGCAGGACCGTCCCTCTACCGGAAACAGGGAAGATTTGAAACACGACTGACAGCAATAGAATCAACATGATTCCTAGCCAAAAGCTTGGCATTGCTTTTCCTAATACCGCCCCTCCGGTAATAAATAAATCGAGAAAAGAGTTTCGTTTCATCGCCGATAAAATTCCTAATGGAATAGCAATCAGGATGGCGACAATCATCGAGGCTACCGCAAGTTCTAAGGTGGCTGGCAGTCGTTCCAAAATCAAACTCAAGGCGTCCGTGTTATAGCGTAAAGATTTACCAAAATCGCCTCGAACTACATCACTCATGTAAGTAAAATATTGGATATATAAAGGATCATTAAAACCTAATGCTTCGCGCAACGACTCTCTTTCCTCATCGGTTGCTGTTTCTGGAAGCATCAAGGACACAGGATCACCCGTTACACGAACTAAAAAGAATACAATAAATGAGATCAGAATTAAAACAGGAATGGTTTTTACTAAATTTTGAAACAGGTATTTCAAGTGTTTTCGCCTCCTTTTTAAACAAGGCTGTATTAAAGAAGTCTGTTGATTTCCGCTACAGGTGCTTAAAACAACATTATTCCTTAACACAACCTTAAACAAAAAAGGGGGATGTCCCCCCTTCTTTTATTTCAACGTAATTTCATCTACATAGAACATTTCATCTAGGCGTGGGCTGAAGTTGATTCGATCATTCACTCCATAGATAGAACCAACTTGGTATAGGTAGATTTGCGGGCGATCTTCAGCAATCAATTCCTGTGCTTTTTGATACTGCTCTACCCGTTCTTCTAGATTCATATTGGATTCAGCTGCCACTAACAACGCTTCTGTTTCAGGATTGTCGTAATCTGTTTCTCCCTTTGCTGTCTCAAATTTTAGACGGTCAAGAGCTAACGAAGCATCGAACATGGAATTTCCATAAGCAATGTAGAATAAATCGCCAAATGACTTTTCAGAATACTTCGATACGAATGAACTCCATTCCAAAAGTTCAAGCTCTACGGTAATTCCGACTTCAGCTAGCATCGCAACCATTAATTCCGCTGATTCTTTATCCTTTAAATATCTGCCATTCGGAGAAGACATTTTTAAGGTTAAGCCATCTGAATAGCCTGCTTCGGCAATTAACTCGCGGGCACGTTCCTGGTCATAAAGCGATACACCATATAAGCTTTCATTCGCACCTGTGTTTCCTGGTGTGACACGGGTTCTCGTTACCGTTCCTGCGCCACCTAATAAGGAATCAACAATCGCTTGTTTATCAATTGCTAAATCAATCGCTTCACGAATACGCGGATCAGCCGTTGGACCTTCCCCTTTTGTACGCGCAACTAGCATTAAAACCCGTTGAGAATCCCCTTTAATAACTGAAACACCTTCCGTGTTGTTGATACGATCAATATCCGTTGGCGGGATATTAACCGCCACATCTACTCCACCTGTTAACAATTCAGATACACGGGTTGAATCCTCAGGAATGCTGCGGAAAACAACTTCTTCCCATTTCGGTTCATCACCGAAGTAGTTTTCATTTTTAACAAGGACAACACGATCATCTTTCTTCCACTCTTTAAACTTATATGGACCTGACCCAATTGGATTCTCTAAGAAAACGTCCCAGCCTTCGGTTTCGATATATTTTTTTGGTAGAATACTAGAGCCAAGACGAGATAAACGGTTTAAAAAGGCTGGCTCTGGATTATAAGTGACAATATCAAACTCCAAATCACTTTTTACAACTACTTCTTTAATTTGTTTATAGCTTCCGTGTTCAAGAAGGCTATCATCCTTTGCAACACGTTCTAACGTAAATTTCACATCTTCTGCTGTCAGTGAATCTCCATTATGGAAGGTGACTCCTTCCTTTAATTTAAACGACCAAGTTAAGTCATCGACATTTTCAAAGCTCTCTGCTAAATCTCCAACGATTCCGTCTGGAGTATTTCTTACTAAATAATTGAACATGTTCACATGAATCGCTTCAGAACTCGTTGTATTATGGTCATGAATATCGAAAGTAACCATATCTGTACCATTGGCAATCACTAATGTTTTCGAATCACTTTTCTCAACTGGTTCTCCCGCTGTTTGGGAGGATTTGCCGCTTTTACCACTACATGCGGATAATACTAATGCTAAAATGATGATTACACTCATCCACGTCTTTTTCATTTCCCTTCGCCCTCTTCTTTATATAAAATTTTTTGGACTAACACACTGAACACGGTCATCCCATATTGCATGGCTTGTTCATCTACATTAAATTTAGGATGATGATTACCATAAGCTGTCTCTTCACTAGATTTCGTGCCCAACCGGAAAAATACCGATGGCACAAGCTCGGAGAAATAAGCAAAATCTTCTCCACCCATCGATGGGTTTACCCACTTAAATGAGTCTTTTCCGAATAAATCCACAATCAACTCACTAATGACCGCCCTCGACGTTTCATCCATTTTTATCGATGGAGTTACTCTTTGATAGTCCAGACGGGCTTTTCCACCGTATGCTTCTGCAATTTTCGTGGCGATTTTTTCCATCGATAACGGCACTTGATCACGAACACTTGGGTCTAATGTACGAACCGTCCCATTCATCGTTACCGTGTTTGGGAGGATGGTCCCTTTAGTCCCGCCATGAATTTGGCCGACACTGAGAACAACTGGCTTTAGCGGATCCACTTGCCGACTGGCAATCTGTTGAAGGGCGACAAGAATTTGCGCCGAAATCATCACTGCATCTACAGCCAAATGGGGGTGAGCAGCATGTCCACCTTTTCCTTCGACCACTAGTTCGAAAATGTCAACCGCCCCACAGCTATATTCTGCATCCGTTAAGGAAAATTCCCCGACGTTTAATGTAGGGGCGACATGCAAGCCCGCCATAAAATCAACTTTCGGATTTTCGAGTACCCCATCATCAATCATTGCTTTCGCACCTTGGCCAATTTCTTCAGCTGGCTGAAAAATCAGCTTTAAAGTCCCTTTTTCTAAACCAATTTCACTAAAAACTTTGGCAACGCCTAATAGATTGGCAGTATGGACATCGTGACCACAGGTATGGGCAATCCCATCATTCATGCTTTTATACGATGTAGAAATTTCATCAGGCATTGGTAAGGCGTCCATATCGGCACGAAGACCAATCACTTTGCCGGGTTGTTTTCCTTTTAAAATTCCTACAACTCCTGTACCTCCTACATGCTCCTGGACCTCATAGCCCCACTGGCGCAGGTAGTTGGCAACAATAGATGAGGTTCGTTTCTCTTCAAATGCCAATTCCGGATGTTGGCGAAAATCGCGACGAATCGATACCATTTCCTCGAAATTTCTAGTAATCGCTTCAGAAATAGCCGGGTATTTCGCTTTCACATTGGCAAAGGTATCAAATTGAGTAACTCTCATTCTTCATTTCCCCCTTTGCTTTCTAATTTCTGAGCAAACCGTTCGATTACATCGGTGACTAGTTCGATATGTTCATAGAAGTCTTCTAATCTAATATTTTCATTTGGTGCATGATTATTGGAGGCGAAGTGACCAACCCCGAAAGAAACAGATGGAATACCGTATCGCTGGCATAAATCGTACATAGGACCCGTTCCAGGTGTATTCGGGACGATATTAGGCGGTAGTTCGGTGTTTTCGGTAATGGTTTCAATAACCGCTTGTGCTAGTAGTTCATTAGGATGCGTTCTTGCCGCAAATTCCGACGACATATGTTTAATTTCAATATCCTGAAACCCTTGATCATCAAGATGTTTCCGTAAATGTTGTAGAATTTTATGTGGGTCTTGGCCGGGCACTAACCGGAAATCTAGTTTTGCAAAGGCTTTGCTAGGCAGAACCGTTTTTGAGCCTTCCCCTGTATAACCTGAGCTAATTCCACAAATATTGCAGGTTGGTTCAAATAAATGTTTTCTTTTTAACTCCATGCCTGTTACGTTATTCACAAATTTTGAGATTCCTAGATACTCTTTATTTGCTCTTTCGTCATATCGATAATGAGCAAGTGCTTTCATCTCTTCTTCCGTCGGTTCTATCACATCATCATAGAAATGTGGAATGAGAACTCTGTCCTGTTGGTCCTTTAAGGTGGATAATGCCCAAATGAGCCGCCAGGTTGGACTTTCAATAATGGTAGCATTAGCAGAGTGTAGGTCAGTGTTCGCACCGTCAACGGACAGTTCGACATACAGCATGCCCTTTACACCTAGACTTACTTGGAGGCGGTCATCCGCATCGCGATAACCAAATTCCCATACATTTCCGTCAGATTGGATTTTTTCAGCGTGCTCTTCGGCAAACGATGCCAAATTAAGACTCCCGATTTCTTCCTCTCCTTCAAAAATAAACTTGATGTTGATTGGCAGTTCCGGATTCACTCTTTTCATAGCATGGATCGCCGCTACGCGGGCAATCAAATTTCCTTTATTATCAGCAACTCCCCGGGCAAATAGCTTTCCATTGATGACAGTTGGTTCAAAAGGAGGTGTCTCCCAAAGCTCAATAGGGTCTTCTGGCTGAACATCATAATGATTGTAAAAACTAATGGTATAAGGCGACTGAGCCTTAAGATGTGAATAAGCAACCGGATAGCCACCTGTTGGAATAAACTCAATTTCTTCCCCAATATAGGTATCGAAAAGTCGTTGCAAATACGCTTGACTCTCGACCATTCCTCGATTTTGGGCAGCAACACTCGGTATCGCACAGAAGTCCATCAACCATTGCTTATAGAGCTCTCGATTTTCCTTGATTACTTCTTTAATCGACGTACTCAAACCGCTCACATCCTCCTTTTTCGGAAAATTTCCGAAATAAATTTTCTTTATCATAACGGATGATATCGGATGAGTCAATATAATTATTTTACAATTTAAAATATTTTGTTTGTCAGAAAAATGGGTATTTCCGCCTATTTATATGGATTTAAATGGATTGTCTCAGTTTGCGGAATTTGTGAAGTGGGTATTGGATTTATTGAAAAGGCTTCTATTAGCAGAAATGAATCCGCTTTCAATTTTAGGATATTTTCCGATAATAATAGGTGCTTTCAAGGAGGAAAAGTGGGACATTTCACCTATAGAGATTGACATTATGTAATTTTTACCATAAAAAAAAGAAGGCATTATGCCCTCCATTTTGATTTCTAGATAGCTGATAGACTGTTTCCTAATTACTCCAACATAATTCGCGGATCGACAATGCCGTACATAATATCTGCAAACATATTTCCGATAATGGTAAAGAAGGAAAACATCAGCGTTAAGTTGATTAATATGGCAAAGTCCCCTACCTCAATCGCACGGATAAAAAGTTGACCAATCCCGGGATAAGTAAAAACCGTTTCAACAATGATGGCTCCATTGACGATATTGACAAAATCAAATCCAATAAACGTGATAAGCGGAATCATTGAGTTGCGGAGAATATGCTTATTGTAAATATTTTTTTCAGAGGTTCCTTTAGCACGGGCTGTTCGAACGTAATCCTTTCGACTGTTTTCGATAATGCCATCGCGTAAAAATTGCGTATAAGTTGCTGTACTCACAATTCCAAGTACCGTTGCAGGTAAAACAAGATGATGCAGTTTATCTATCCAATAGGCAAGAGTCCCTTCAGGAACGGTGATATCAACCGAACCGTTTGAAGGAAACCAACCTAACTCAAAGGAAAAGAGGAAAATCGAATACACTGATACAATAATCAGTGGTACCGAAAGTCCCGTATAATTTAAGCCCGCTATCAAATGGTCACCTACGGTATTCGGCCTACGCCCAGCATATCTGCCCATAAAATACGAAAGGATATAGGAAATTAGTAGAGAAGCAACCCCTAGCACGAGCGTATTCTGCAATTTTTGCTTAATGATATATGTGGTATCGGCACGATAATAATAGGAATAACCGAAGTCACCACTTAAGAAATCAGTGATCCAATCAAAATAAAGCTTTGAAACGATGATGATATCAAAATCCTTCCCCATTCCATGGAAAGGCATCATATAGGCCAGGAAAAAAATCGTCACAGAGGTAAAAAACAGGAGTGGGATGGTCCCCAAAGTTCTTCTAAGAATATATTTTAAAATAAGCATAGTCTAGCAATTCCCCTAACTTCAGAAATGAAAATTCTCATCCGAATTTTACCATTTATTGATTGATTCGACTACTTTTGGGTGGGTGAGATAGGCAAACGCTTGATGACACATGTGCCACCATACTCACATCCGGTGCTGTCATAAAAAAAGTGCCAGGCACCATGCCTAACACTTTAACCTCTACTCGATTTTTGGTGGTTCTTTTAAATGATCGGTCAAGCCTTGGATAAGTCCGATGAACTGTTTTTCCTCGATATGCTTCTTTTTTATCGTGAATGCCAATTGATTTTTCCGTGAATAAACATCGATCTTTCTTTTAGAGAACTTTAGACTTTCAATTTCATGTAATAAGATTTCTTCTGTTTTTTGATTGGTTTTATAGCTAAGCGTATGGCCTTCGATTTTAACTAACACATGTTTTCTTTCAATTAATTTCATTATGGTCATCACGATGGCAGTGATGGTGAGCGGAAACAGAATGAATAAATTTTTCGGTGATGCAAGGGCGCCAAGCCACTGAATGATGACGATGGCACAAAACCCTTGTAAATAAGCGGAAAATCTAGGTTTCTGTTCCATATAAACGATATTTTCGCTCATTTCATTTCTTCTTTCTCTTTTTTCCATAAATTGTTGGATATGTTCCTCAACGGAACAATCTTCTAACCGTTTAAAGTCGGTATAAGTACCTTCCCACATATAAACGTTATCATCACCGGCTTCTAGACTGTAGGCTCCGACCCAACCGATAAACGGGTCGTCATGATTGTCGGAAAATGACACCAAATAGAAACGAATAGGTTGACCGTAGTAATTTTCGGTTTCAATCTTTTCCACCATTCGAATGTCTGCCGGAAAATCCTCATAATCCGTTTCGGATAATAAATGATGGAATAGATGACTTTTAGCAAAATGGTGCTGCTTATTTTCCTTAATCGGATAAAGCGACTGTTTGTTGATATCGATTAATTCATAGAAAAGCATTTCCGAAGTTTCAATGTTTTGTGCACACTCTAGTAAAATCGCCTCATCTACAGGAATATCCTGAAGTAGCGCAACCCTAACCGCTTTTACCTGTAGAATTGGGTCTTTGAAAGCCAGTGCCTCTTGAATAAAGCTTTTTGTTGTATCGTTTGAGTAATATTCCATTAATGATAGGTAGAGACTTAGCATTTCCCGTAGTTGAAGATAGTTGTCCCGCCATGACATATAGACCGATCTCGCGGAGTAAGTGCCAAGATACTCCTGAATCTTTTCCCGTTCAAGCTTATAGTCATGGATAAGTGTTTCCGTAATGAGTTCCGTATCAAAAGTGTTCAAATAGCCTTTTTGCAAACAAAAAAGAAGGGCATGGTAGAAACGGTTTCGATAAGTATCTGTCAATAGTTCCTTTGAATTTCTTGTTAATATTTCGGCCAGCCATAATGGTCGATCGTATAAACCACTTACCGGAAAGACCGATTTTCCGGTTTTGAGTTCATCTTCATAAATCTTTAAAATAGCCTGACGACAATGTTCCTCGTCAAATTCACATAAATAGTTGAGGACAATGTTTTTTCCAGCCTGGCTAAAGTTGGGATAATATTTAATCATTGACTTCGTGATACTAACATCTTTATATTCAGATACAAATTCAAGCAGATAGTAACTAGGCTGATCCCAATGGTCAACAGGTTCATCAAACGAATGTGCTGCCGTTTTTACTACGTCATTTAAGAGATATAATGATAGCTCTTTACCAGGATGATTTGTCTGGTCTAATCGATACAGTTTCTGAATCGCTCGAAACCGTTTCTCCGGGTTCTTACTTTTTATGTCACCGAGAATACTTCGTAATTTTAATTCACTCATTTCAGTTGCCTCGTTTCTCTTCTTTCATTAATTTCATCATAATGGATAGAGTTTTTAAAATCATCTAATACAATTTCAACATTTCCCATCCTTATCCTTCAAAATGAAAGAAGAAAATCAGTATAAAACATGGAGGCTGCTTCTTGTTAATGAGTTTTATGAGCGGTGCGTGTTTTACCGTTAAAATCTAAATACACAACCCGTTCGATGTCTCCTGATGGTGAATAGTGAAAAATGAGCTGCTCATGCACCATTTCAGTGATAAACGTAGTTTGATAAGAATCGTGACGGATTGGTATTAGTTTAAATTTATATAACACCCCGTACATTTTGGGAACGGTTAAATAGAGTTCACTGTTTTTCAGCGATACTTCTAAAATCGTCTCTCTAGCATTTTCAAGAACATACTTACCAGCGATTCGTTCCTGTTTCGTAAAGACGATTTCTTTCATCGGAAGAGGTAATGTGACTTCTTCATCCAACATCACCTTAGCCATTTCCTTAGATAAATCGGTTACCGGCGTAACGCTCATATTGCTAAGAAAAATAATCGTCAATCTTTCATCAACAAATCGGAAAAATTGGCTATAAAACCCACTAATATCACCATAATGGTGGATACATTTTCTACCTAACACATCGGAAACCATCCATCCACACGCATAAGAATCGAGATAGGGGGTCAGCATGAGTTTACCTAGCTCTTTGTTAAGAAGCGACGATGATTGTATCGCTTGATCCCAAATAAATAAATCTCCTGTTGTCGAGTATAAACCATAGCCACCAAGAGGAAACGATAAGTCTGCGTATTCTGCGTGAATCGGTTCTTCCCAGAATGAGTAACCTGATGCTAAATTTTTCACTAACTTTCTTCCATCATCGCAGCCTGTATGCTCCATCCCTAGAGGTCGACATATTTTTTCTTGGATGTAGTCGCCATATGACATCCCTGAGACTTTTTCAATAACCGCCGTTAGTAGTGCGTATCCGGAGGAAGAATATTCAAATTGACTTCCCGGTTCAAATTCCAATTCATGATGTTGAAATGAACCAATCAGTTGCTCTAAATTCATGGGAAGTCTCATCGTTTTAAACCAGAAGTCCGGAAAACTGGTGTAATTAGGAATACCTGATGTACAGGTTAAACAATGGTAGATGGTGATTTTTTCACCTGTTGGGTAAGTGGGAAGGTACTTAGCTATATAATCATTGATATCGAGTTTTCCGTTTTCATGTAATTGAAATATCGCAAGGGCTGTAAAAGCCTTTGTAAGCGAACCAATGCGAAATTTCGTCGTGGATTGATTCGGTACAGCATGCTCAAAATTGGCCATTCCGAATCCTTTGTTTAATAGAATATCTCCCTTAGAAGCAACTAAAATCGAACCGTTTACGTACCCATTTTTCTCGTAGCGGTTGATCCATCTCGCAATCTTATTCTCTATTGTCATACGATCTCCCCCCAGTGATTGATTGGTATAGAAACTGAAAACTTTTTACAAAATAAACCATCATTCTATATAATAAAATGGACAGATGATAAAAATTTCAAAGGACAGCCGATTTTTTTTATAAAAATCATCACAATTAGAGGGATGTTACTATGTTTACATTAGATTTAAGCTCACCGCATTATTTACAAATCTACGAGAATATAAAAAAGGAAATTATCCATGGGACGCTTAAGAAAAATGATCGCCTTCCCTCGATAAGAGAATTAGCGACACTCCTAAACATTAGTACCACTCCCGTCGAATTAGCCTATCAGCTACTACAGGCAGAAGGGTTTATTGAGAGTCTACCACGCAAAGGTTATTATGTGCAGGATTTACCCGATGACTATGTGCAGCTAGGCATCCAGCCAAATGGACGGGAATCGATCCCAAACCGGTACCCCACCAGGGATTTAATGAACTACCCCTTTGATTTTCATATTTCTAAAATCGATTCTTCCCATTTTCCATATAAACCTTGGAGAAAACTAATGAATGAAGTGTTACTCGAAGGGTGCTCCGAGCTGGATTATGGTAATCCACAAGGGGATGAGGGCCTCCGCAACGAATTGGTAGGCTATTTACACCAATTTCGTAGAGTTCAATGTTCACCAGAGCAAATCATTATCGCTGGAGATCAATCATATTTGATGTTTCTTTTATCAATGATGCTTCAAGAGGAAGGCTTTACCCAACTTGCTGTAGAAGATCCAGGTTACTCTTTGATTCCTTCGACCTTTAAACGGCTTGGATACTCGATTTCTCCAACAGATTTGGATTCGGAAGGAATCAATATAGAACACGTCTATCAGAGCGGCAGCAAACTAGTTGCAGTGACGCCTTCCTATCAATTTCCGACAGGTAAAAAATTATCGATTGGTAGAAGGCGAGATTTGCTGGACTGGGCTCGAAAGGTGGATGGTTATATCATTGAGGATGATTATGACGGCGAGTTTCACTATTACGACGAACCACTCCCTTCCCTACAAGGTCTGGATCAGCGTGACTGTGTCATTTATTTAGGCGGGTTTTCACAAGTATTGGCACCTGGGATATCGATTCATTATATGGTGTTACCTGTATCGCTTTTGGAGACCTATCATCGATTGCGGATTGAATTAATGCTGGAACACTCAGCCTCCCGAATGAATCAAAAAACCCTACAATTGTTTATTGAACGCGGCTACTTAGCGAAGCATATTCGAAAACTGCGAAAGGTCTATAAAGAAAAGCATGATACCCTCATCCAGTCATTAAAGCGGCATTTTGGCAGCAAGATCTCCATTTTAGGAAAGAATTCAGGTTTTCATATCCTTGTCAGCGTTCATGATCCTAGACCGGTTAATGAATTAATTAACTTAGCAAAAGAGCAAAGTATTCGAATCATTAATGGTGATGTCTTTCGGCGAACGGTTCCTTCCGATACATCCCCTAAGATTATGATCGGTTTTGCCGGAATCCCGGTTGATCGAATCGATAAAGGCATTGAGGCCCTTTCCCAGGCTTGGTTTCATTCATAAAGGGAAAGGGTCATTTTTATTTGTTCTGTCACTTAAAATTTATCGGTTCTGTCCATTTGATTCGGCTAAAAAGCTACTTATAGTAGGGAAAGAAAGTAGTTGGAGGTAATTTTGACATGCATTTACAAGAACGATTTCTCGAATCAGACCGAGTTTTTTTAAGACCCTATCATTCTGATGATCTCGATTTTTGCTACAAGAGTCTGTATATATTTCAAACTAGGCAATTAACAGGATTGAAAAAGGTTTATTCCAAAGAATTTATGGGTGAATATTTATCAAAAATTAGCAAGGACGACAGTCGAGTCTTTCTACTCATTGGCGACCAAGCCACCAATGAATTAATCGGCGATGTTGAGCTCAACGGGATTGATTTTTTAAACCAGACGGCTTCGATTAGAATTCAGATATTAAACGAGCGATATTGGTCGAAAGGATACGGAACGGAAGCGATGAGTTTATTATTGGACTATGGTTTTGGAGTGTATAATCTCCACCGTATTGAGCTTGAGGTATATTCCTATAACCAAAGGGCCATTCACGCCTATCAAAAATTAGGCTTTAAACAAGAAGGAATCAAACGTGAAAGTATTTTTTACAACTATGAATTTCACGATACCATTATAATGGGGCTACTGAAGAACGAGTTTAATAGAAATTAACAAGGTATGCGGTGCCGTTAAGCGGTGCCTGTCACCAATTTCCTAATCTTTACCATTTTAGAGGTAGACAAGTTTCGCGTTTGCTCTTGTCTACCTCTGCTTTTTTAGTGTTATTGATTCAGGTGTTGATATACCGCCATCATGTCTTTTTTGTTTAGTTCGCGGATGCGATTGAAGATTGGAATTTCTGCAACTGCCGCATTGATTTCTCCCACCTCAATCACATCTCTAACTTTTCCGGTTAGCCATGTTTGTACATCGATCCCTTCGACGATTTCTTTGCGACCTTCCTCGTTGATGCCGCTAGCCTCACAACTTACGCATGGAATCGTTAATTTATATACGCCATCATGAAGATTGTCCTCGGAAATGACTTTCTTCCCCTTACAGAATGGACAAGGGTGACTTGCTTTCAATTTATTAATTAGTGTCACGATTTTCTTATAGCCGAACGCCTCATAAACGTATGTTAGCTTTTTAAACTTTCCATTAGTGAAGTACTTATCAATAATAGCTTCTCTCGTTTCGGTAATATCGGCAAAATCACAGATTGTGACTAGATTTTTACGACTAATGCTTTCGATATTGCCTTTAATATTCTCCCAGAATGGTAAAGCATTTTGTAAAACGACTTCGTAGCCAACGAAGCTTGCTAGTTCAATTTCTAGCATTTTCAGTGCGACTTGTTTCTCTCGTGGAAGGAGGGATACATCTTCTGTGAGCACCATGTCACCGCCAACAATAGCTTTTAGTTTTTCCAGAACCGGTAGATTCCCAACTGTTGCCATTACTCCATCAATTGCTTGCCCAATCATTTCGCGAATATCAGTATCACCAAAGCGTAGCTTTTTATGATGATTTAGGACAGTTCCTTGGCAAATCGGACAAGTAATCGTCTTTTTAGATTCCTTCATTTTCTCTTTAATGAGCGATTTTGAAATAAACATATATCGCCCGATGAGGATATTAAAACCTTCCCAAGTTCTCTGAGTTTTGCCCTCTTTATCGTAAAATGACTTTTCCCAGTAGCCGTATAAAAAAGTATGTCGCTCCACTTCCGTCATCTCATTATAGCTTTTACTAATATCCTGACCGAGTTCATTCTTGATCTCATCAAACAGGAATTGCAATTTAGGATATTGATAATATTTCAAAACCTCCATCACATCTGGATGTAATAAGCCATCCCAGAATGGCACGGTTTTGTCTTGAATGACGACATCGATATCAAATTTTTCAACCACTCGACGTCCGGAACAGTAGGGACAATGGTTATCTTGATGATAGAAATCGAAGCTTCTCGTATCTTTATTGGTCGGATGGGCTGCAACAATATGGTTAATCAGTCCACCCATTTCATAGAGAAAGCTATACTGACTATACAAATGCCTTTCAAGGTCAATCGCAATGACAGGGGCGATTGTATCCGATTCGTATTCACCGTAAATCAGCCTTGCCATGGATGATAAGCTTTTTAGAATACCCCCCTTATAGATATTTTCCGCCCTTTTAAAATAGGTTAAATGGTTTTCTTTTAGATAATTGATGCCATTTTTAGACCTGAGGGTGGAAGAAACATGAACGGGTGCGGCTGGCATTTCCTTATTCTTTTCATAAAAATATTCATCATGACTAACGACCTCAAGATGCCTTACTGGTTCGAGCTTTCTTTTACCAAAATCAACGATAAAGTCTGAAGCTTCAAGCATATAGCCATTATGCTCAATCATAAAAATAGAGACCGATTCGTCCTGAAGAATGTCGCGAACGCTATCAATGAATTGGTTTAAAATATTTTGCGAAAGTCCTTTAGACGGCTCGTCAAATATAAATAGTGTATGCGGGTTTCGTGTGTTAGCAAACAGCTCGGAAACTAAATGAACGCATTGAAATTCACCTGTTGATAAGCTTTGGGTCTTTCGTTCTAGAGTCAAATAACCAAGTCCAAGTTTGATTAATAAACTTAGGCGCTTATGGGCGATGTCTTCGGTTGGAAGTTCATCAATAATGTCTTCGATGGAGCGCCCGAAAATATCCTCAATCTCATCACTGTATTTGGTAAGTTTCTTTTTGATATCAAGAAAGGTTGCGACGGTTGACCGGCTCGTAATTGATTGGTTACGGTCCTGGCCAACCATGACGAGCTTGTCCTTTGGATACGCTTGAGCAAAATCCTTCGCGATACACTCATTAACTAAGGTGGATTTCCCACAGCCAGACTCACCGGTAAACGTGACCAATCGATTCTTAGGAATTTGGATTTCATCCATTTGAATATTACGACAGTGCAAATCTTGGAATAAATAGTGATCAGTTGGTGTCTCTTGGTTTCTTTCGTGTATGAGCGGTTTTGGCCGAGGCGATTCTTCGACAATTTTTCCGCCGTACTTCCCACTTCCTGGGCCAAAAAACACCTTCTCATCCGTTGCATCGAGTACTGTGTCCGAATGATCAATCAGCCATATTTGATTTTTATAGCCTAATTGTTTGATTTGCTCTAAAATTTTCAACAGTGTTTCGTGGTCAAGACCGACGGAAATTTCATCGATTATGATAACGCTATCCTCACTGGCTGCCATAAATTCTGCCAAGTAAAGCCGTGTTAATTCTCCACCTGAAAGCGTGCCCATTATCCGGTTTAAGGTTAAATAGCCAATGTTCATGTTGATGATGTTGTGGAGTATGTGTTGTTTGGTGTCACTGATATGTAAAACATCTGCTAATGAAAGAATCGTTTCAATGCTTAACCCGTTAATATCAGAAATGGAATGCGGTTGATTAAATAGATCGATTGTATATTTCTCCACTTCTTGATTGTATCGCCGTCCCTGACACTTTGGACATTCGATATTTTTGCTCGTACCGCGTCCTTTACAAGCAGAACACCAGCCTAATTCATTATTAAAGGAAAATGTCTCAGGCGACAGATGAAATTTTTCAGCAAGAGTGGTTCGAATCTCTTTGAATACGCCAGTATGGGTGCCAATCGTAGAACGCGGATTGGATGAAATCGATGACTTTCCAAGAAACAGAACTAAAGGCATCTCCTCCATTTTGATAGCGCTGAAATTCGTTTCCATTATATTTGAAAATAAATACTGATACTCGGCCTTCGGCAAGAGTGACACAAGACGCTTTTTCGACTCTTCACCAATCGCTTGGCAAAATGTGGTTTTACCCGACCCTGACAGGCCAGCAATACCTAACGATTGATCCTCTGGAAGAGCAGCATCCAATCGGTTAAGATTATTGGCAATTAATTGATTAATCTTCATTTGAACATCCTTTCCTTACAATTCATTTTGACTATAGAGCATCTGTAACTTTTTATATATCATATCAAATATTCCCATCTTGACGTAAAAAATTTGGTGCCTGTCACCAATCTCCTATTATTTTCCACCCCTTTCCACCATACACCCCCTATACAAAAAAGGCGGCCAATTTTGGCTGCCATTAGGTTTTTATAGTTGGTATTTTTCGATTAGCTGTTTATGGTGGCGCAGTTGTTCGGGTGTGAAGTTTTCTACGAGTTCGATGTAGTGGTTAATTAGGTACTCGTATTTGGCTAGGTTTCGGATTGGTACATTTTCACTCATGTAGTCGATCATCCAGCGGTTGATGTGGTTATAATAATGAACACCATCACCCATATAGTTATCGATATTAAAGGTGATTTGCTTAATGACTTGGAAATCATAGAGCTGGGCATTGGGATATTGACTTAATCGTTTATATGCCTCTCTTTTAAACTTTGCCCGTTCCTTAAGATAGTCAGGATGTCGTTCATAATAGATATACTGATTGTAAACCGAATAGGGTGCAAAGAAAAACGTAAATGTTGTATCTGGATTGTTTTTTACCAATGAAATCACGTTTTCATCAAAGGAGCGTAACATTGTGTCGGCCGTTTCATAGTCAGGTAGTGTTGCCCGCTTTTCTACCTTTGCAATCGCATTGTTAATTCGATCGAAATCTTCCTTTGGGAACCCTTTACCAAACTTGTAAAGGGTTTCGATATTCCGTTTGTTGCGTAGATTTTTTTCATTGGCATAAAGATTTTTCATCATAATCTCGAACGTATAGGAGTTAAATAAATAGCGAAAATCGTTCAGTTTCGATTGGTCGTACATGTATTTGGGGAAATCACTTCCCCCTTTAGTTACCCAATCAGGATCACCCGAAAACGAGTAAAAATTCAACTCCCAGAAGACTCGGTCGATTCTCTCCTGGCTTCGTAATGCTAGATCAGCCACCATCGACTGCTCCTTTGCCGTTGAAGCTGGTAGTGACGCATTAAATGACTTCGTTGCAAGCTTTTCATCAACATAACTTTCTTCAAAATTACGTCCCATCGAGGTGCCAGTAAAAAGCGTATGATAGTTCTGTGTTTTTATCAGCCCAGGCATTTGGTATCTTTCCGTAGCGATATATTGCGGTTCATACAGCTTTGATTCTCGATATAAAAACAACGGGTCAATCATGTAAAAAAGTGCTGAGACTAATAGGATGAGCGATGAGCTAAAAACTCCTACCACTATGAGAAATTTTTTCGCAGACATAACTTCCCCTCCTTAAAAATTGAAATATAGAAATTCGCTGACACGATTTAAATAAATGAGGGATAGCACTACCGCAACGCTAATAATAGCGGCATTTTTCAGCGAAAAAGTAAAGTGATTGAGCTTTTGAATCGAGTTTTTCATCCATACCGATATTCCTAAGAAAACAGCGATTAATAGGACCAATTTTAAATCAAAGAAATGGGTGGCCGTTTGTATTGATAGACCAAGCTCAGATACGACGCCGGCCAATCTCGGCGGAAGCTGCATGTTAGCAAAATTAAACATTTTTCCTAACATCATGCTCGCTGTTGAGAAGTCAGGGGAGCGGAAAAACACCCAAGCAACGTGGACAAATAGGAACGTTACAAACCATGCGAGCCATTTCGGCAGTTTAATGCCAAGCTGACTCCAGGCTCGATAGACGATGCTCGCCAACCCATGCAGTGTTCCCCAAATAACGAAGGTCCAGCCAGCCCCATGCCAGAAACCACTTATGAAAAAAATCAAAAAAACATTTAGATAGGTTCTAAATTTTCCTCCGCGACTTCCCCCAAGTGGAATATAAACATACTGCGTAAAGAAGCGTCCTAAGGTGATATGCCATCTTCGCCAAAAGTCCTGTATGTTTAATGATTTATATGGTGAGTTAAAATTGATTGGCAGTGTAATATTGAAAAACAGCGCAATCCCAATCGCCATGTCACAGTACCCACTAAAATCAAAATACAGTTGGAAGGTATAGGACATTGTCGTAATCCAACTGTCAATCAGCGTTAAATTAGCTAAATTGCTATAGCCATCATTTGCCCAAATCGCAAATGTATCGGCAATGATGACTTTTTTAAATAAGCCGATCGCAAATATATAAAAACCCTTTGAGACATTACTAGGATTCATGCGAAGCTTAGATGATTGGTCAAATTGACTCATCATTTCTGAATGGTGGACAATCGGACCAGCAATCAACTGCGGGAAAAATGTAATGAATAACGTGTAATTTAAAAAATTATACCCCTTCGTCTCGCCGCGATATGTATCGACTAAATAAGCAATTTGCTGGAAGGTAAAAAAGCTAATGGCTAATGGTAATGCTAGGTGAAGCAGTGAAAAATCAGATTGAAATACTGTATTCACATTCGTAATAAAGAAATCCGCATACTTATAGTAGCCTAGTAGTGCGATATTAAAAATGATTCCTAACACGAGGATCGGTTTCTTTCGTTTCGTACTTCGATTTATCATTTTACCAATTAGAAAGTTAACAACAATCGATCCAATCATAATTGGCAAATAAGCAATTTTCCAATAACTATAAAAATATAGGGAAGCCGCTACCAAAAATCCTTTAGCAATCGTTTTGTTATTTAACTTCAATAACCCAAAATAGCTCAAAAAGACAATTGGAAAAAATAGAAGAATAAAAACATATGAATTAAATAACAAGTCTTCAGATCCTTTCCATGTTTATATTTACCAATCTTAATGAAAGTAAACACTCAGCCGTCAACAATTTTTACTTTATTTTAATAAAATTTATACGGGAATGAAATGGTACTATTATCCTTAGAATTAGGAGATTGGTGCCTGTCACCAATCTCCTAAATTTTGGGTAAAAGAATAATAAATTCTGTCCCATGATCTTTTTCACTGTGTACTTCGATTTTTCCTTTGAAGGAACGGATGATTTGGAAGCTTACCATCATGCCTAGTCCTGTTCCACTTTCTTTTAAGGAATAGAACGGGGAGCCGAGGCGCTCGATTTGCTTTTGGGTCATGCCAATTCCTTGGTCTTTAATAGTAATTTTAAAATAGCCATCATCAGTGGATGTACATGTAATCGAAACCACTCCACCATCTGGCATAGATTCTATCGCGTTTTTCAAAATATTAATCAATGATTGATTGTATTTTTGTGGATTAGCATAGATCCAACCGTTTTGAAGGATATCCATTCTAATCTCAACATTATGACCCAAGGCATAGCTTTGAATAATATTGGCGACACGCTGCAACTGGAAACCCACTTCCATTCGTTCATCATTGTTGATGGTCGGTTTTCCAAAGGTTAAAAAATCACTAATGATTTCATTGGCGCGATCCAATTCCTCAATGGATAATTGAATATATTCCTTCTTTTTTTCAGGTAAATCTGGTTCGTTTAGTAGCTGTAAAAAGCCACGAGTTACTTGCATCGGATTTCTAATTTCATGCGCAAAGACGCTTGTTAACTCGCCAATCACTCGCAACTTTTCCGAGTTTTGCATTTCTTTGCGAAACAGGTGAATTTCTCGGATTGTTTCATTTAATATCGTGAATAAACATGTAACGATGACAGCAAATAGCAAATGAATCATTTGTACTTCAATATACTCGATTGAAAAGCCGCGAACAATCCCAAAAATAGTAATTCCAATCACACAGTAGTAAAAGGAAAGAGCCGTCGCCATTTTAACCCTTTTATCTTTTTTCGCTCTTGTAAATGATTTTTGAAAACACAAGATAACAGGCAATGTAAACAGTAAGACAAGAACCGTATTATAAAAACCAATATCCAAGCCTACATGAAGTCGATAAAGGATAATAAGGGCAGATAGGAAAATGCCTGGCCACACCCCGCCGTATAATGTACCAAATAATAATGGGATCACTCTTAACTCTAATCGGGCATTATCTCCAAAACTCACCGGAAAAGACATGCAAAATAAAATCAATAACCCCCACATGATCGACATGATTACTTTCCTCTTTCGATCACTCTTTACCCTCTCGGTAATAAAGGTAAAATATATAAAAATGGGTATAACCATAATCGTTATTTGCAACAAAAAATCCTTAACAACACTCATCATATTTACCTTTCATACATTGATATAATTTCAATACTCTCTATTAATTACAATTATCGTAAAAACTTAGGGATTTGTCGAATCATTTTGGTGCAATTTTGGTGCCTGTCACCAATCTCCTATTAATTTCCATACATACGAATTAGACTGCGGTGAATGATGGTGCTCGGCGCGCTTATTTATTAGACTTTTTTCAGAAGATTTCTTATATTTAATGTTGGATGCAATTATTGAGGAGGGGAATGCAATGAGTGAGTTAGTTAAAAAGCAATTTGCTGCAGCTAGACGTATGTTGTTTGAAACGTTAGAAGGGGTTTCACCTGAGGTGTTCGATACGATTCCTGAGGGATTTAATAACAGTATCCATTGGCAGGTAGGTCATATTTTAAGCTCAACGGAATTCTTTCTTTTTACAGGTAAAGGGATACTTCCGGAAAATTACAACAACCTCTTTGGCTATGGCTCAAAGCCAGCTCATTGGACAGGTGATATTCCATCCGTAGAAAGCCTTTTAGCTGAGTTAAAAGAGCAACTTGTACGAATTAATGGTATTCCTAATGAAACATTTCATGAAAAATTACCAAGCCCGGTTCTTGGGATTGACTCCGTAGGAGAATTGGCTGCAATGGGAGCTCTTCATGAATGTATGCATTTAGGTCAAATTCAATCCCTAAAGCGTCTTATTGAAGCTACTCAAACTCAAACTCAAGCAAAATAACCAATAACCGCCAATGCCTAACAAGGTATTAGGCGGTTATTTTTATCATCATGCCCGCCTCCCCGGAATTCCTCTAGAATGTCTTAAGCACTTCCACAAACAAAAGGAGACTTTAAGACCGCTTCTAAACTATATCCATAATATTTTATTTCGATAATAATCTAGTACAAATTGATAAAACAATTTTTCTGAAGGTGAAAGCTGACGATGTTTCGGTGTGAGGATTCCAACCGATCGCTTCACTTCAGGATTACTGATTCTAATTTTTACTGTTCCCACTGGCAAATTTTCGTGGACCGTAGTTTCGGGTAAAAGGGTTATCCCCATCCCTGCAGAAACTAACCCTTTTATCGTGTCTAAATCTTCCCCTTCATAAGGAATAAATGGACGGAAACCCGTTTGGCGGCAAGCATCTACTATGATTTCTCGCAAAACAAAACCTTCCGGAAACAACACAAAGGACTCCTTTTGTAACTGATATAATGAGATACTTCCTTCATTCGCTAATGAGTGTGTGAAGGGTAAAAGGGCATAAAACTGTTCAAAATAAAGAATATCCGCCTGTAAATCCGGATCGTTTTCGGGTACGGGTCCGATAAAGGCAATGTCAATTTCGCGATTTTTGATTCCTTCTGTAAGAAATACTTTCGAACCTTGCCGAAGATAAAACTTTACCTCGGGAAAGTTTTGTTTAAAGTTTGAAATAATAGTTGGTAAAATGCCGCTGGCTATACTGGACGGAAAACCAATACGAATCGTCCCGTGTTCTGGGTCAATATATTCCTCAATGACCCTTTTGGCATTGTCTATCGCTTGGACAGCAAGCTCAGCTTGATCTGCGAATAATTTCCCAATAGTGGTTAATTTGACATTTCTCCCCTCTCTCTCAAACAATTCGACACCCAATTCTTTCTCCAATAGACGTATTTGCCGGCTTAACGCTGATTGAGCCACATGGAGTGTTACTGCAGCTTTTGTAAAATGTTCAACCTTGGCAACCTCGATAAAGTATTTTAATTGTCTGATTTCCACTTGATATCTTTCCCATCTCAAATTGATATGATTTTAATCTAAATTATATATTGTTTGTATAGGTAAAGAAATACTAGAATAATTTTTATCGTGTAAAATAATCGGGGGAGTTGACATATATGAAACGAATTGGACTAGCTTGGCAAATTTTATTCGGATTGGTTCTCGGTATTGTCATAGGTGGGATTTTCTATGGAAATCCTCATATAACTGAGTACTTAAAGCCATTAGGAGATATATTTATTCGCCTGATCAAAATGATCGTCATTCCAATTGTTATTTCCAGCTTGATTGTGGGAGTTGCTGGGGCAGGCGATATGAAGTCTCTAGGAAGACTTGGCGGTAAAACAATTCTTTATTTTGAAATAATAACTACAATTGCGATTGCGGTTGGATTGTTAGTGGCAAACCTCTTTCATCCTGGATCAGGTGTAGACCGTTCACAGCTTACCAAATCAGATATCAATTCATACCTTCAAACAACAGAAAAAACAGAATCACATTCAATGATTGATACCTTTGTTAATATCGTTCCTACGAACATCATCAAGTCTTTAGCCGAAGGAGACATGCTTGCCATCATCTTCTTCTCTGTCATGTTTGGCCTTGGAGTAGCCGCTATCGGTGAAAAAGGAAAACCGGTCATTGATTTCTTCAAAGGCACGGCTGACGCCATGTTTTTTGTAACGAATCAAATTATGAAATTGGCCCCAATTGGTGTATTTGCCTTAATTGGTGTAACCGTTTCGACATTCGGGTTATCTTCGTTAATCCCACTAGGCAAATTAGTTCTAGTTGTTTATGGAGCGATGATTTTCTTCGTTATTGTCGTACTGGGCATTACGGCAAAACTTGTGGGCTACAATATTTTTAATCTGATAAAATATTTAAAAGACGAATTAATACTAGGATATTCTACGGCGAGCTCAGAAACCGTACTTCCAAAAATCATGGAGAAAATGGAAAAATTGGGTTGTCCAAAGACCATTACATCCTTTGTTATTCCAACTGGCTATTCCTTTAACCTGGATGGTTCTACTCTTTACCAGGCGATTGCTGCGATTTTTATTGCGCAAATGTACGGGATTGACTTAAGTATCGGCCAACAGATTACATTGATGCTTGTCTTAATGGTTACGTCAAAAGGCATTGCCGGCGTTCCTGGTGTTTCCTTTGTCGTGCTTCTGGCCACACTTGGAAGCGTTGGAATTCCACTTGAAGGACTTGCCTTCATTGCCGGAATTGACCGCATCCTTGATATGGCGCGCACCGCCGTTAACATTGTAGGAAATTCACTAGCAGCCCTTGTTATCACAAAATGGGAAAGCAAAAGCAAACACTCCGGAGAAACACTCGAAGAAAAAATCGCATAAAGATTTAATGGTGCCTGTCACCAATCTCCTATTAATTACCAGGAGTTGAACCAAAAAGAGGCGGTCGATTTTGACCGCCTCTTTTTGGTGACAGGCACCATCCTCCTAAAAATACCCAAAAAGCAAGCATAGGGATATTACAACGAGTGGCGGTATGCGGTATAATACTTTTAATTTCTTTATGATTCCTAGATATGAAAGGATGGTTTTTGTGGATAATAATCAGAATGAGATGAACGCAGAGTCACTTTCACTAAAGGATAAAGCAGTTTCGTTTTTGAACCTGGTAGCATACGGAAAGGTTCGTGAAGCCTATCAGAAGTATGTTGGTCCGGAATTTCGTCATCACAATCCGTATTTTGCCGGTGATGGAGAAACGCTAATGCTGGCAATGGATGAGAACGCGGCTAATAACCCCAGCAAAATCTTTGATGTCAAGCGAGCCATCGCAGAGGGGGATTTCGTTTGGGTTCACTCCCATGTGAAACAAAATCAAGACCATCTTGGAGCCGCATTAGTACATATTTTCCGTTTCGAACATGACCGCATCGTCGAATTATGGGATATTGGGATGCCGGTACCAGAAAACTCTCCGAACGAAAATGGAGTGTTTTAACAGATTGGTAATTTTTAGGTAGTTAGTGACAGGCACCGTTATGGTCAACTAGAAAAGGGAAGGTGGCATGCCAGTTGCATGACGCCTTCCCTTACGTTGGTTATTATTTGTTGTTGCCTTTGCCTTTGCCTTTGACGTTGATGTAGAGTTTTCCGTCGGCTACTTTTCTGGATTCGTTTCCGTAGGAGTCGACTGCTTTTACTTCAACCACAGCTCCATCAGCTTCGGTTTTATTATCTGCAGTGTAGGTTCCGACATATTTCCCTGATGAAACTTCGGTCATTTTGATTTCGGTTGCACTCGCAATTTGTGAGGACCCATTTGCAACTGGCATCTGAATGACGAAAGAGGCAGCTAGACCAGGCTCACTTGTAAATTCAATTTTCACCGTATCTTTGTTCTTTAAAGTTACATCTTTTGCAGGATTTAAGTTTGTAATGACTGGTGCCGTGAACTTTACATCAAGTGATACGAATTGTTCCACGGAGTTTCCAGCTTTGTCTTTCGCGACGACTCTGATTTTGTTTACCCCTTCATCAAGGAGAATTCGAGCAGAATACTTTCCGTTTTCCACTTTCGCGGTTGTTCCGTTAACTGTTACTACATCCAAATAATGATCTTCTACTGTTCCAGTCACGGTAACGGTTTCTTTATTAAACTTACTACCATTCGTTGGTGTTGCAACCGATAAGACTGGTGCCTGATCGTCAAACGTAACTTTGACCGGGGCAGAGGCATCGGTTATTCCTTTAACCGTTGATGCTTTAGCGGTTAAAATATTTTCCCCATCTGCAAGATTGACATCTACAGCATAGGAGCCATCCGCATTGGCCGCAACAGTTGCTACTTCGTTCCCAGCATTATAAATATGAACCGTTGTCGTTGGTGCCGCATGCCCTTCCACTTTTACCGTACGGGCATTCGTGAAAACACCATCTACTGGCGATTTGATCGTTGGAGCCGTTACTTCATAATCGACGACCGCACGAATCATATAATTACCCTCGGCTTCTGGTGATGGGGACCAACTACCACCGACTAGTTGCCAGCTTCTTAACGCCTTGGCACCATTTTCATCTGTTGCCAAACCAGGTGAGGCTGTATTAATTCCCGCTTGGATATAAACGAGATAGAAATCTCCCTCAACAACAATGCCGTGGCTGCTTAGATCGACATGTGTCCATTGACCATTTCGGAGAGCGGTCGCATCAAATGGACCTGCTAGCTTTTTACCTGGTGCCCCGTCAACTCCCGACGCATCATAGACAGCTACTTTAAAGGCCGTGCCACCTGGAACTGGCCATTCTGAAGTCCAGAAACGGAATAAACCACCTGATACTAAAGCCTTGTCATGTCCTTTTGCTAATGACATTTTGACAGCCCAACCATTTCCTGCATCGTAGAACGCGCGAGCATTTTCAGCTGTGCCATCGTCATAGCCGATTTCACTTGGATAGCCAATGAACGGTTTAATGACAAAGTTATGCTCGACATTTCCTTGTAAAAACACTGTTGCCTCTTGACTATAGAAAGATGGAGCAATCACTTTTAATGTGTACTCCCCTTCATAGGCAGTTAACGAATATCTTCCTGCTTCATCGGTTTGAACCGGTGCGACGGCTGCATCTTCAACTAGGTAGACAGTTGCTCCTGCAACAGGCTGGCCGGTTGCTCCGTTCGTAACAGTACCAGTTAAGGTTCCTTGTGCTAATTCTTGGAGAGTAAAGTTTGCTGTCGTGACACCATCAACACCAATATGGACCGTTTGCGTCTGAGTTTGATATCCGTATGCTTCAGCGATAACCGTGAAATTACCTGAAGCATGAGTCAACTCAAAGCTTCCGTTTGCAGGGTTTGTTTTTACTGAACGGCCAGATTCTAGCACCGTTACCTGCGCCTGCATTGGTAAAGCAGAAGGAGCGACGGCTTCCATGTTTGCAGCTATGGATGGATTTCCCAACATTGGTTGAATCTTGTCTGGGTCAACCGCTTCCTTCCCATCCACACTTGTCGAAGAGTCAATTGAATCCAATCCTAGCTCTGCGACTTGTGATAATTGTAATGGTGAATCTGTCAAACGAACATCGTCAATAAACCAGCCTTCTCTTGCTACGCTGCCATCTGTTGTAAGATTAAAAGCAACATAAATTCGTTGACCAGCATATTCACTTAAATTCACTTCTCCATTGATCCAGCCATTTGATAGATCATTGACTCGTAGCTTTTGCGTCCAATTGACGCCATTGGTTGATACAAAAACATGACCAAAATCATAGTTTCTTTCTAAGTTGTACCATTGCTTAAATTGTAAATAGCTATTTCCTTCCGGTAAATCAATTGGCGGCAGTTGTAAATTCATATTGGCACGGTTTTTGTAAGTACCCGCAAGAGTAGTGCCATAGACTTTTTCACCAGAGAATGCTGCACGTGGTCCATTTGTTGGCACACCCCACTCCCAAGTATTCTCAGCACCGTAAGAAGTCCAGCCTTCTGGTTTTGATTCAAAGTTTTCAAAATAGCCAACAGTGATTCCAGGTAAAACCGTCACGGAATAGTCGTTAACCGTTTGATTTCCACCAAAATCGACTGCTTTCCATTTGTAGACGAACGCATTACCAGAAATGGCTTCTCCAGGGATATTTACTTGATATGTTCCATTTTTATAATCGCCGCTTGTACGAACGGCTGGAACCGTTACCCAAGATCCATCCTCTAATTGATATTCGACTTCAACATTTGTTACACTAATATTGTCGGCAGCTGAAGCCTGTAAAGTTAGTGGCATTCCTGCAAAAACCGTGGCAGGTTGGGAATGGCCTAACACTGGTGCTTCACTGTCGGTTCCTTCTCTTGTCACTTGACCTTTCAGCTTTCCTAATCCAGAAATAACAGATGAAACTGCATCATAAACATTCAATAGACCTGCTCCATATCCATTATTCGGGGAAGTAGGATAGGTATTGTCTGTTAACGGAATCGCCGTATTTAGTAAAATTTGCTCCAAATCATCCACCGATAAACTCGCATTAGCTTGGAGTAGTAAGGCGACTGCTGCCGAGACATGCGGTCCCGCCATCGATGTTCCGTTCCAACCACCCTCATAACCACCACTTGGTACCGATGAACGAATATTGACACCCGGCGCGGTTAGCTCAGGCTTGATTTCGCCATATGGAGATGGTCCTAGTAAGGAAAAGCTTCCAAGCTTATTATTGATATCTGTTGCTCCTGTAGCGACTGACTCTGGATAGTTCGCTGGGTTCGCAACAGAACCAGGTCCTCCCGGATTCGATAATGTAGTATTTCCAGCAGAGAACTCTGGGAAAATTTCCGCCGCTCTCCATGCTTGAACCATTGGACGATACCACTCATCAAGTCCTGGTCCGCCTCCCCATGAGTTATTCACGACATCCGGAGCCAAATTAGGATCACCATTTGGAGAGATAATCCAATCCCCTGCTTCAAGTAGGTCTTGGTCCGTTCCTCCTGAAGCCGTAAAGGCTTTAACCGCAATCCATTTTGCCCCTGGTGCAACCCCGATTACATTCGAACCATTAGGTTCAGAACCGACCATTGTCCCAGTAACGTGAGTACCATGTCCTTGATCATCATAAGGTGTCGTTTGCCCGCGAACCGCATCAAACCAGTTTCCTTGATTGGAAATCTGACCTGTTGCTGAATCAAAACCACGGTATTTTTCTTTTAATGCCGGATGATCCCATTTAACACCGGTATCAATCGAGGCAACGGTAATTCCACTTCCGTCAATCCCCATTTCCCAAACTGCCGGTGCGCCAACACGCTCAATATTCCACTCGATGGCATTCGTGTTTGCCGCTGGTTCCTGAACGGCTACAGCAGATTGTTCTGGAACAAACAATTGTCTTGTTTCGTTTGGTAAAATTTTCTCAACCTCAGGGAAAGAGGCTACCTTCTCCATTACCTCTTTCGTAGCTGTTACTGCCATCGCATTCACAACAAAATAGGTATGAATATCCTTGGCATTGCCTTTTTGCTCTTGTTCCTCTAAAAAACCAAGCACCTCAAATTGTGTTTCTTGCGCTGTCGCTTTTAACTCAGATACGACAGACGAGCGTTTCATTGATTTTGTTTTGGCAGGTGTAGCCTTTTGTAAGCTGGCTTTTTCCTCTGCCTTTTTAGCGACAGCAGCCGTATCGACCTGCTCCTTCATTTTAATCAAAAAGGTAACTTTTTCTTGATTATCAAATTGATTGTAAAGTCGATGATTTACTTTTTGCTTGGCAGTCTGTAGCGCATCCTTGGCGGAAACACTAACTCCATTTGTTGTTTGTGCGGTAACATTCATTTGGGGTTGGAACATCATTGGTAGAACTAGTGAAGTAGTAAGTAAAACTGACATCCATTTGCGTTTCATTCGTTTCATCCGCTTACCTCCTAAGTATTTTTCTTAAACCCTCTTAATCTGCAATCCTCCTTCCTACGCAACTCTATGTAAGGCATAGGTGCTAATTTAAAAATAGACCTTTTAAGCTACTGTTTGTGTCGAATAAGGTCGTGTATATCTGAATTTTCAAAAATTGATATCTTGGTCCTTATTGGGAAAATTGGTAAATTAGTCCAATTGGAAGTAGACAATCCGTTTTCAAAACCCAAACCAAAACTTTCTCCCTACACCCCCACCTTATTTTTTTGGGGGTCAATCCCTACTTTTTAAAAAATGACTCCAACGACCTAGTTTAAAACTTTTAAAACCAGATTTTAGGAGAATGGTGACAGGCACCAATCTACTAATATTTGTCTAAAAAAGTGGAAAACGCCTTCAAATTTAAAATTTTAAGCCACTTTCCCACGATTTTCCCTGGAAAAGTGGCTTAAATTTGGATTGGCATGATTCGATAAAAGGCAGGTCTTTCGGTACGGTATAGGTACCCGGGAATACATGGAAGAGCGCGCTTTCCGAAAGGACTATACCAATGGAAAGCTTTGAGGCGTTAAAAGTTCAATATGAAAGGATGATCCATAGTATTATTCGTTCCTTACACATTTACAAAAATATCGATGAATATTTCCAAATTGGATTAATCGGCTTATGGCAGGCAAGCGAAAATTTCGACGAAAAGAAAGGTTGTTTCTCCAGCTTTGCCTACACGATGATTAAGGGGAAAATCCTTACAGCCCTGCAAAAAAACAAACTATTTGAAGAACGAAATGTTTATGTTCAGGATGAAGTATTAGAATCAATCGCCGACAACAATTGCACGGATCCGAATCTTGAAACTCTATTAAACTCATATTGTACCAACCTCACGGAAAAAGAGAAAAAGTGGTTTCTATATACCACGGTGTACCGATACAAGATGAAAGAAATTGCTGAAAAAGAGAAGGTTTCCGTCTCAGCCGTCAAAGGGTGGCGTGCGGGGGCAAGGGAGAAAATCGCAAGAAAAATGCTAGTACGATAGTAAGGGAGAATAGGTAGTGGCTCAGGGGTACAAATTGGAGAACTAAACCATTTATGATGGCCGATGATAAAAAGATTTTATAGGTGAAAAAATTTAAAACATCGTTATCGCATTAAAATTTATAATATAATCAAAAGAAAAATGGTAAAAAAAGAAGGTTTGGTTATGAAAAATTGGCGCCTCCCAACGGGCAATAAACAGATTCAGTTCTTAGGCACCCTTGTCATTGCCATAGCAGGCGGATTTTTGTTTCACATTATTGGCCTCCCAATCCCTTGGCTATTGGGGTCAATGACGGCTATTTTAGTTGCTTCCCGATTTCCTTTCATTGACTTTTTATTCTGGCCAAAATGGGTTCGAGATATTGGATTAATTATCGTAGGTTATTCGATTGGTTTGTCCTTTACCCGTGGCTCGCTATTACAAATGGTTACCTATCTGCCATCGATGTTTTTGTTTATATTCTTTAGCCTTTTGATTGGAGCGGGTATGGCTTTTTTCATATATAAGCTATCAGGAGTGGATTTTCCTACTTTATTAACCGGCAGTATTCCGGGAGGACTTTCTCAAATTATCACGTTTGCGGAAGAGACGAAAGAGATTGATATTACCACTGTCACTTTCTTTCAGGTTACGAGAATGCTGATGATCGTTTTCTCTGTACCACTAATCATCTTCTCGCCATTTTTCTACAATGGGGATATGCCTGAAGTTAGTGAAAAGCTCCTAAAAACGATACCAACAGAAGAGTTTTCTGTTCCTTTGCTGGGTCTATTTTTATTCTCGTCCTATCTGTTTGCTAGAACTGGAAAAAAAATAAAACTACCTACTGCCTATTTGTTAGGGCCGATGATCGGGATAGCCATTATAAATATATCAGGGATAACGGGACCACAGCTTCCATCTTCCTTACTGATTATTTCTCAATTAATGATCGGCGGCTATATTGGGCTATTATTGAAACCGGAAAAACTAGAACACAAGTCAAAAATCATCACATTTGCGATTTTAAACGCTTTGGTTATGGTCATAGCCTCTTTTGGATTAAGCTTTTTACTCGTCAAATTCCACCACTTTTCTCCGGTGACAGCATTTTTATGCTTAGCACCCGGAGGAATGGACCAACTGAGTATGATAGCCCATGAAACCACAGCCGACCTTTCCATCGTTTCCAGCTTTCAATTATTCAGAGTATTTTTCATCTACTTCGCCATCCCACCCCTATTAAAATGGCTACTAAAATGGCGAGCACAAAAGAAACAAAACCAGCTAGCCGATAAAGTCATTTGACAGCATTTAGGTGATTGGTGCCTGTCACCAATCACCTAAATGCTGGAAATTTAATCTTTATATCAAATTCTTCATTTTTATGTATGAAGTCTAGGTGGCCGTGGTGTTGTTGGATGAGGTCTTGGATGATTTTGGTTCCTAGTCCTTGGTGTGTGCCGCCTTTGGTTGTTTGTCCATGGGTGTGGAATAGTTTGTCTAGAATGGGAGCTGGGATTGGTAGGCTGTTGTTTTTACAGCGCAAAATGTACAAGCCGCTTCTTTTGTAACACTCTAAGGTCACGGTAGCTCCCTTCCCTCTTTGCTCCTGCCATTCCTCACAAGCATCTAAACTATTAGAAAGCAGGTTTCCTATTAATGCAACGATTTTCTGGTCCGACAAAGGTAAACTAGAAATCGGCAAATCTAAATCATAGATTACTTCAACTCCGGCTTTTTTCCCGCGAAGATAGGCTTGATGTAACACGCCGGCAACGACTCCGCTTTCCCCTTTAATCGAGAGATTGGTTTCCTCATAGCTTTCCACTAATTGGTCTAGGTAGTTTTTCGCATCACGATCCTGATTGTTTTCCAACATAAAATGAATCGCTGAAATATGTTTAAGAAAATCGTGGCGCTCACTGCGGACAATCCGGAATGATTCATTCATCTGATTTAACTGTTCTTCATAATTCACAATCAGCTTGTTGGATTCCACTAGTCTTTTCTTTAATCGAAGTCTTTCTAGCCAAAAAAACAGGTGAAAGAACCCAAGCAGGCCAATTCCGAACCAATATAGATGTAATAGCTTCAATTTCATTCACCCTTTTAAAAATAATACTCCTGCAGAAAGTCGACCTTCTCTTTGGTTATCATCGCTGTCTCCTCTATTCCCTCAAAGGAAACAACATAGGAGTTTTTGGCATAGAGGGAAAAGTTTTTTACATAATGAATGTTAATAATAAACGAACGATGAGAACGTAAGAAATCCCGCTCGCGCAGCTCTCCTTCTAGCTCGTTTAACGTTTGATAGGTTTTAATTGGTCCTGTCTTCGTGTAAATCGTTGTCGAGCGGCCGGATCGTTCGATAAAGACGATATCCTTCTTTTGTACAATATGAATATCATTTTTCTGCTTTAAATAAAGTCGACCGGCAATTTCAGTCGCATTCGACTTCGCCATCAGCCTCTCAATACTTTTTAGCAATCGCTCTTTCGGGTAAGGCTTCATGATATAATCATGAACGTTTAGCTCGAAAGCATGCACCGCATAGCCGCTATTCCCAGTGACAAAAATGACGGCGATATTTAAGGCATGCGAATGAATAATATCAGCCAGTTCATAGCCGGACAGGTTCGGCATTTCGATATCGGCAATCAGTAAGTCGACCGATTTCTTTTTAATATATTCATAGGCCTCCTCGGCATTTTGCGTCGAAAAGACAATTTCCACATTCGGAATACTGGCGACAATGCCATTTAATTTATCTAAGTCGATATATCGATCATCGACAAGTCCTACTTTCATCGTTTCAACCTCATTTTACTAATGAATGGGATATTGGCTTTATTTTACCATTAAAAGTAGGAAAAGGTCATTTTCGCGACATCAAATGGACGATTCACGACATAACTGCTGATTCATTACGGATTTGTTTGTAAGATAAAAACAAGAAATCAACCAAACGAGGTGGAAGCCATGATTGAAATTCATGAGGTAACGAAAAAGTTCCAGGATAAAAAAGTGTATGTCACTGCTCTTAAGCATGTGAGCTTCACTATTAAGAAAGGCGAGGTCGTTGGACTTCTTGGGGAAAATGGTGCTGGTAAAACAACTTTGCTGCGCACGATTGCCACTCTTTTAACCCCAACAGATGGAAATGTTTCGGTAGCAGGCTATGATACTGTGAAAAATTCAGACGAGGTCAAAAAGAAAATCGGTGTTTTGTTTGGCGGTGAAACAGGGTTGTACGACCGGCTTACCGCTCGCGAGAATTTGGAGTATTTTGCGATGCTCTACGGTTTAAGCAAGCATGAAACAAAAGTACGGATTGATGAATTAGCGAAAATGTTTGGAATGAAAGATTACTTGAATCGTAAAGTTGGCGGTTTTTCCAAAGGGATGCGTCAAAAGGTGGCCATCGCGCGCACGCTTATTCATAATCCAGAGATCATTCTCTTTGATGAGCCAACGACAGGATTGGATATCACTTCTTCGAACGTGTTCCGCCAGCTGGTTCACCAGCTGAAGCGCGAGGGTAAAACGATTATTTTCTCGAGCCATATTATGGAGGAAGTGACTATGCTTTGTGACACGGTCGCGATGATGCATAAAGGGGAGCTTGTTCATCATGGGTCACTCGAGGCGCTTTATAAGGAAGAGGGCAACCGCGATTTGAATTATATTTTTATGAGTAAATTAGTAAGGGGGAACCACCACTATGCTTCGTAATATTTATAAAAAAGAAATGAAAGACAGTTTCCGCGATCGCCGGACTTTATTATTGACGGTGTTATTACCGATTATTATGATGACAGGTCTCGTACTTTTTTATGAAAAACTCGTCTCGGATGGTACAGACGAAGTGTTAAAGCTTGCCGTTAGTGAAGATTTCAGCTCTGCGGATGAATCGTTATTCACAGGGATGGACAATATTGAACTGGTGAAGTCAGCTAACCCTGAAGCCACGTTGGAAGAAGGCGATGCTCAAGCAGCCCTATTGTTAAGCGCAGATTTTATGGAAAACGTTCAAAGGGGTAAAGATGCGAAGGTAACGCTTATTGGGGATTCCTTTAGCCAAAAATCCTCGCAACTTATGACTCTTGTATCTATGGCGTTTGAAAACTATGAATTTGCGATTGTTTCGGACCGCTTGAAGGGCGAAGGTGTTTCGGAAAGCCTTGTCCAGCCTTTTGTCATTGAGCAAAAAGAGTTGACAGAAGAAAATGATGGTATCAATTTAATAGCGATGCTAATTCCAATGATTTTAGCTTTAGCGATTGGGATTGGTGCTGGTCCTTCTGCTGCTGATTTATTCGCTGGCGAAAAAGAAAAGAAAACGATGGAAGCCCTATTAATGACACCAGTGAATCGGATGACGCTACTATTTGCGAAATGGTTAACCATCGCATCAATTGGCGCCATTACCGGTATCATTACCCTGGCTGTTGTGGCACTTGAGATAAATCTTTTCACCGAAAACCTGAAAGCGGCAGTTTCGTTTGGGGATAATGTTTACTTTATCATTGGTGCAGCCATCTTAATTTCAATTGTTTATGCGATGTTTACCGCGGCATTGCTGATGATTACAAGTATTATGGGTAAAACCATCAAAGAATCACAGAGCTACAGCACACCAGTCTTGATGATTGCGATGTTCCCAGTGATGATCATGTCAGGAATCGGAGTCAACGAACTAAGCTTCCAGCACTTTGCGATCCCCGTCATGAACACTTTTGCCATCCTAAAAGAACTTAGCTTTGGCATCATCAACTACCAACATCTAGGAATCGTATTAGCTAGCAACCTAACATTCATCCTCATCGCCTTCATCGCAGGAAGAATCATGTTCCTAAAAGATAAATGGGTAATGAACTAAAAAGATAGATCGGTGTCTGCCACCAATCTCCTAAATATTAGGAGGTTGGTGACAGGCACCTTTTTCAATCCTCAATTTTAATGTCAACAAAGGTTAGTTCGTCTTCGGGAGGAACGGAATATGATTGGGTCGGTGTATCCGCGATTTTATCGGGATTTTGCTGCGGTTTGTTTGGGGCAGATGGGTCATTTTGAGTGTGATCGTTTTTGATTCGTTCCATTTCCGTCTTCATTTTTTCAAGTTCTGCTTTTGCTTGGGAAGTCATTTTCTTTGGAACGGTTCCATAGGTTGCGCCAATATTAAGAGCGCCGCTCAAATCTTTGATCCCAAGTTGGGCAAAGTTGTTATTTTGTTCATATTTCTCTAAATAGAGCTTTTCAATAAAGACATTTCCATGATCGGCTCCTTTAAGGGGCAATGACTCTTTCGATTGAATGATAGATTCATCTGTTTGTTTCACTGATTCCACCGGGCCATTCTTTACCTTCATTAACGCTTCACACTTTTCGATTAGGTCATCAAGTCGTTTGAGGAGATGGGCTTGTACCTCATTCACTAAAAGGTAATTTGCTTCCAGAGCACTAACTCTTAGATTGATTTGGGAGAGCAATACTTCTTGTGCAGATTCATCGGGATAGGAACTGCTTGCTAGACCATAATTCATTTGTTCCATTTCAATTTGTAATCTGGATAGGTCACTCTCCAACGCTTTTATTTTTTCCTCATGTGTTCTTTCTTTCCTTATTAAGTTTGCCATTCTTTCTTCATTCGATTTTTCACTTTGTATAAAAGCAGCCATTTTTTCAGTAAGTACCGATTCAATCATAGCTCGTATTTCTGGCTCCCCTAGTCTCTTTTCATCCTTTGGTGTTGGAACGTATTTGGGCTCGTGTCGTCCAGCTATACGATCTGTCCTCAACGGTTCTTTTTTCACTTCATTTTTAACGATGGAACTTCGGTACTGTTTTTCAAATTCCATTAAACTTTTGATTTGCACCTCAAGGGCATTGATTCTTAATATCTGTTTTTCAAACTCATTCATGTTTGTAATATTGTTTTCCTTCGACCCCTTTTGATTGAATTTCCCTTTAAATATCATACTAATCCCCACACTATTTATGATTTACTAGATTGATTTGGCCGACATCCTAACTAATCAATTGGCACATGCTCTTCCCGTTTAAATTGTCTTTTATAAAAAACGAACAATAGACCATTCGTGAATTTCGCCTGAATTTCATTGGGAAACGTTGGTTCAGGAAGCTGGATAATTCGTTCAAAAGCCCCTAGATATCTTTCCTGTTGCACCCGCTCTCCTGTGATAACTTGATTATTGTTTCCTTTGATTAATAGCTTTGTCCCAGAAACGGACAAGCTAATATCCTCTTTCATATAGCCTGCTAAATCCGATACCAAAAGGATTTCGTCATCGGTTACATAAATATCTGTTGGTGGAAATTTCTTTTCCTGCTTAAAATTTGGTTGAGGCGCACCTGCCTCCCCAAAGTCCATATTACTTTTCATAAATTCGTCAAAGGAGGTTTGTTGGAATATCTCACTCCAGAAATTGGACGTTTGATACTTTTTGGCTAACTCCATCCACTGTAATATCTTATTCATATCCACGATAGATCCTCCCCTGCGGTCTAACCTCTTGCCTATACATATCTCAATCGACACCCATGTCTATACTTCATCTTATTTAATATTTGTATATTTCATTCCTTAGAAATGGCATGGGGACTAGTAGAAACATAATTATGATCGTGATTGCATATCTTTAAATACATTGGGTGAAGACAAATGAAAGGATGGAGACTGATTTGTACTTTTTACCAACCAAAATAGATATCAAAGGTATTAAAATTAATAATGTTGACCATCTTGGCTCGGTTTCACTAAGTTCTACTATTAAACAGAACCGCAATGTTGCCGGGAAGAAAAACCAAGGGTTTGGTCAACAGATGGCAGATGGCTGTCTTAAAATCTTTACCATCTCCTCGGTCAATGACAATGAATCGGTTGATTCCTATTTCCAAAAGCGAAATCATCTATAATTTTTTCACAGGAGTGTTGGAATGACTAAATTGCCCCAATATTAACGAAAAATAGGAGGATTTCAATGACTGGTCCAGCACCTTACATCAACATTAATATCAATATCATTAAGGTAAATTCCTTTGAAAATGCTTCAGCTATCAACGTTGGACAAAACCTGTTGGCTGAATGGCATAATTCGGATAAAAAGAATATGGGTCTAGGGCAAAATATGGGAGATGGCAGCAATTTTTTGGGCACGAGAAGCTTTGTGGATGATCGAGACCAGCTTGATTCTAATTCATCGTTTGAATCAGCTAATCTTCCGAATCCATTAGGGGTGATGCCATAATGTTTGCACCTGTTACGCTCAATATTTTAGGCATAAAAATCAATGCCATCGATCATGGCGCGGTCCTAAATGCAGGACCAAGCTATCACCTAGACCAGTTTATTTCCTATAAGAGAAATCAAGGAATTGGCGAACAAAATGGAGACCTTTCCCCTACGGTCCTTTCCCTATCAACTGTTTGGGATATGGATTTGATTGACGCACCATCAATGAAATCCAGTTTCATTTAACAGCGATGACCCGTCCCTTTGTCTATGGATGCTTTCTTTCGTCTTTTTGTCGAAAAAAGCTTTATGAAAAGAGAGGAGTGTTAGCATGGTTTTTATCTCTCCCACGGTGATTAATGTTTTAGGTTTTAAAATTAATGCCGTTGACAACGGGGCCGTGGCAAACATGGGCTCACTTCAATTAGTGGATCAATTTATTAGCTACAAACGAAATCAGGCATTCGGTGAACTAAACGGAGACCTTTCCCCCACCTACTTCCCAACCTCGGCCATCTTTGACCCAGACGGAAGTGACAGCAACAGCATTAAAAACAGCGTAATATAACCCTATATCCACTCACCGAATAGGAATGAAAATAAAGATAAAGATAAAGCATTGGAAACTCCAATGCTTTTTCATTTGGACTTCATTTAGAATTTTGTTTTGCTTCCTTTGGATTTTTTTAGGAGATTGGTGACAGGCACCATTTAGGGATTTTTTAGGAGGTTGGTGACAGGCACCAAATTGCTCCACTCTTTCCTATGCTTCGCGCAGAGCGTGGATCATTTTCCCCCATTTTATTCCTGAGACAATGTGGGTGCAAGTATTAGTCCTTTTTTCACATACTAACTACAACTAGTGTTTAAAGGGGGATATTGGGATGAAAAAATTATGGTTCTCTACAGTCATTTTCGTTATTATGCTTAGTTTTAACACAAGGATAGTCATGGGGGCTCCTGCAGAGGAATTAATGAGAGAGCAAAACACCATGTCGGTCCTATGGTTTCACACCTCGGCTGAAGCGAAAGCTTTATATTACCAAGGTTATAATATTGGAAAAATGAGGCTCGATGAAATTCTCGCGAAAAAGCCAAATAGCAATAAGAAGTTGGCGATTATTCTTGATTTAGACGAAACTGTTCTCGATAACAGTCCCTATTTTGCTCATGTCATTTCCAATCAACAAGGGAAAGGAACGCTGGATGAGTTCTATCAATGGTTTAATCTAGGTAAGGCTAAAGCACTTCCAGGTGCGGTGGAGTTCTTGAATTATGCAGATTCTAAAAGCGTTGAGATTTTTTATATTTCCAATCGCTATACGGACCAAATTAATGCCACCATTCAAAACTTAAGGGCGATCGGGGCCCCACAAGCCAATCCGCAACATGTATTACTGCTGGATCGCGGTGAAAAAGGGAAAGAAAAACGTAGACAGGCCATCGCCCAGACGCATGAAGTCGTTTTGCTATTCGGTGATAATATAGGGGATTTTAAAGATTTCAGGGGAACACCAGCTGAAAGAGTTCGCATAGCCGATCAATTAAAGGACGAATTCGGAAAAAAATTCATCGTCTTCCCGAACCCGATGTACGGCGATTGGGAATCATCCATCTATCAATACAACCATAATCTACCACTAGAAGAACTAATAAAACTCCGCAAAAAAGCTCTAACAGACTAAATAAGATTACAAATGATGATAAATCGAAAAAAACAACTGTCCGCCTATGGCGGACAGTTGTCCTTTTATGGTGACAGGCACCGTTATGGTAAACTTACTTTACTAATTCCAAAAGCTTGTTTAGTTCACTTGGATTGAATCCTTTTACTGCTTGGTCGCCTACTGCTGTGACGGGGATTCCCATGAAACCGAATTTTTCGACTTCTTCTTGGTGGGCAGGGTCTGCGAGTAAGTCTCTTACCTCGTAGGCGATTCCTTCTGAGGTAAGCATTTCTTTAACCATAGTGCATTCTTTACAGCCAGGTGCTGAATAGACAATAACTTGTTTACTCATTGGTGAGTGCCTCCTTGATAGAAGACTGTGTGATTTTCCAATGGGTAGTGTGCCATTTCACTTCTCCGTTTTCTAATAGAAAAATCTGCGGAGATTCATGCTTAATGTCAAACTTTTCCGCAATATGATTTGAAACTGGACGATCTTCAATGACATGAACAATCGCAGCAGAAGTGTCTGAGTCCTTCATAAATGCCTGAAATTCTTCATGGGCCTTCGCGCTGATTGGACAAGTCGTGCTGTGTTTAAAAAGTAATGATTTTCCCGGTTGTTGAACAAATTGGTTTAACTCCTCAATAGAGTGCAATTGTTTAATAGACATCATCTATCTCTCCTTTGTTGAATTAGATGTAAAGCATTTATTGATATAACCAATATTTAGGAGATTGGTGACAGGCACCATTCCTATTTTAGTTTACTATATTCTTTCTTAATATCTTCAACGGTTCTGTCGAATTGCTCGCCCCAGTGGTCGTTTACTTCCTTAAAGATGACGTTTCCTTTCGAGTCGATCATTCCGTATCCTCTATTGGCTACGTCCCCATTTTTCATACCGAACTTATCAATTAATTCTAATTTAGGATCGGAAATGAAGGAGAGACTTTTGCCAAAATACTTCTCCAATTCGCTATACAATTGGAGTTGTTCTTCTGGAGTATCCTTGCTAATAATATACATTTCCACATCTAGATCTTTCAGTTTATCAAGATTTTCATGCAACTGAACCAGTTGCTGTTGGCAGAGACCTCAGGTATAAGTTGTGATAAAAAAGAATACCGTAGGCTTCTCCTGCGGGAAAGAGACTTCATTTCCGTTTTGGTCCAATAAGGTTAAAGGCTCGCTTAATGTCTTTTGTCCACATGCCGCTAAAACGAAAATAGCTACAAGGAACAAGACAAGAATCCTTGGCTTCATACTTTGCTCCTAACTATATTGAATTGTGCTTTTCCCTATAATTGTAGTGCAATCTAATTCATCAATCAAATAATGCGCCTTGAATTTTTTCTTACCTTTGCGAGCGTAGAAAAGAAATTTCCCCTTCATGTGGAGCAATAACGGAAGGTCTATCTGCCAAAAATCCTCGTATCCCTAATAAAAGGAATACACTTGGAAAAATTTATGATATTGGTGACAGGCACCAAAATAATAACCACACTAAAAACTAAAACTAATGTTGATACCAATCCAGGGCTTTTTTTTCTAGGTCTTTTGCTAGTTGTTCTTTGCCGGTTATGTATGATTCAATGTTGTAGGGATATTGTTGGGCAAGTTTTTCTTTTAGTTCGCCGTATTTCTGTTTTGCCTCTGGATGGTTTTGCAGGTAATCTCTAAAAGCTAGGTGTCTTTTTATTTCTCCGCTTCCTAGTTGATATATATGAATATGATGTGTTCGATTGTCCACGCCTTTTTGGAAATATCTTCGCCCAGTTATTCCGTTCTCCCCTTTAGGTACATATCCGATTTCTTCCATCTCTTTATTGAATTGATCAACAATGTTAATATCTTTGACAACAGGCATGATATCGATAATTGGTTTGGCCATTAACCCCGGAACAGAGGTACTTCCAATGTGATATATATCGACCATTTCACTTTTTAAAATTTGTTTCAGTTTCGCTGCTTCCTCAGCAAACATGATTGCCCATTTTTCATTATACGGACACACCTGAACCCTTCTCAAAATACCCTCTCCCTATTCCAGTTTATTCCACAATCCTATTACTATTACTGTCTATTATAATAAGTGGTCATCCTTAAACAAAATAAAAACGTCACCCACTCCGGATGACGTTTTAATCATTACTATAGTATCAATTATCTTTGTCCATTAGCTCTTTTATTTTTTTCTCTTCCCAGTCTGAGCCGATTCCAAGCGTGAGACCATGGATGATAACGAGTAACCCCCATCCTGTAGCCGGATAGAGGAACCACCAGTTACCCGGATCCCCCATTATGTTTATCACCAAAAGCATGGCTATAACAATAAGGTAAATAAAGAAGTGGAGATAGAACCTCTTCAATTTTCTAACTTTTCGTTTTGCGTTTAGATATTTAGCGTTATTATTTTCCATCTATAATTCCTCCTATGAACGATCCTACAAAACTTTTTTTGTAAAAGGGATAAGTCTAATGAAATAGCTGATGACAAAGGTTATTGGCACGACAATCAATCCGACAAGGGCAAACTTCAATAATGGATATAACGTCACATCTTTTAACCAGAACGACACATACGTTGCAGTTAAGGCATGCAAGATGTAGACGGTATAGGCTTGTGACGACAACCACTTGGAGAAGTCTGTTGCTGTATTACTTCTCTCTCGATACCAGACTAGTAGGCAGTAGGAAATGCCCAGCCCAAGAACTGGGTCAATCATGGAATAGATGAGCGATTGCCAAGTAAGCCCTCCGTTGAATGCGGAGATATTCCCTTCAAGTGCTCCCCCCAATACCATCACAACGGGAACTAAAAAGATTAAACCAATGGATGCCATCAACCACTTCTTTGCATCAGCAACTTTTAGCTCGTTTAACCACTTGCAGCGATAGGCGACGATTCCCCCTATAAATAAGCCAATGTAAGCTGGAAAATAACCGAGCTTTAATGATAAAACTGTTACATCTAAAGGAAGAACAAGGCGGATCAGAAAATTGGCCAACCAAACCACGATGACGTAGGTAAAAATTAATTTCCCCTTAAATGCTATTACCTTCTTTGAACCTTGACGTGCCAGCTTTCGATAGATGACATAACCGATCGAAAAGATTAGTAGCGCCTCGACAAACCATAATGGCCCTATATGAACATGAATGAGATAATAAAACGGATTGGAAAATACTTCTTTTTCTACATATTGATAAAAATGACCCGAATAATCCGTTGCAACGTACATAATAAGGGGCATAACAACGACCGTAAAGAAAATAAGCGGGATGCCAAATCTGATTAGACGCTGCTTGATAAAGTCGCCTCCCCCTCTACGGTCATAAGACATTGGTGTGAAATAACCTGATATGAAAAAGAAAAGTCCCATAAAAAATGATTGATTAACGGCAGTAAACATCGATAATAAAATGTTGGCGAGGTCGGCGTCCTGGCGTTCATTATAAAACCAATCACCACTTCCTCCATACGCAATGGCTAGATGATGTAATATGACAAGTACCGTACACAATACTTTTATCCGATCTAAATAAGCAACTCTGTTCAATTTTGGTTCCACCCTTCAAGTGTTTTGTTACTTTTATCATAGTGAATAAATGAACCTTTATCACCGAAAGGCATGACAAAACGACCGCAAAATCGATTGCGGTAACGTTGCGGTGTTATTTCGGAGTATGCAGTTTACCGAATCCCACGATAATACCCGTGTAGAAGTTTGATAGATATGTTATATTTTGGGAAGATATTTAAAAAATTGAAAAGCAAGGAGAGTTAGCCATGGCACATATTTTACTAGTGGATGATCATCAAACCTTTCTCGCGGGGACGAAGATGATTTTAGAAAAGCATCATTATACGGTTACGACAGCATCCCATCCGTTAGAAGCATTGGAATTACAAAAAACAACATCCTATGATTTGTATTTATTTGATTTAAAGCTGCCAGAAATGAACGGCTTTGAACTAAGCGGGCAAACTCTCCAGCTTAATCCAAATGCACGCATTGTCATTTTAACAGGCGAGGATATTCTAGAGCACTTTGACCGGCTAGTGAATTTAGGTGTGTATGGCATCCTGGAAAAGTCGATTTCGGAGCAGGAACTAGTGATGAGTCTTGAGTTAGTCAAGCATGATAAGATGGTACTGCCGTTACATCTGGTGAGACAGCTTCGGTCGAAACAATCCTATGAATCTGATTCTTCTAAATCTATCGATACTCCATTGAAGGACAATGAAATGGAGATTCTTAGACTTGTAGCACAAGGCTTGAAAAATAAAGACATTGCCCACCAGCTTTTTATGAGCCAACGGAATGTCGAATATATCCTATCCCATTTATTTAACAAATTAAAAGTAGCCTCTAGGCAAGAGGCTGTGTTAAAGGCGATTGAGTTGAATGTTTTAAAGGTTGACTAAGGATTGGACAACTCAATCAAGCCCTCAATTTGATTCTTACCGGCCACATTTTTAGCATAAAAAAATCTATGATACCTGCCTTTATTAATAAGAATTGCTCTTAATAAGCTTTAATAAAAACTGCATTTCCTTGGAAACTTTCTCTTTGTTAAAGCCGATATTTAACGTATCAAAGATAAGTCCATTTATATGTGATAATAAAAACGTGGCCAGTTCCTCCGTATTTACATGTGGCTCGATGTCGCCGCTATTTTTAGCGGCATCTAATAAGCCCGTTAAAAGTTTTTGACTTACGTGATACCTGCTATGAAGCCTTTCTCTCCTGCTTGAATCTCTCCAACTGGATATCGAGTATTCATAAATGACTGGGATGAATCCACTATTTGCATGTTGGATAACTTGTTCTTGCATCGCAAAAAAACTCACGATCAAATACCCTTCCTTACTTGTAAAATAATCGTACATTTTCCCTCTGCTAATTCCAGCTGTCTCAATATTAATTATTTTTGTTAGATATAGAGACGGTTCCCTTACTTCTTTTTTAAAAGAGAAGCAGAGCCGTCCAAAGTTTGGTAATAAACAGCATTTTTTTCTATTTTTTAGTAACATATACTTTACTTTATGTATAGTTTATATTACATTATGTTTAACAACATTGACA
The DNA here is from genome assembly GCF_054786815.1 of Pseudoneobacillus rhizolycopersici. Taxonomy (NCBI): domain Bacteria; kingdom Bacillati; phylum Bacillota; class Bacilli; order Caryophanales; family Bacillaceae; genus Pseudoneobacillus; species Pseudoneobacillus rhizolycopersici. Next base: position 38,070 of record NZ_JBTOOE010000013.1, on the reverse strand, counting down.
TTCTGTTAAAACAACCATACAAGGAGGTTAACGATGACTTATCAAGAAAAGAAAAGTATTTTAACGTTGTTCAGTACGATTCTCATTTTTGGGTTTTATTGTTTGTATATGTACCCGCAGTACCCCGGCGGTGAGATCGAGGCGGCTGAGTCCTTTCGTTACTGGGGTTCGTTCGTCCTCATCTTGACTTTGGTCTCCATCATCGCACACATCATCATCAGTATTGTATTTAACATTATCTTTCGAATTACTACTAGGGAAAAGGAACCGCGTTTTGCCGATGAACTGGATAAATTAATTGACTTAAAAGCGTTCCGAAATGCCTTTTTGGTGTTTATCATCGGCTTTCTACTGGCAATGGGATCGCTGATTATCTATCTGCCTATTGGGGTCATGTTCATGATCCTGATCGCTTCAGGATTTATTTCCGATCTGACAGGATCCGCTACAAGGCTTTACCACTATCGGAAAGGAGTCTAATATGGCTAAAAAAAATCTTGTCGGCAATCACATCCGAAAATTACGATTTAATCATGGTGAAATGACACAGCAGCAATTGGCAGACAAGGTAGGCGTTACAAGACAGACAATCGTGGCTCTTGAAAAAGGAAACTACTCTCCTTCTCTAGAATTGGCTTTTCGCATAGCACATGCCTTTCACTTACCACTGGAAGAAGTATTCTTTTATGAGGAGAATTCTAAGCAGTAAGAATGAATCTGTTTTTGCTTAATCGTTTGAAAATTTATGAAAAAAAGGGGATAAATAAATGAATTCAAACCAAAGAGCAGCCAAACTTATCGGGGTCCTGTTTATTCTAGCAGCCGTTTCGGCGGTCGCAGGTGTTATTTTATATGACCCCATCCTAAATGGTCCTGATTACTTGACGAATGGTTCGCAGCATACCAATCAAATCGTACTTGGAGCCGTTATGGAACTCATTCTCGTCGTTTCTGCGATTGGTACTGCTACAACGATGTTTCCGATTTTACGAAAATATAATGAAACTGTCGCACTTTGGCATGTTTGTTTCAGATTTCTCGAAGCGATTATCATTACGGTAGGTGTCATCAGCGTCTTATCCCTTTTGACATTAAGCCAAGAATTGGTCGCTTTATCGTCCCCGGATACCGCATCCTTTCAATCATCAGGAATCGTATTACTCGCCATTCAGAAATGGACATTTTTGCTTGGCCCCAATTTTATGCTTGGAATAAATACCATGATGTACAGTTATATATTTTATAAAACCAAGCTCGTACCAAGATTTATTCCCATTTTAGGAATGACAGGAGCCATTTCCGTTTTTATTTGTGCTTTGCTCGTCATGTTCGGTGTATTCCCGCAACTTTCTGTGTGGGGGGCAATTCTGGCACTACCGGTAGCAGCAAATGAAATGATTTTAGCACTTTGGCTCATCGTGAAAGGATTCAATCCATCTGTACTCTCTTTTTTGATGACAAAAAAGTAAGCGACGATTTTTGTAGATTAAGAATCTAATAATCAAGGAGGTTATCAGATGAGAGCGGCTATTTACAGATCCTATGGTCCCCCTGAAGTACTGAAAATACAGGATGTAGAACAACCATCTATGAAGGATGACGATAGGGTCATGATTAGAGTGCATAACGCGTCAGTCAATGTATTCGATTCACTGTATCGAAAGGGCTATTTGCCAACAAGGCTAACGAATGGTTTTACAAAGCCAAAAAATCAGATACTAGGCATTGATGTGGCTGGTACGGTCGAAGCGATAGGTAAAAACGTGCAAAAATTTAAGGTTGGCGATCATGTTTTCGGAAGTTGTTTCGGATCTCATGCAGAATATGTTTCACCTCGTGAGGGTTCGCTAAGTCTGATGCCGAGTAACTTATCTTTTCAAGAGGCTGCGGCTATACCTTGTACAGCTCAGACTGCTTTGCAAGCCTTAAGAGATGTAGCTCAGGTAAAGAATGGCCAAAGGGTTTTAATCTACGGAGCATCTGGAGGTGTCGGACACTTTGCTGTTCAACTTGCTAAATGGTTTGGTGCTGAGGTCACCGCTGTTTGTAGTTCCTCCAATCTTCAGTGGGTGAAAGAACTTGGAGCGGATTACGTTCTTGATTACACCAAGGAAGATTTTGTGGATAACGGAAAAAAGTACGATGTCATTCTTGATGCTGTTGGTAAGCGGACCTTTTTCAGCTGCTTGGGTTCATTAACTGAAACGGGAGTTTATATTACCGAACACCCCATCTATCCAAAGTATCACCCGCTTCAAATAATGATAGGTTCATGGCTGGGTCGCAAAAAGGCAAAAATTCATCTAGCAAATCCGAACGATAGGGATTTGGATTTCTTAAAGAGACTAGTAGAAGAAGAGAAAATTAAACCAGTTGTTGAAAAATGTTTTCCTTTTGAGCAAATAGCAGCAGCTCACCGACATGTTGAAAGTGGCCGGACAAAAGGAAAGGTCGTTTTGGAAATCAAAACGAGCTGATTGGGATTTTAAATCATATGGCAAAAACAATAGAAAGAGGAGCTGAAATTCAGCTCCTCTTTTTACACTATCCTGCTATAAGCTTTATCCTTCCACGCCGTCTTGTGGGTTCCATAAGCCTTGTAACTTTCGAATATAAAGGATCTGCCCAGTATGGTAGGCTGTATGAATCGTATGATGAGCAATCTTATGTGCCTTTTCTTCAAGTTTCTTATCATCCGCTTCTGCTACAACGGTACTCCATTCAGCCTCAATATCTTTTATCCTTTTAACCGTGTCATTCCAACTTAATTCTTGATGATTTCTAAAGGAACTTTTATCAACAACTGATTCGTTTGGTAGGTCTTTGAACCAATTTAGATGACGCTGATTGTAAAATAGTAAATGATTGACGATCTCAAAAATAGAGTTAGCATTTTCATTCGGTTTCCAACTTGCTTGTTCTTCAGTAAGACCTTTAATCGAGTTTATCAATGACACAAACCAAGTATTTTCCTGACTAGCATTTAATTGGACTAATAATACATCTTTCACGTTCATCTTTTCAGCTCCTCTTTTTTCAATCCATATTGGACTATTCAGCATGGGCGATCATTCAAAATGGGTAACTAAAACATATTACTAAAATAGACTGAATTATATTCCCGAAACAAATTGTTCCACAGGAATATCACAGCTCACCTTCATGCCTTGTCCAGGTGTTGACTTAAACGTAACGGTGCCGTTTAGAAGACGGACCCGCTCGGTAATCCCTTTTAAACCTAGGCGAGATGGTTCTTGGTTTTCCAAGTTCGTCCCTACCCCGTCGTCCTGGTATTGAATTTGGATTGTTTCCTGATACTCGCCAATGGTTAACCTGACCACATGGGCGTTTGCGTGTTTTTCGGCATTATTGATTAGCTCTTGGACAATCCGATAGATGGTTAGCGCAAGTTCCTCCCCTATCGGTGAATGGATATCTTGTGTTTGGTAGTCTATGTAAAAATCAGCTCGTAGACGCGTTTTTTCTATCAATCGATTGACAGCATGTAAGACACCATTCTCTGATAAAAAGGACGGCATTAATTGCTGACAAGTATCACGGATCATAAATTCAACATCCTCAAGGCCGGTTAGAATTTTACCTAGATTAGCCTCGCTCTCCGATCGACCTGCCTGCATAATGGATCGACGAATGTGGAGAATTTCCTGCAACAGTTCATCATGTAAGTCAGATGCCAAACGCATCCGCTCCTTCTCCGCCATTTGCAAAAACAACTTTGCCACCCATGGATCTTGACTTTGAAATCGTTTCTCCATCTCCACTACTTGCGATTCCATCATACGATAATACTGGTAAAATACAGAAACATACTTTGCCATTAGCTGTAAAATAAAGCTCTCGCGATCAGACAAATCGGCTTTTCGGACGCCTAAAAATAATTGTTCTGTCATCGATTGATCCGATGCACATAGCGTAAGTCCTTGGAGTATGAGCAGATTCCCTACTGGTAATTTAGAAAAGGCTATATTTTTAAGCTCATCCTCTATATTTCGATGACCTTTAAGGGTTAGTCTCTTATTCCCAAACGAATAGTACACTAAAAAGAAGTCACTCTCTTTAAATTGTTCCTTCCCTTCAGCTAAAATGATTTCCTCAATGTCTACTTTTTTATAAGTATTTGAAAGCCTTGTTAATAGGCTATCCATATTTAATCTTACCGCCATTTCTGCTTCAAGCGCTTGATTTTTTATCAATAACTGAGCGGATAAATGCTGTTGCTCTTTCATGGACAGAAGGTAACGTCGAAAAAATGGCACACTTAACGTCACGGTAAGTTCGAATATTGCCCAGGGAAAGGTATCCTCCAACGATAACCAGATAACATTCTTGCGATAAACGACTTCCATTCCAAAGGCATCTTGAACTAAATCCTTGGCGATATCAGGGAATAGTACCACGAAAAAAATAATAAAACCTGATGCAAGCCAACGTGATTCAAACTGGCCAGATTTTTCAAAAAGCCAGGTGACAAGTTGAAAAAACGTCATCACAATGATCAATACCGTTACCAAGAGAAAGACGAAATTTAATGGACCAAGGAAACTTCCGCCGTTAATGAGAGGGCTTATGAGGACAACGAGAAAAAGGCCAAATGTGATTCCTCTCATCCAGCGGTTAACTCGATTTCCTACTGACCCGAGAATATGATGTAAGATGACTAAAAATAAAAACGTTAACAGCGTTTTGATCAACACCGCTACATAGAACGACGTTTGAGGTAAGCCGAACAGAATGTCCTTTTCATCCCATTCCGTTAGGAAAAAGATGGACGAAGTAAGGGTAAATAACGAAAAGTGAAGGTAAACCCTCTCCTTTTGGAGTACAAAGAACATACTAGCAAAAAGTAAGCTAATAATCAGAAACACTAGCCCAAACACCGCATCGTCTAAATGGTACCGTATCTCATTAATGATCGTTGGTTGGCCTGAGAGGGGCTGAATCAAAACAAAATTGACGAGTCCATTTGCAAGTAAAATAGACACGATAATAGCAACTATTACGCCTGTGCGTTTAAATAAGGTCACATCCATCCACCTTCTAATTTGGGTTTGTTTTCATAGAAATTCGACAAAATTCTTCTGACTCCCTTCTTATTGAAAATATAAGGGTGGGAGCATTAAAAAGAGCTAAAAAAGAATATTTGTTGATTTTTGGAAATTACCCTTATTGATTGTCGTATAGATTAGTATAATAGTAGGAAACGAACTTAAATCGAGATGAGGTATCATATGACGCTACTTATCTATCTATTTGCCTATTTGTTAGGTTCCATTCCGTTTGCTTTAATTGTAGGGAAATGGCTTGTTGGTGCAGATATTCGAAAACATGGAAGTGGGAATTTAGGGGCAACAAATAGTGTGAGGGTCTTAGGGAAACGAGCGGGATTAATGGTGTTGGTGGGCGATGCTGCAAAAGGAATCGTTGCTGCCTTTTTACCCCTATGGCTGAATATGGATATCGACCCCCTATTTGTTGGATTTGCCGCCGTTTTTGGTCACTGTTTCCCCATTTTTGCAGGATTTAGAGGTGGAAAAGCCGTAGCGACTACATTCGGTGTTCTGCTCGTCGTCAATCCGTTCTTTCTATTAATTGGTCTCGTTGCTTTCCTAGGAATGATCGCGATAACAAAATATGTAGCCATCGGCTCCCTATCCATCGCCCCAGCCCTATTCATATACTCCTTAGTGGCCGAAAAAACAAATTGGGCAATCCTATTCTTTCTATTCATCCCATTCATGCTCTACCTGCACAGATCCAACCTGACCAACATCAAAAATGGCACAGAACCAAAAATTAATGATAAGAACATTAAAAATGATCGAATTAGGTGACAGGCACCAACATCCTAAAAAATGGAATATCAATACCAAAAACAGGAGGAAATTAAACTACAACGAATAGGGTTTAGTTTCCTCCTGTTTTAGTAAAAATCAAATGTTGTTTATTCCTTGGTGTTCTTTGCTAGTTGTTTTGCTTTTTTTGTGCATTGGTCCATTGCGGTTAAAATAGCTGATCGAAATTTTTCTTGTTCAAGCGCGGCTACAGCTTCGATGGTTGCTCCACCTGGTGTACAAACATCGTCCTTTAATTCCCCCGGATGTCTTTCGGTTTCAAGAACCATTTTAGCAGCCCCTAAAACTGCCTGGGCCGCAAGTTTATAGGCCTGTTTTCTAGGTATTCCCTGTTTTACTCCACCATCTGCCAATGCTTCAATAAACATATAAACATAAGCAGGTGATGAACCGCTGATCGCCGGAATGGCATCCATTAACGCTTCGACCATTACTTCCGTTTTTCCGAAACTATTAAAGAGGAGTAGCACCTTTTCTAGGTCCTCTCCGTTTACTTGTTGGGTATGGCAAATCGCACTCATTCCCTCACCAACCAGTGAAGGAGTATTAGGCATCGCTCTTACCACTTTCATTTTGGTTGGAAAGAAGCTTTCTATGTATTCTAAACTGATTCCGGCAGCAATCGTAATCAAGATTTTTCGTTCGTCCATCACCCCTGCAATCTCTTTTAAAATTGCCTCATGAATGTTGGGCTTTATGGCTAAAATCAATATATCGGCATGTTGAACAACTTCGATATTATTAGCAGAAACTTGAATTTTATATTTCTCTTTAACAGAGCGTAGTGTTGCCTCTGTCAAGGCACTTGCCATAATCGCCTCCGGCTGTACAATCTTAGACCTTATCATCCCTTCCATCATAGCTTGTGCCATTTTTCCACAACCAATAAATCCAACTCTCTGATCCACTTCATTCATCCTTCCCTTCTAAATCTTATACTAAGATTAGGTGCCAGGCACCGTTATGGTAAACTAAATTTCCATTATCCTATTATATAGTACTTTAAAGTCGTTTTCTTGCGTGATGATAGCTGTAGCTTTTCAGCTGGGTTTCTAAGAATTTGATGGAGGGATGATTGATTTCATTTATATGAATTTATCAAAGGAAAACTGGCTAAAACAAGGCAATCCTACGGTATAATAAGGCGAATCAAGAGAAAACGGTTAAGGATGTGATAACTATGGGGCTACGATTTCGGAAAAGCTTTAAGGTTGCACCTGGGATTCGAATGAGTGTTGGAAAAAGTGGCGTGGGAATGAGTTTTGGAGGAAAAGGACTAAGGTATTCTGTACATACGAGTGGCAGAAGAACAGCGACTGCCGGCATTCCGGGCACGGGTCTATCCTACTCCACTTCCAGTCGCAGCAGGTCTTATAAAACCTCCGCCTACCAGCGAAAATCCCAGCTAGAAAAACTCCAGCGCGAACAGCAGAAGCTTCAGGAGCAAGAATATGCAAAGCTGCAAGTAGAACTCTATGAAAATCGGATTGAGCAAATCCGCTCCATTCATCAAGAATGCGACGAAATGATCGATTGGCAAGAGGTTTTTTACCGGGAGGAACCGTTTAAACAAAACGAGATTGGCCCAAACCAACAACAAGCCTCACAGGAATTACAAAATTATAAACCAGGCTTGCTGGACAAAATTTTCAAACGGATAGAGAAGAAACGCCATGCATTAATTGACCAAGTCTATATTGCCAAGCAAAAGGACCAAGCCGATTGGACCGAATGGCATGATATGCATTTGATGGCAAAACGAGTTCTCGAAAAGGACATTGATGCCTACTTTATTGTTATTGATGAATTTAGACCATTAGATGATTTACTCGAGTTTGGAAATTCCTTCGAGTTTGGGACAGATGACGGAAATGAAATTCATGTGTCCTTCGATATCGATGCAACCAAGGTGATTCCTGAAACTGCTCTTAGTCTAACGAAGACAGGAAAACTTTCAGAAAAAGCTTTAACCAAAACAGTCTATTTTGATTTACTTCAGGATTACGTTTGCAGCTGTGCCTTACGAATCGCCAAAGACATGTTTGCCTTATTACCCGTTCAGGATGTCTATGTTCATGCCTTTGAAAATCGATTAAACAGCTCGACTGGCCATGAAGAAAAGGTGGCGATTTTATCTGTCAAATATGATTTACCAACCGTCAACCGCCTAAATCTAGATCAATTAGACCCGTCAGATGCGTTAATCAACTTTCCGCATGCGATGACTTTTAAGAAAACAAAGGGGTTTGAGCAAGTAGAGATTCTTGGGGAGTAGGCCCAACGCTCATGCATATTCCCCTTCTCCTCTGACAATCCTGACATTGGTTCCGAAGATTTCTTAAAAAAAGGCACCTTAACACACTTTTTTCGGCCATACGTACCGTTATTGCTCCAAATGAAGGGCATTTCCCTTAAAAATTGGGGCAATAATGGATTTCCGTGTCCGCCACAATGGTTATAGTGACTATTTTTAGCAAAATAACGCAATGTATATCCGCTAAAATCTCCTCAACATCACTCCCACCTCCGATACAATCTGACCTTTAATTCTGTACTACTAAAACCGCTCCAATCATATTCTGATAAAAGGAAATCATTAGAGGGGCGTGAAGCTAGTTGAAAAAAGTTAAGGTAAGTTTAAGGCCGGTTGTCAGTAGGATAAATTTACCTACTGTTTTAAAAACGGCTATCCTTCCAGGTGACTCAACTGAAAGGTTATTTATTGCCACCCAGGTAGGCGAGATTTTCCTCGTTGGAAACCAAAGTGTACGGACTTTTTTAGATATCGGTGCGCGGGTGTTGAAACTAGGTGGTCCAGGGGGTGGATATGATGAACGAGGATTGCTGGGACTAGCTTTTCACCCAGGATTTTTTTACAACGGTTTGTTTTATCTTCATTATTCGGTAGCTGGAACACAAGGTCCAGGTGCTCTCTCCCAATCATTTAATCCTGACCCGTGCGACCCTAATACCCTAAACCTAAGTTGGACAAATAGAGAAACGCAATTTGATCATATTGATACCGTCGAGGAATGGATCGTACCATCGAATGGTCAGCCTCTAAAACGACGGACCCTGCTTAACTTAAGAAGACCCTTTATGAATCATAATGGTTTAAATAGTTTAAACTTCTCACCCGAATCAGGAAAACTTATCTTGACCACTGGGGATGGTGGCTCAGGTTATGATCCATTTAATTTAAGCCAAGATAGCATGGAATTGGCCGGTAAAATAATTGAAATCGATGTATCCAAGGATACATCGATTTCTACGCCAGCCGTCGTGACACGTTTTCATGAACTTCCTGTTTCGATTCAGGAAACACTTACGGTCATGGCAAAAGGGGTTCGCAATATACCCGGCATCGCGTTTCAAAAGTTTTATAATCAGTATATAAAATATGTGGGAAATGTCGGACAGGATTTAGTGGAGTCGATTTTTTCATTCGTTCAGTATCGACCGATACCAGTTACTCAGCTTGTTCGAATCTCTAGCCCTAACCCAGAAGGCTTGATAAACTTTGGCTGGCGTGGTTGGGAGGGAACGTTTCCTACTCCAATCATAAGGTCCTGCCCTAATAACTCTCATTCGGAGCAGAGAACAGTCGCTTATTACAACGAAGCAGTAGAAACCTTAGCGTTGCGTCTTCAACCTCTAACCAGTTATTTTCATAAGGATCACCGTCCGGATAAGTTCGGAGGTACAGCCCTAACAGGAGTGCAACCTTATATGGGTCAGGGAATTCCCGATTTAACAGGAAGTGTTGTATTTACAGATTTCGCCCTTAGAGACTCTCCACCCCCTATAAAAGGGGTGCTAGCTTATACCAAAGTAAGAGCAGACTCCAAACAAAATGACTTTAGTGTCATCGACGTCGATTATCATTTTGGATCTCAATCAGCTTATTATACTAGTCTAGGAACCAATTTAAATCAAACCAAACTATATTTAGGCACATATGGCTCAATGAACGTGACAGATTTCAACCAAGGCACCGTATATGAAATAATTAGACCTACTTCATAACAAAACTTCTTATCCTATTAAAAATAATTAAAGCAATCTCAACCCATAACCAACTATAAAAAAAGGAAAATACCAGGATTCCTCCAATTGTAAGAAAGGAAATGGTGCCGGAAATGGTGCCTGTCACCAATGGACCAAAAATTGGAAAACCAATAACTAATAGTAGGAAAATGATTCCCATTGTCAAAAGAATCGCACCGGCCACAATGATACTAAATCTCTTCCCCAATAGATAAAACGAAGTACCTATTCCGACACCCAACAACCCTGTTGTAAACGGAAAAACAAATAGTTCAGCCGGTTGCATTATTAATAACAACAAAATCGTAAGAAAATAGGTCATTACACCAATCGAAAAAGAAAACATGGAACATAAAAGTACAGGGGCAGTAGCAAGCGGACTAATAAAATAGCCAATCACGGGTAAAAAACCGCCAGCAGATTGCAAAACGGCCGCCATACAAGCAAAAATAGCCCCAAAAATAAGCTTCATCATTCTCGTATGCTTCTTAAATTTCACTCGAGCAAATCGAACATCATCAGAAATGGTTTTCAAAAAATACATCTATTCACCTCATATAAATGGTGACAGGCACCAATATCCTAAAACTTGGAAACAGTTAATTCAATTTACCAAAAGGCGTAGAGAGTCTTTCTCTACGCCTTTAATAAATGCAAGTTTTAATGTATATTCAAAGGGATATAGGTATTAATAGACGAAGTGTGGATACGGATTTCATCAATAACCGTAGAATCCATGGTGGTGGTGGAAAGGATATCCTCCATAGAATCCGCCATATCCATGGTGATGATATGGATAACCTCCATAAAAGCCACCATAGCCCATACCATAGCCAGGATAGCCTCCATAAAAGCCACCGTAACCCATCCCCATTCCGACTCCAGGATAACCCCCAAACCCCATACCAACGCCAGGATAACCTCCGTAACCCATCATTATTCTATCCATTCTCTTTCTCCTCCTCAACTATTTATCAAAAGTAGTGTATGTGTCCCTATTCAAAGTGGGGATAGGCAATAGCCTATATCTAAAATAATTTTTGCTAAAATCATCCATTATGGAGAAGTATAAGTGGTGCCTGTCACCAATCACCTAATTTTTCCCACAAAATATACTTTCAAAAATATTATTAATCTATTTATTAATGAACTTTTTTCGGGTGCGATTACTCTTATAGAGGAGAGAGGTGACGATATGGATGTTGTTCGATTCGTGAAGAAGGCAAAAAAGGGAGATAAGGATGCGTTACTTCAATTGATCCTGGCTGAAAAAGCAGCTTATTACAAACTGGCCCTAACGTATTTGGAAAGCGTACATGATGCGATGGATGCGATGGAGGATATGATTGTGATTGTCTATGAAAAAATCCATCAACTAAAAAAAGAAGAAGCTTTTTATAGTTGGAGTAAAACCATCTTGGTTAATCATTGTAAATCTTTACTCCGAAAACAAAAAAAGCTTGTTTTAATAGATGATTGGGCAATAACCAATGAACTCGAGTCAATCGATGATGAGACAAGCGACCCTTTTAGTAATAGTGAGCTGCTTATTGATATACAAGAGTCATTCAAACTTTTAAATTCCTATCAAAAAGAAGCTATTCAATTAAAATACTTTCACGACCTTGATTATGAAACCATTGCAGCCATTACCAATGTTTCGATTGGAACCACTAAATCAAGAGTCTTTCAAGGCTTGAAAAAGTTACGAGAACATTATGGGGGTGAAGTGGATGAAACGTGTTGAGGAAAGACTGATGGAACAAAAAGAGATTCTTGATAGCATGCCAGTTCCCGAAGAGTTAGAGGCCAGACTAAGAAACGCATTAAATCATACGCAAAAACGAAAGAACCGAAAGAAACCGATGTGGCTGATCGCTGTTGTCGCATTATTATTCCTGTCCGTTTTCGGCTATCATTACAATGCGTTTGCTTATTATAGCAAGCAAATATTCGGATTCGATGAACTGCTTACCGACACGTTAAAGGATCTAAACAATCAAGGTTTGGGACAGAAAATAGAGAAAAAAACATTGCTTGCAGATGGAACCGAGCTAACGATCAAGGGAATCATGGCAGATGAAACTCAATTGATTTTGTATTATGTCTTAAGCAATCCGAATGGAATTGATGAAGATTTGATGATGACTTCCAGTTTCCGAAACATTACCGGCTTTTTCACGAATTCATCTGCCGTATCCGGTACATCCATCATCAATTTAGAGGGGACCGAAGTAAAGGGCACCATGTCATTTGATCCAGTTAATCCGTTTGCGAAAAAATTGACATTACACTATGATCAACAACTTAACCATAACCAACAGGTCACCCAAACTATTACCTTTCCTTTTAATCCGAACGAGGCATTACAATCGCAACTAAAACAGTCTATTAAGAAGAAATTTTCGGTCGACAAAGGCCATATCACTTTTAACACGATTACCGCTACTCCGATATCGACCGTCATTGAAGGAACGTTTAATATCGAAAACTTTGACCGAGTAGATATGGCATTTGATGGGATTCAATTAATAGCGAATGGAAGTTCAATCCCATTAATAGGAAGTGGCAGTCACTCAGCCTTGAAAGGTAGGAAATTTGAACTTCGTTATGATGCTTTACCTAAACAGTTAGATTCACTACAATTAGTCATCAATAAATTTGTCGGCTATGAAAAGCTAGAGGAAAAAATTCCTCTCACCCCACATACCAATGAGCCCATACGAATCCATCAACAACAGGAGCTCTGGGTGAAGGAAGTAAAATCGAATGGAGAGAACATTGAAATTACGATTGCCACTGAGTTTGATGTGATGCTTGATCGCGTTTCAATCGAAACCGACATTGGAGAAATCCCATTACAAACAACCATCAACCAAACCAAAACAACAGCCGAAGATGGTCGCACGCTAAAACAACGAACACTCCTATTCCATACTACCGAAAACCCAAAACACCTTCTCATAAAAGGAATGCATTATATGAAACTATATGATTATATGGTAGAAATTAGGTGATTGGTGACAGGCACCGTTATGGTAAACAAGGACAGCGGCACGCCGCTGTCCTTGTTCATTTAGGTGGCCATGATTCGGTTGTAGAGTTTTTGAAAGTCTTTTTCTCTGGTGGGGCTTTCGATGTAGGCGGGATGGACGATGGCTGTGAGTAGTTGCTTTTTTTTAGCCTCGTCAGCAACATGCTGCAAAATATAGGATCTACAGTCATGAAGAAAATCCAAATAGCTAATGTAGCGTTCATCGTAAGTATCTTTAAGTTGCTGACGGATTTCACGAGCTAAAATCGGGCTAGCCCCACCGGTTGAAACGGTAATCGTGAGCCGCCCTCTTTTCACAACCGCAGGAACAAGAAAGCTGGAATCCCAGTGATCATCTGCTAGATTCACTAATTGGCAGGAGTCTCTCGATTCTATCACAGCTAAATTGACTTCACGATCATTCGTTGCCGCAAAGACGAGAAAAGCTCCCACCAAGTCCGTTTCGGAAAACGCCTTCTTTTTCCAAGAAATGCAGTCATACTCCCCAATCAATTGCCCAAGCCTGTTCGTTACCTCCGGGGAAATGATTTCGACCATTGCCCCAGTTCCTAGCAATCCGAGTACCTTTCGTTCAGCCACTAATCCACCGCCAATCACCACCACTTTTTTACCAACAAGATTGAGATGGATCGGATAGTAGTCATTCATTATAACACCTCTGCCTTTGTCTTCTTTTCTACAAGAACTTGTTGCAAACGTTGATCAAAGCCAACTGGTGCACAGATTCGGCTCTCCTCGACCAAGTCTCGCAATTTTCCAAGAAAGCCCCCTGAAAACAACAAATAAGGTAACACAAGAGCCGTCGCAGAAGAATTAGCTAACACTTCACGATAAGAAGGCTCAGCTGTAAAATAGGCGCCTCTAACTTTTGTCCCGACCCGTTCCTGTAACATCGCAGTAAGCTTTTCAAACAGGACCGCACTATCCGGCACACGACTGCCATGTGCAACAAGGACCACATCTTCACTATTATGACCTTTTTCCTTTAGGCGATCTGTTAATATCTCTACCATGACCGGATGAGCCCCAATCGCATCACCATAACGAAAGACAATGTCCGTATGCTGCTCTTTCAGTAACGCGATTTCCTCAGGAATATCATCATTGGCATGAACACCGGGTAGTAAAAACACAGGCACAACAGTCACCTCACTGGCCCCGGCTCCAATAGCAGCATCAACAGCTTGAAAAACCGAAGGTTCAGCATTCTCAAGAAAGCCGTATCCTTTTATAGGTGTATCAAGCTCGGCTAGTAACCTATCAATAAAGGAAATAAACGCTTCATTTCCCTCACTCCCTTTACTGCCATGCCCAATAAATATCACTGCCTTCATGCCCGCCCCCTCTTTTCTTTTAAAAATTCTAGCAAAGCACAAGTAGTTGGCAGTGTTGGAATTCCAATTGGCTTTAATCCATTTGTTACCGCCGCTTGATAGGTTTTCTCCCCCATACAAATGATGTCGGCCATCCCGATGGCTTGTTGGAACCCTTTATTCATTTCCTGCAAAAAGGGGGCAACCGCTACACTGCTTGGGAAAATAATCGTATCAATTGTGGCATCCTCCAACATGTGCCGGAAAATGGGATAGAACGCTTCATCAATCTGTTTGAAACTGGTCATAAAAACATCGGCATCTGGAAATTCCTCGCCAGCATTCTCCCTATCCGCAACGATGAGGACACGACCAGCTTTATCCAATGCCGCTTGGTCCTCAACAAAGAACCCTCTTTTTCTTAATGCTGCCTCACTTTTCGTAGAGGCACCATATAGCTTGGCCTTAAGCAGCCGTATGTCTAGATTTTGTTCGATTAAGACTGTAAAAAACTCATCCACACTTTCAGATGACGTAAACAACACGCTCTCATAATGTGATAATTGGCTTAATATAGTCCGATTAACAGGTGCCTTTACCTTTTTCCATCTAGGGAATTCATAGACATCGGCCCCCTCGTCCGCTAAAACTTTAGCCAACTCGCTCCATTCGGTACCAGATCGCGCCAATAAAATCTGTCTACCAAACAAAGGTTTCTTTTCAAACCAAGATAGTTTTTGACGGAGGGAAATAATATCGCCAACTAGGGTAATCGCTGGGTTACTAAAGCCTTCCTGCTTGGCCATCTTACTAATAGTGGCGAGTGTGCCTTCCAAGGTTTTTTGGCGTCCAAATGTCCCCCACTGAATCAAAATGACAGGAGTTTCCGGTGATTTCCCATTCTCCATCAGGTTTTCACAAATAAAGGGGAGATTTCCGATTCCCATATAAAAAGCAATTGTAGCGACTCCGCTCACTAAGCCTTTCCAATCGATGCTAGGTTGTCCGTCCTTTGATTTGTCGTGCGCTGTCACAACCGCAAAGGATTCGCCATATTCACGGTGAGTAACGGGAATACCCGCATATAGTGGGGCAGCAATCCCAGATGAGATTCCCGGGACCAATTCAAAGGGAATTCCAAAGGCTGCCAAAGCTTCTGCTTCCTCCCCTACACGTCCGAATACTCCAGGATCCCCTCCCTTTAGGCGAACAACGATTTTCCCTTCGAGCGCTTTTTGAACAAGAAGGTCATTGATTCTTTCCTGCCTTAATGTATGGCGATCGGGAAGCTTTCCGCAATAGATGAACTCACAGGTGGGAGCAGCGTATTGCAGCAGCTTCGGATTTGCCAACCGATCATATAAGATGACTTGCGCCTTCTGGATGGCTTCAAGACCTTTTACCGTAATAAGGCCGACATCACCAGGCCCAGCTCCGACTAAATACACTTTCCCTTTTTCCATGCTCATTCATCCTTCCTTCTATAAAGCGAGGGGACTCGCAGCCCCCTCGTTTTGAGCTATAAAATAATACTCACCATTTCTCCATCGATTTCGACCGGATAGGTTTTCACTTCGCCCGAGTCAGGCTCCTGAACCTTCCCATCCTCTAGGCTAATTTTCCAATCATAACAGGGACAATAAAGATATTTTCCGCTTACCAGCCCATCCACTAGTGTTCCACCTTTAGGATGCGGACTCTTGTTTTCCACTGCTTTGACACGACCATCCGTGAGGCGAAACAAGACAACCTCCTCTTTGCCAATTTGAAATAATTGACCAATATTTACGGGGAGCATCTCATAGTTCATTAGGGCTATCTTCGTCAGGGTTTGATTCATTAGGATCAACAGCCTTTCTTAAAAATGTTTACAAGATGGAAACGGAACGCTTTACATAATATTTTTCTTGAAGATCCTTATCTAAAATCGCCTCTTGCCATGGTTCGATATAGCGAGAGAGGGTCTCATCAAGTCGTTTGTTTAGTTCATTTCTCTTTTGTTCGTCAAAAAGTACTTCTTTCACATGTTGGAGCCCGATCCGCTCTAACCATTTAGAGGTTCGTTCTAAATAGTTGGCTGTTTCGCGATAGTACTGAAGGTAGGCACCTGTTATCTCCATTACCTCCTGATCCGTTTTCACGGTGCATAAAAGATCCGCCGGACGAAGATCCATACCACCATTCCCACCAACATAGATTTCCCAGCCACCATCGACCCCTACAAAACCAATATCCTTGATACCGGATTCAGCACAGTTACGCGGACAAGCAGAAACTCCCATTTTGACTTTATGTGGTGTATCAAGCCGTTCGAATTTCTTTTCTAATTCCATTCCTAATCCCATCGAATCCTGGGTGCCGAACCGACAGAATTTAGCACCAACACAAGTTTTAACGGTACGAAGAGTTTTCCCGTACGCATAACCAGATGGCATGCCTAGGTCTTCCCATACCTGAGGAAGATCCTCCTTCTTTAGACCAAAAATACCAATCCGCTGTCCACCCGTTAATTTAATCAATGGGGCTGCATATTTTTCAGCAACCTCGGCAATCTTTTTCAAATCTTCAGCGGTTGTCACCCCACCATACATTCTTGGCACCACCGAATACGTTCCATCCTTTTGAATATTGGCATGCATTTTTTCATTCACAAGTCTTGAGTCACGGTCGTCTTTGTAATGATCACGGTAAATCATTCCTAAATAGTAGTTGATGGCCGGACGACATTTTGAACAGCCTTCAGCTTCCTTCCAGCCTAAAACATTCATCACCTCGCGAACATTCGTTAAACCTTTTTCCTTGATTTCCGCCACCACTTCATCCCTGGATAGAGTCGTACATGTGCAGATGGCTGTTTTTTTAACCGAAGTATCGTATCCATCGCCGAGTGTATAAGCGAGTATGTCTGAGATCAACGACTTACACCGACCACAGGAACGGCCTGCATTCGTGCAGCCACCCACTTCGTCAACAGTGGTCAGGTTGCTGCTACGAATCGCTTCGACAATCGTTCCTTTCGTCACCCCGTTACAGCCGCAGACTAACTCTTCGTCGGCCATCGCATCAACATCGCTTTCTTCCGATGCGCCACCACAACAGCCGCCTGAGGAGAGTAAGGACACGCTTGTCATACCGCTAATATCATCTTTTTGCATAAGCATTTTAAATAATTTTGTACTATCTTTTGTCTCTCCATAAAGAACAATTCCCACAATTCGTTGGTCGCGGATGAGAATTTTTTTATAAATTCCATCGAATTCATTATGGACCTTAATGGCTTTTGTGGTTGAATCATCGTGAATTTCACCTGCTGAAAATAGATCCACGCCTGATACCTTAAGCTGTGTTCCGGTGACGGAGCCTTGATATGGCTTCGTTGGCGAACCGGTTAAGTGAGCGGCAAGTACGCGCCCTTGTTCATAAAGTGGTGCCACCATTCCATAGGTGACTTCGCGATGCTCGGCACATTCCCCGACTGCATACACATGTGGCACACTGGTTTCCAAATAATCATCGACGACAATCGCACGATTGACGTAGATGCCGTTGTCTTTAGCTAACTTGATGTTTGGACGAATGCCGACCGCCATCACTACTAGGTCGGTTCTAATTTCCGTTCCATCCTCAAAGCGAATACCTGTTACAAAATCATCGCCTAGAATTTCAGCGGTTTGCTTTTCTAGTAAAAAATTCATCCCTTCCGCTTCGAGTTGATTCTTTAACATTTTCGCGCTTTCCGCATCGAGCTGTCTTTCCATTAAATACGGCATTAAATGAACAACATCGACTTCCATCCCAAGATTCAGTAAGCCTTTGGCTGCTTCGAGGCCTAATAGTCCCCCGCCGATCACCACCGCTTTTTTATATTGGCGGGACGCTTGGATCATCATTTCACAATCATGGATATCACGGAACCCGATGACACCTTGTTTCGTCGCTCCAGGTACTGGGAGGATGAAAGAGCTTGAGCCTGTTGCAATGATTAATTCGTCATATTCCACGATCCGTCCCGTTTCAGAGGTCACCAGTTTATTCCTTGAATCGATGCTTATAACCGCTTCATTGGTGTATAAGGTAATCTTGTTCTCTTCGTACCAGCTCCAATCATTCATGATGATATCCTGCAACGTCTTTTCCCCTTGCAAGACATACGATAATTGAATCCGGTTATAGTTCGGATGCGGCTCATTACCAAAAATGGTCATCTGGAATACGTCGGGAGCAAGCTTCAGTATTTCTTCAATTGTTCGAACACCAGCCATTCCGTTTCCAATCATGACAAGCTTTTTCTTTTCCATATGATATTCCTCCTAAGAAGTGCTAGACTTATGGGGTTATAGTTCATTTCAGGTTAGGTGTTTTCTCTATAGTTACATTGTAATGAGGAATAACTCGTTTGATTGTGATGAACTTCACAATCCAAAGAAAGTTTGTTCAATGTTTCACAAATGTGTCAAAAAGTCTCCGTACAGTGGAAACTCCCCTCTCATCCAGCCAATATATAGCCTTCCCCCAAGCTAGTCAATCGTTCCAATGATTCTGTTAATTTCCATGTTTTTATCAGGAAACTTGTCCATACCATTCCCATTCTTGAGAATAAATTATAGGAGTAATTAAAAAGGAGGAATTCAAATGCACAATAGACAAAGTGCAGATAACCATTTAGATGTCGATCAGTTTGAATCACAAGGTTTGGTGATTAAAAATTCTCATAAGATTCAAGTGACCCAAACAGAAGTACAAGGCCTTCTGTTAATTCAAGTGGCATTACAAGCTGCAGTGGAGGCGGCTATTTTAGTCTTAGGTCATAATAACTGTGGGAATGATGTCAAACAGCTTCAGAAAATTTCCCAGAGCCTAGACGTAGACCAAATTCAAAAACAATCGGTTTATATTGAGGATTCGGGAGAAGTTACGGTTGCTCAAACCGAAATTCAAGTAGATGCTGTCGTACAAGCTGCGATTAACCTCCTCGCACGCCTACTGGTAAAAGTGGGATAACCCATAGTTTTGTTCATTAATCATCCTATAGAAAGAGAGGAAACGAAAATGTCAGACAGACATGATAAAAGGGATAAATACAATAGAAAGCATGACGAACATCGCAAATCTTCTGACCGACAGTCTGGGAGTAATCGTACTGATGTCGATCAATATGAATATCAAGGTTTAGTTATTCGTAATTCACATACGATCCAAGTCACTCAGACAGAAGTTCAAGGATTATTGCTTATTCAAGCTGCCCTTCAAGCTGCTGTGGAAGCGGCTATCCTTGTCCTTGGTGGTAGCGGTAATAAGGAAGTAAAGCAATTACAGAAAATTGCCCAATCCTTAGATGTCAATCAAGTTCAAAAACAATCTGTTTTTATCGAAGATTCTGGTGAAATTACTGTTTTACAAACGGAAATACAAGTAGATGTTGTAGTACAAGCTGCTATTAATCTTCTAGCTAAATTACTATTAAAAATCGGCTAAACGTTTAAAGTTGATTCGATCCGCTATACTCACCAAGGAGTAGTCATTTAGCGTTGTACTAATTTTTTTAAATAAAGATGCTTGTCCAAGCGTATAAATTTTTCTTGGAATAAGATATAAAGAATTTAATAACAATGAGGTGAAGAAAATTGTCAAGTAGAGGTTCACAAAGTTCACACAATAATTTGGATGTTGATCAATTTGAATTCCAAGGATTAATTATTAAGAATTCCCACTCCATCCAAGTAACACAAACAGAAGTGCAAGGTTTAGTTCTTATCCAAGCTGCACTTCAAGCCGCAATCGAAGCAGCTATTGTTGTATTTGGCAGTCATGGAAGCAAAGAAATAAAACAATTACAGAAAATTTCTCAGTCGCTTGATGTCACACAAGTTCAAAAACAGTTTGTTAAAATTATCGATAGCGGCGAAGTAACCGTACTACAAACAGAAGTTCAAGTAGATGTTGTGGTACAAGCTGCCATTAACCTTCTAGCGCAACTACTGGTAAAATTCGGCGGATAACCTTTTTTACCTGTAATAGCGCCCCCTCTCATTAGGTGCTACTGTAACTGTTCTACAACTCTTCCTCTTATACCCCAAAAGTAAGCACGGGAATAGTCCCGTGCTACTTTATTGGACATGCAGTAGAATAATACATAGTAACGAAAAACATTCAAACTAAATAAAAATAAAATGAATGCCATAAAAATAGTCTCGTTGCCTTTTGGTTTAGCTAGATAGATAATTAAGAAGAAAAGTAAGCACTGTAAGCCAAAGGAGATTCTAAATGATCAAGTCGCCTTGTTGGCTGTAGGTGAGTTAAATCATAAATTAAACCAATGAAGGTCATTGAATGAATACAAAGGAAATGGCTATTTATAAAAGGAGATTTGGATATGTCAGATGCCAATAAAAATTTACGGACATGCGACAAAGGACATAGCTTTTACAAAAGCAGTGACTGTCCTACTTGCCCAATTTGCGAACAAGAACGTAAACCCTTAACCGGCTTTCTTTCTCAACTTTCAGCCCCAGCAAGACGGGCATTAGAGAACAATGGAATTACAACATTAGAGGGGTTAGCCACGTTTAGTGAAAAGGAGATTTTACAATTTCACGGGATGGGACCAGGTTCTCTACCGAAACTAAGAGCTGCTTTAGAGAGTTCTGGGTTATCATTTAGGCAGAGTTAAACCTTCATGGAATCTATTAGAGCGATGTATCAATCTGGATTTCGTTCAGACAAATACGAACATTAGTTCTATTTTCCTCTATTAAAATCTTCCATATAATGATAAAATTATGGTATTACAACTACATACGCAGGGTGGCGGCTGAAACTCCCATCTAAAGGGGGTGAAAGCTTTGACGACACACGAAGTTCTTACCCTTTTGTTTGCAGCTCTTTCATTTGAAACTGTATTAATTTCAACGATTGTGGCCATTGTCGTCGCCATCACAAAAAAGAAATAGCCACCCTGCCGACCAAGCAACGGGTGACTATTTCTCTCACTGAGGTCTGCCGCTCATCCTGCGGCATGTGTGTTGCAATGATCAGGTGTTCTGTGCACCTGATCTTTTTCTTTATATCCTTATTATAGAAAAGATAATCGTATTACTCAAGATTTATCCCACCCGGATTACCCCGCTTTTAAATTCATTTTTCTCTCAAAGGCCACCTCTTGTTGACATTGATAGGACTCGTCAGCTGAATTCACGAGTAGCAATAAATTCATATTTACAAAAGCTATTGACAATAAATTTATTACGCAATAAAATTATCTCAGATTCAAGATATTTTAAATTGAGATATTTTAAAGGGGTGAAAGATATGGAGAACAGATGCACTAATCAACCCTTTCTGATATTAATGCAAACATCTAAAGCCATTCATGATCGAATCAAGGAAGAAATGGCCAAGAAAAATCTAGGTATAACGGAATTTTCTGTGTTAGAAGTTCTTTATCAAAAAGGGAAACAAACCATTCAACAAATTGGAAATCTCATTTTGATTCCGAGTGGTTCGATGACCTATGTAATAGATAAATTGGAACAACGAGGTTTATTAAGTCGGAATGCCTGTCCAGGTGACCGCCGAGCAATCCACGTAACATTAACGGATGTTGGACATGAATGGATGAACGAAATCATGCCAAGATACAGTGAGTTAGTAGATGATATGTTCGATTCATTGAATTCGGAAGAGAAAGAGACATTGGTTTATCTATTAAAAAAAGTAAGAGAAAAGGTTTAAGGGTACACTATTCATACTTCTTGGAGGGAAAAGACAATGAACCATTTAATAGGAATACACCATGTAACAGCGATTACAAGTAGTGCAGAAAAGAACTATGAGTTTTTCACTTATGTTTTAGGGATGCGTTTAGTTAAAAAAACGGTCAATCAAGATGATATTCAAACTTATCATTTATTTTTTGCCGATGATAAAGGCAGTGCCGGCACAGACATGACTTTCTTCGACTTCCCTGGCATTCCGAAAGGCGTCCATGGAACAAACGAGATTTCCAAGACATCTTTCCGTGTGCCTAGTGATGCAGCGTTAGACTATTGGGTAAAACGTTTTGATCGCCTCGAAGTGAAACATGCTGGAATCAAGGAACAATTCGGCAAGAAAACTCTTTCTTTCGTTGATTTTGATGATCAGCAGTATCAGTTGATTTCTGATGAATTCAATCAAGGCGTGGAATCAGGCACTCCTTGGCAAAAAGGGCCGATTCCATTAGAGTTTGCGATTACTGGTTTAGGACCTATCTTTGTTCGTATTGCGAATTTTGATTATTTTAAAGAGTTGATGGAAAAAGTTCTATTATTTAAAGAGACTGCGGCTGAAGGGGCATTTCACTTATTTGAAGTCGGTGAAGGTGGAAATGGCGCCTCCGTCATTGTTGAATATAACGCCATTCTTCCGGCAGCCCGACAAGGTTTTGGTACGGTCCACCATGCCGCTTTCCGAGTTGAGGATCGCTCCGTATTAGATGAATGGACCAATCGTTTAAGCAGCTTTGGGTTCCAGACATCCGGTTATGTCAATCGCCACTTCTTTGAGTCATTATACGCAAGAGTGGCACCTCAAATTTTATTTGAGTTTGCTACTGACGGTCCTGGGTTTATGGGCGATGAACCATATGAAACGCTTGGCGAAAAGTTATCACTGCCACCGTTCTTAGAAGGTAAACGTGCAGATATCGAAAAATTAGTCCGCCCAATCGATACCGTGAGAAGTACAAAAGAATTCGTTAAAGAATAACTGGTTTAGTGCTTTGTCTCTAAGGACATTGGATCCGTTATTTCGTTAAAAGTGACGTTTTTTAAAAGCTTTCCGGAAACACATTCCGTTATGGCTCAAAAATGAGGCATCTTGCATTCAATTTTGAGCTATAACGGATTTTTTGTCCTCTAAAACATTTAAAAGGACCTATTTTAGCAAAAAGAATATCTGTCCACCAAATCTCCCCACACTTACCGACAGGAAGCACAACATTATATAGATGAAAAATAAAGTGTGTTACGGTAACATAAATGGTAGTAGGACGATTAAAGAAAGTCCCTAACAAAGATAGAATATGTGGGAGGACATACGATGAAAAAATGGTACACAATGATTTTTTTGATATTCCTGTTCGTGGTAGGATGTTCAAATGAAACAAAACAAGTAGCTACTGACAGCGCTATTCAAGAAAGGGAAAATGAAGAGTCCACGTCAGAAACAGAATCTGTTGTTCAAGAAGTAGAGGATAGATATTTTATTTCACTTGAGGAATTCAACCAGCTGTTTGAACAAGATTCCAAAGAAGAACAGTTCATCGATGGGAAATTTCAAATGGCAGATGGCACAATTGTTTACGCTGATTATTTCCGTTATGGTAAAAGCGATCTCTTCGATTATGCAACAGCGATTTTTTATGGAGGAAAATTAGCCCATATCGAGCTTGAAACAACAACCACTCCTGAAGAATTTTTATCATCTCTGAGGATAACTCAAGATCAAAATGCAGCCATTGATCCAAGCCCAAATGGATTTAAAATCAACTTTGATGATAAGTTCCATGAAAAAAATGTTAGTGTTTACCCAACTGAATGGGAATAGAAATGAGCCCAATCTACTATTAAGTTATAGCCACCAAAGCTGGATAGCAGGGGTGGCTATTTCTATTTTTAGTACGGTAAATCCTCATCATAGGTTCCGCTAAACCCTGTTTTTTGCTGCAGTGTTAATAGTTCTTGCTCTTTTTATAACATGCCATTCTAACGGCTTGAACCTACTTGTTTGAGGACACCAGAAGGTAGCAGTAACCTTTTAAAAAAGGAATAAAACCACCATTATATCAAAGGATATATAAGGTACTCAATGAAAAGGAGAATGAATAAATGGAACAATCTCTTTACGAAAAAATTGGTGGGGAAGAAGCAATCTCAAAGGTTGTAGAATATTTTTACAATGAATTAGTCCTGAAAGATCCAGCCGTTCAGCAATTTTTTGAAAACACCGATATGGAAAAACAAAAAAAACATCAGGCAAAGTTTATTAGTTTCGCTCTAGGTGGACCGAATCAGTATTCAGGTAAATCGATGCAAAAAGCACATGAAGGAATGGATTTGCAACCTGTACATTTTGACGCCATTGTAAAACACCTTCATGATGCACTTGCCCACTTTGGAGTTAGTGAAGCAGACATCGACACGGCATTAACAAAAGTAGCAACATTGCGGGATGACATACTGTACCAGTAAAGTAAAAAGCTTGGGACTTGTGACTAGATAGATAGTTTGTTTTTGTCGCTATCGCATGCGTTTTACCGTGGAGGACAGGGCTCTCTCTACGACAATTTGGACCGTTTCGAATGCCTTTTTGTCGTTGAGACGCTCTCTCTACGACAGTTTGGACCACTTCGTATGCCTTTTTGTCGTTGAGACGCTCTATCTACGACAATTCGGACCACTTTGTATGCCTTTTTGTCGTTGAGACGCCTTCTCTACGACAATTCGAACCACTTTGTATGCCTTTTTGTCGTTGAGACGCCTTCTCTACGACAATTCGGACCACTTTGTATGCCTTTTTGTCGTTGAGACACCTTCTCTACGACAACTTTGACCACTTCGTATGCCTTTTTGTCGTTGAGACTTCCCTACTAAAATTCAGCCCTTCTCACAAGAGAAGAGCTATTTTTATTTCGTCACCTGAATGAAACACAAGAACCGCACCCATTTTTCATGTCAAGAAAAAACTAAACTATTTTAGAAAAAGTTTGACAAATTTGTGAACAAGAATAATAATATAAGAATATACTAGTGGAGGAGTTGAGCTAAATGGAATCCAAAGAAAAAATACTGAATATTGTAAAAATTTTAGGGTCTACCGTACTTGCCCTTGGGATTATCCTTTTTTTATTTGGTGTTTTTGCAAGCGATTTCAGTATCCTAACATCCATTGGAATCGGAACCGTGATGGGAGCGGTATTTATATTTTTGATTGGCGTATTTTTTGTCGCTACAGAAGAAATGCTTTCGAAAACATCGAAAGGACATCAAATTATACCACAAGCAGTAAAAAAAGGAACACCCGTTTAGGTGTTCCTTTCGTATTTAATAACCTACATATCCCAAACCATGGCTAGCAACGTTCCGAAGATGGTCACTAGCGCGATAATAAGACCATAATAGACGTTTGTGTAAATGGCCCCTTTATCTTTTGTTTCCCCAGCATGCATAAACACAACCAGCTGAAGACCAGCTTGCAGGAATGCTGTTACTAATAAAATTATCATTCCGGTTGAAAATGACAAATCGAAAAAGTAAACAGCCAGTGCAACTACTGTCAGGATTAATGAAAATACAAAGCCCATTACTTGTTTCATTGGAAATAATTCGCTCATATTTACATCATTCCTTTCAAGTAGATAAAACTAAAGATAAAGATCCAAATGACGTCAAGGAAATGCCAGTAAAGCGAGAAAATAAACGATTTATTGGCGGTTTGCGGCGTAAGTCCACGTTTCCACACTTGTAGAACGATAAAGAGTCCCCAGAAAAGCCCGATTGTCACGTGGATTCCATGTGTCCCTAATGTTGTTAAAAGGATGGATGTAAAGGCACTTGTTTGTAACCCTGCCCCTATGTGAACATAATGGACAAATTCATAAATTTCTACACCGATAAACGCTAAGCCGAGTAAAAGCGTGGTAATAAAGAACCCGATCATCGCTTTTTTTCTGCCTAAACGCATGGCATGAATTCCAAGACCAACGGTAAAACTACTTGTTAAAAGTAACAATGTTTCGATTAAAACTGGCGTAATTTCAAAAATTCCTGCACCAGTTGGCCCTCCTGCTGTCCTATTCACTAAGGTAAAATAGGAAGCAAAAAGAGTAGCAAACAACATGATTTCCGCACCTAGGAAAATCCAAAACCCGAGGATTTTCAATCGATTTTCTTCGGTACTATATTCAAGTGGAAGTGAGTGATCCATTTTCATTTTACGCACCTCGCAATCTTGTTTCAGTTTCTTCGATTTCTTTTACAGAGATGTAGCGACCGTCATCTTTTTCAAAAGAACGAAGAGCCATGCAAACAAATATTCCAATCGTTGTCAGGATCACTGGAATCCATAAACTAAAGACAAAAGAGAAGCCCCAGACAAAGAAGATACAACTCATAACAAACGGGATGCCGCTGTTGTTTGGCATATGAATTTTTTCATATTCGCCCTTGAATATAACATGACCTTTCTTCTTCATATCCCAGAAAGCTTCAACGGAATTAATCTGCGGTGTAATCGCAAAGTTGTATTCCGGAACCGGAGTATGTGTAGCCCACTCAAGTGTACGTGCATCCCAAGGATCACTGCTAATATCACGTGAAGCATAACGTGTGCTGTAGTAGATGTTATACACAATTAACACAAAGCCAATCGCCATAATCCCTGCTCCAACAAACGAAACCATATTTAATGGTCCAAAGCCAGTCGCTTCTGAGTACGTGTACATTCTACGTGCCTGACCATCTAGGCCAGTGATATACATCGGCATGAACGCTAAGACAAATCCGATAGAAAGTAACCATGCTGTCCATTTACCGATTTTCTCGTTCAACATAAAACCAAACATTTTTGGCCAGTAATACGTAAGACCCGCAAGCATCGCAAATACCACACCTGGAATAATAACATTGTGGAAATGCGCCACTAAGAACATCGTATTATGATATTGATAGTCCGCTGCGGACATCGCAAGCATGACTCCCGTCACTCCACCTAGTGTGAATAGTGGAATGAAAAGTAAAGCATATAGCATTGGTGTCGTAACCACAATTTTCCCTTTTCTCAAAGTAAGCAACCAGTTAAAAATCTTTACCCCTGTCGGAACAGCGATGGCCATCGTGGTAATCGAGAAGATACTATTCGTTAATGCACCTTGACCCATTGTAAAGAAATGGTGTGCCCATACTAAGAACGATAGCAAGGAGATAATCACCATTGATCCTACCATCGATTTATAACCATATAGATTACGGCGGGCAAAGGTAGAGAAAATCTCACTATAAATACCAAATGCAGGAAGAATTAGAATATAAACTTCAGGATGTCCCCAAACCCAGAAAATATTGGCCCAAAGCATATCCATTCCACCATTATCCATCGTAAAAAAGTTGGTTCCAAATTGGCGGTCCAATGTCCCCATTGCAAGCAATACAGCTAACACTGGAAACGCAAATACGATAATAACGTTGGCAATGAAGGCAGCCCAAGTGAACATAGGCATTTTCATTAGCGTCATGCCAGGTGCTCTCATTTTAAGAACCGTCGTGATAAAGTTGATTCCTGTCATTAGGGTACCAATACCAGCAATCTGAATCGCAATCATATAATAATTCGTTCCAACCGAAGGACTGAATTCATTACCCGCCAGCGGGAAATAAGAAGTCCATCCAGCATCAGGAGATCCACCGACAATAAACGAGATGTTAAATAACATCGCTCCCATAAAGAATAACCAGAAGCTTAAAGCATTCAAACGTGGGAATGCCACATCACGAGCTCCAATTTGTAGCGGAATCACAAAGTTCATGAAAAACATAATAAATGGCATCGCCATAAATAGAATCATAACGATTCCGTGCGTGGTGAAAATTTCATTATAATGCTGTGCATCCAATAATTTTAGGTCTGGTGCTGATAATTGCGCACGCATCATAATCGCATCTACTCCGCCTCGGAATAACATGAGCAAAGCAGAGATTAAATACATGATTCCAATACGCTTATGGTCAACCGTTGTTAACCATTCACGCCATAAATAACCCCATTTTTTAAAATAAGTTAAGCCTGCCAAAATGGCGACGAGTGTAAGTCCTATGGCAACCATCGAAGCATAAATAGCGAAACTTGGATGAGGTACGGCAAAACGTTCAAAGAAATCCATACGTTTGTGACTCCTTTCGAAAACAATTTATAGATACATGCCTATTGATGAAATGTTCATTTTTTTAATGATGATTGTGGTCAGAGTGTTCTCCATCTGAAGAACCTACATGTGATTCTGTCATTTCTTCCGTATCCGATGATCCATGATGATGGCCTTCTGGAGCCGGTGAAAATTCTAAGTGTGTCCCAGTGAATGTCATCCTTCCAAGATGACCTGGTTCTAATAATTTTTCAAATTTCTTTTCAGTTATCGGTTGGGCTGTCTCTTTTACTTCTTTTACCCAATCATCAAACTCTTTTTGAGACATCGCTGTTACATCAAATGTATTTTGGGCAAAACCTTTACCACTAAAGTTTGCATTTCGACCCATATATTCTCCTGGTACATCAGCCGCTAGATGGAGCGTGGTCACCATGTCAGCCATAGCATATTTTTGTCCTCCCAGCTGCGGAATCCAGAAACTTGTAATTGGCCCGTAGGAATAAAGCTTAAATTCAAGTGCTCGATCAGTCGGAATATACAAGTAGTTGACTGTTTCAATTCCTTCTTCCGGATAGCTAAAATGCCATTTCCAGTTAGAGGATGACGCATATACGACTAAAGGTTCTTTATCCTCATATCCTGCCGGTCTAGACTCGACAATGTAATTACTTTGAACAGATACAAAGGAAAGATACGCAACAATTAATATTGGAATACCTACACAGATTGCTTCTACCCAGATGTTCCCTTCTAAGTGAGGAGGTTCATAATCTGGACTTTGTTTAGATGCTCGATATTTTACTAACATCATGATGAGCAGTCCAAAGACGGCAATAACAATAAAAGACATGATTCCAATTGATAGAATAATATCACTAGCTTGCCTTTCTGCTTGTGGTCCCTTAGGATCCAACACAAGTAATGGCTCACAGCCTGCTAGTACAGAGGCAATAGTGATCATCATTCCAACAAAGGTCCATTTTAGTTTCATAGATGTACCCCTTTCTATCTTTGTTTTTACTTATTCATGCGAATAAATTCACAAGCACATATTCAGTGAAGAGTTTGTGATTTTTTTCACACAAAGTATCTATCAACTATGATATGTGAATTCGCTCACAAATTAAAGTAAAATGATTTTCCAGTTGTAGTTAACACTATATTCATAATGTTAACATGGTTTTCTGCAGATATTTGACGTACTTGTGACAAATAATTGACGTACTTGTGACAAATTTGTTAAGGATTTTTTTACTATCGCTAACCTTAAAATGGAATAATTGTGAACATTGATATTGGTGTGATTGATATTGGTGACAGGCACCGATATCCCAATAACTGGAAGTTGATGTCCTCGAAAGCAGCGTTCCAAAATTATCCGGAAACTGTTCGTAGTTTATTAGATTAATTGGACTAATCCTGCAAACATGTGGGTTGTAATGAGCTTTAGGCTGATCTCTATACCAAAATGAATGCAAATATTGCTAGAACGGTATAGAGAGCCTCTTTCTATACCAAATTGATTGCCAAAATTGCTAGAAATGGTATAGAGAAACTCTTTTATACAAAATCAGGTGAACCACCTCAAAAGGTAAAAAAGGTTTTTATTGAAGAAATAAAATAGCCAAAAATGAACAAATTAAAACTTGCTCATTTTTGGCTTAAATTAACCTTTGCTTAAGATACAGTATCTACTTTACCAAGGATAAGGCCCATCCATTATAGGGATGAAAAACATGTTCTATTCTTCTTTTTCATATCGAGCGATTTCTTTACTTGGATCTTCTTCATACACTAGTCTATAATCTCGTACCTCATAAACATTTTGATTCAAGGAAAATGTGCTTATGAAGAGAGCTATCGTATCGGGATGACTAATACCAATAACTCTTTGAGTTGTAATAATTTCAGCCCTACCGTCCCCATCAATATCCTTTATGTCATATAAACTTACTGGATCAATCCAGGTGCCTATATTCGGCAAATACTCATCCGCCCCCTCTTTATAATTCTCAGGATTTAACTCAATGGTTGCCGATACTTTCTTCTCTTTATCAAAAAAACTAACTTGATAATCTCCTGTATATTTTATTTCAAACCGTTGGTTATCCCCATGTGCTGGTGCTTGTTTTTCCGATTCAAACAATACTAGCAATTCACCGTTTACAGGCTTAAAAATATTAAGAAGGATTGCTCCGGCTGAGCCAGTAGAATATTGATAAAATAAAATCTCATCCGTATCGTCTTGATCTAAATCCTGCACCTTCACTTCTGTATGAAAAATTCCGTTTTCGTTTGGAATCTTTAATTTTTCATCATCACCAATCAGAAATCTCCAGTATGTTGGCATATCATTCTCAGTAGGCATTTCAACGATGAGTGTTTCATCGTTTCCATTAATTCTTAATTGATATTCTTGAACTTGAGTGTTTGCAGCAGGCATTTTCTTAGTCATAATACTGCTTGAAGAAGATGAGGATGTCATTTGGTTTAATGTCCCACATCCACTTAATAAGACCATACTTACAGCTACCATAGCACCAATAAGGATTGTTTTTTTCATATGTGTCCCTCTTATCTTTAATATTTTCCTATTATTAGACGATCGTCAGAGGGAAATTGTTTCAATGTAAATACTTCGGTGCCTGTCACCGTCGGGTAAGCTTTTCAATAAACCGACTATCAGGTTTCACTTATCGAATAGAAAATGGATTAAATCTAAAATTAATTAGGCTTTGACATCAGTAACAAAGGCCTAACAGGAATCATACTTTGTTGATGAGAGTGCACAAATTATTTGATGGATAAAAATGCCCAAACTGATTATAACTTCGTTCAGCTCTCACGTCAGGTGTCGGCAAACCTGATAATAATATACAAAGGAGAAGAAAAAAATGTATAATCTTCAAAATCAATTGCAAGGCTTGCAAATGGACCCATACCAAGTTGGTCAGGTAGTTCCTCTGGATCCTTATAGCCAGGATCTGTCTGGGGACATTCGTCGTTGCGGTGGCTGCGGTCGTTGCGGTGGCTTTGGTCGTTGCGGAGGATTTGGCCGTTGCGGAGGATTTGGTGGTTGTTTCGGATTTGGTATCGGTCTTGGTGGTTGTTTCGGTTGTGGTGGTTGTGGTGGTTGTTTCGGAGGACTTGGCTTTTTTAGCTGTTTCTTCATCTAAAAAAATATATATTTTTCCAAAAAATGTGTCCCTGCGAGTTTATGGCAGGGACACTGCTTTTTCGTTATTCATAACGGACAAATTAAACTACATAAAATAGTAATGCGTAGTTCGAATCGATTAGAAATAAGGAGGAGCTTAAATGACAAAACTTAACTCGTCCACGCGTCTGAAGGTAAAAAGAGATACGTTTTATCTACCTGATCCAGAAGGTGGTGTGTATTTTAGAAATAACGAAAGCTCATTCCGAATGACAGGCAGTTCCATCTATCAGTGGATTGAAACACTCATACCGATGTTTAACGGGGAGCAAACATTGGGAGAGTTAACAGAAGGACTTACGGCCCCCTATAAGAAAAGAGTGTATGAGATTGGAGAAACGTTGTACCAGAATGGCTTTGTGCGAGATATAAGTAAAGATCGACCACATCAATTAAATCGTACGGTTCTTGAAAAATATTCTTCGCAAATTGAATTTATCGAGAACTTTGTTGATTCTGGTGCGTACCACTTTCAGGAATTCCGTCAGGCTAAAGTTCTGGCTGTCGGAGCCGGTCCCATTCTAGTTTCATTGGTTGGCACATTACTCCAATCGGGACTTCCTACATTCGATTTTCTTGTAACAGAATCATTACCTACCAATCGACAAAGGATTTTTGAGCTCGTTCAGAATGCCCGTGAGGTCGACTCTGAGGTGGGGGTTAAGGAGGTCCCATTCGAAAAAGGTGAACACAAGAATTTTTGGAAAGAAGCTGTGGGAGCCTATGATTGGGTTCTCTATGTCTCTCAAGATGGGAATGTAAAGGAACTAAGGAATCTGAATATGGTTTGTAAGGAGGAACGAAAGGTATTTCTACCTGCCATACTTTTAGAGAAAGTGGGACTATCCGGTCCAGTCGTTCATCCCGAATCAGATGGATGCTGGGAGTCTGCGTGGCGCCGCCTCCATCAATCTGCAGTTGGAGTCGGTGAGCAACCCGGCAACTTCTCTTCAACAGCTGGATCGATTCTTGCGAATGTCCTTGTATTTGAATTTTTCAAGAAGGCGGCAGAAATAGCTAGTTCGAATCAAAGAAATCAAATTTACCTACTTGATCTTGAAACATTGGAAGGTAACTGGTTATCATTCATTGCCCATCCGTTGGTTACATTTACAAATCTAACTCCCAGACTTTTAGAAGACCTTGACTTAAGGCTTAAACATGAACCGAACAGAAATGCCCCACCTACTAAACTATTGGAATATTTTATTGGACTAACTTCTGAAGAGATTGGAATTTTCCATTTATGGGAAGAACAAGATTTGCCACAGCTCCCCCTACCACAGTGTTATGTTCAGGCAGTAAACCCGTTGACTCACGAGCCAGCAGGACTTCTTTCAAAAGTTGTTTGTGCTGGGTTGACCCATGAGGAAGCAAAAAGAGAGGCTGGGCTGACTGGCATTGAAATGTATGTTTCTCAATTAATCGATTCAAATGCTAAGGGATATTCAAACCAGAATGATCATGTTGACACGTTCATTCCTGAGAGTTTCATGGGTATCGGTGCAGGAGAAACAATCGAAGAGGCCGTTTGTCGAGGGCTACAAACCTATTTAGATAAAGAATTAAAGGAAAGAAAGGGAAGTCAACAGAGTACGATTTTAGATTTGCAGGTAATAGAAGATCAGCATTGCAGATATTATTTCAATGCACTGACCACTTTAAATGGTCCAGCGATCATTGATTTAAGAGAGGATATTTTGGGATTCCCTGTCATACGAATACGAACGAATGGTCAGTCATACACGAAGGCTGGTTTAAATATAACGTTTGCGTTACGCAATGCCATACAACTAGCCCTTTTAGATACTCAAAACCAAGTACATTCAACAATAGTAAGTCAGAAAAAAGAGCCAGCCGATTTTAGGGGAAAAGAGAAAATCAAACTCAACATTCCTTCTTGTGATGAATTGAATCCATTAGAACTACTACAATCTGCCACTGGGGTCTTAAAGGAAAGTAGGAAACGCTTATTTGTTTATGATCTTTCGTTCGAACCATTTTTAAAAGAAGATCTAGCAGGGGTATTTGGTGTACAGGTTCGAGAGGAGGAATCCTAATGACAGCCTTAATCATTATGGATGGAAAGGGTTTATTAGCGGATTTTGTTTATCAGCAATTATCCGATAGCTTTTCCATTACGCGTCAAAGTATAGCAGAAGATATTCCGGTTGAAACAGAATTAGCTCTGCTTCTCCACGATTCCTGGCATCCATTGATTCTTCAAAAAGCAGAAAAAAGATTTAGGGAAGCTGGTATCCCATGGCTTCGAGGTTTCGTTTTGTTTGGGGAAGGAATCATTGGTCCGTTCGTACGCCCGGACACATCGGGATGTTCTTGCTGTGCTGATATCCGGCGAATTCTAGCAGGGCCTGATCAGCAAGAAATGTGGGAGTTTCAAAGGAGAATGGTAGCAGGTGAAGGTGGACTGCCAGATGCTTGGGTATCACGCACAGGCTTATCTCAAATGGCCGATTTGATATGTCATGAAGTACGGAGGATTCTACAAGGCGAATCCAGCAACTTACAAGAAAAAGTGCTCATTACGAACCTGAAAGTGTTATCGAACTCCGTACACTTTTTCTTGCCCGACCCATTGTGCCCGATGTGCAGTTCATTACCCGATGATACATCAGAATTAGCTCAAATCCAGTTGAAATCTAGTCCTAAAATCAATAGTGGCAGTTATCGCAGTCGTTCAATGGATGAATTAAAAACAGTACTAGTCAAAGATTACCTTGATACTCGTACCGGGATTATGAATGGAAAAATGCAAGATATCAGATTGCCGTTTGGTGATGTTTTAATGAACATGCCTCTATTTGGTGGAAATGAGGGAGTGGCGGGGAGAACAAATTCTTATGAAATGAGTGAGCTGACTGCGATTTTAGAAGGTTTGGAGCGATATTGCGGCATCGAGCCTCGCGGAAAAAGGACAGTTGTTCGTGATAGTTATCATCATTTAAAAAACAACGCATTAAATCCAACAAGTGTAGGTGTTCATGAATCTAAACATTATGAAATGCCTCATTTTCCATATCAAAAATTTAATCCTGATGCCCCAATGGATTGGGTCTGGGGTTACTCGTTTTTACAAGAAAGACCTATTTTAGTTCCAAAGCTACTTGCCTATTATAGTTTAAGTTATGGGGAGGGCTTTGTTTATGAAACCTCTAACGGATGTGCCTTAGGTGGGAGTTTAGAGGAAGCTATTTTTCATGGCATCATGGAGGTCGTCGAGCGAGATTCCTTTTTGTTAACCTGGTATGCTAAGCTCCCCCTTCCACGTCTTGATCTTCGTTCTGCGAATGATACAGAATTACAGCAGATGGTGGACCGCATTCATGAAGTGGCCGGACATGACCTTTATTTTTATAATTCAACAATGGAACATGGAATTCCAAGTGTTTGGGCAGTGTCCAAAAACAGAAGCTCCAATGGTGTAAACCTGATCTGTGCTGCTGGTGCAAACCCTGATCCAGTTAAGGCGGTTAAAAGCACGATTTTCGAGTTGGCAGGAATGATGTTTAGGGATGATGAAAAATTGGAGACAAACCGAGAGAAATATGAAAGAATGCTGCAAGATCCGTTCGCAGTCCGGACCATGGAAGACCATGGGATGCTATACGGTCTGAAAGAAGCAGAGGAACGACTGAATTTTTTAGTAGATGATCACCGACCTTTGCGTACATTTACAGAGGAATTTAAGGAGCCACCGGCCAATACGGACTTAAAAGACGATCTGGAGGATATCTTACAGAGGTTCCGCGACCTAAATCTTGATGTAATAGTGGTTGACCAAACCACACCGATCACGAAGCGGAATGGATTATTCTGTGTAAAGGTCATTATTCCTGGTATGTTGCCAATGACATTTGGGCATCACCTCACTCGCGTCAAAGGTCTTGAAAGAGTACTTACGGTACCTATGAAGCTAGGATTTGAGACGAAACCATTAACGTATGAACAGCTTAATCCATTTCCCCATCCATTCCCATAGCGGGAGAGTAGGAGGACAAACGATTTGGAGCTAGATACTTTTTTACATCAACTGCATTTTGATACGGCTAAAATTTTTCCGCCTGATTGGAACGTAGATTGGGAAGACGCGCCACTTCCCTATAAATTGTACCGTGACTTACCAACGATACCTCTTTCCGAAGAAGTGCCCTTAACACTCCAGAAGAAAGAAAATAATCGAAACCCTAGTCTGGATGAGCTTGGTCATTTTTTATGGTATGTATACGGTCTAACTCAATTCTCTCAATCTCCATTAATGGATGAGACCATGGGTAAGAATGTGAGTTTTAGACAGTCGTTACGAAGATTTGTTCCCTCGGGAGGAGCACTGTATCCTAATGAATTATATGTGTATGTAAAGCTGGGTGACATTCCAGAAGGAATTTACCATTACGATGTGGCCCATCATCGTCTTATTTTATTACGGGAAGGAAATTTCGATTTCTACTTATCTAGAAGTCTTGCGAATAGCCTTTCTTTTTCGGATTGTTTTTGCACTATTTTTATCTCAACCGTTTTTTGGAAAAATTTTTACAAATACAATAATTTTTCCTACAGGCTCCAAGGGTTAGATGCAGGAGTGTTAATTGGGCAATCCTTAGAAGTGGCCAATACGATGGGGTTCTCAACACGGGTATGTTATCAATTTCTTGATCGGTCCATTAATCATTTACTTGGTTTATCCGAACAGGAGGAAAGCGTATATGCGATGATCCCATTAAGTACGAAATCATCCATACCTTGTGTTGACAACGAAGAAAGAGAAGAAATGATTTTATCATCTGATTTGTGTCGGGAAGTTCCTAGGTTGCAACATGTTTCCTATAATCGTTCAACGAGAGTCCTTGATTATCCAATACTGAGAAAACTGAATGAAGAATCGATGTTTGAAACAACGCATTCCTTTGTAAAATTAAAGAAAGGTGATGCTGGGACTTCCTTAGGTCCGGAGATGGTCTTGTTGCCATTTACGGAGTCTTTTTCGTACGATCTCGCATCTGTTTGCAGGAAGCGATATTCTCCTGAAATCGATTTTACGTTAGGAAACGTAAGCCTGTCACAATTATCTACTTTATTAAACGAGACAATTTCTTTCTTGTATCAAAGTGATCTTGACCATACAGAGGGACATATTGAAACTCGTGTTTCTTTGTATGGCAGTTTTTATCATGTAGAAGGAATTCCTAATGGTACCTATTCTTATGACAATGGCACCCATGCCCTTCGGAGAATAGCCAAAGGGGATTACCGGGAATATTTACATTATGGATTAACCATGCCCAACGTAAATTTGTATCAGGTTCCACTTTGTATGCATGTAGTCGGAGACAAGGATCACCTCAAAGAGATGTTGGGGTATAGGGGATACCGTATCCAACAGATGGAAGCAGGCATAATCACGCAACGGCTGCTCTTGATGTCATGTGCCCTAGGAATGGGCGGCCATCCATTGTTGGGATTTGATGTGAACCAATGTGATGAACTTTACAGGATTGATTCCAAAGGGAAAACCAGTTTGATTCAAATTCCCGTCGGTCCATACCGACCACGCGCCTGGTTAAAGGGGAATTTGCTTAGCTAAATAGAGGAGCAACAGTAATTTACTGCCATGTTGTCCAATAGAATGACCTCTATTGGACAGATTGGTTTTTTCTGATTATCATTTTGTCCAATAGCCGCTCTCTACTCATTGCCATTTTGTCCAATAGACTCTCTCTATTGGACAGGTTGTACTTCCAAACAACCATTTTGTCGAATAGAAATTCCTATTTTTTTTATGAGAGTGCTAGGAAAATGAAGGGAAAATGTAGAAGTAATGCTCAGAATAATCATTAAGGAGGATTATCATGAGCAAAAGCAAATTCAGTTTGTTTGGCAAGTTTACTGTTCAGGAAGGTGAACGTGACACAATGGTAGATATTTTGTTGGAAGCAGCAGAATCCATGAAGAATCTTGATGAGTGTGAGATTTATCTTGTAAATATTTCAGAAAGTGAGCCAAATTGTGTTTATGTTTACGAAGTATGGAGCAATGAAAATGCCCATCAAGCCTCCCTCACTCTTGAATCTACACAAACTTTAATCAAGCGTGCAAAACCAATCATTACTGGAATGGAAAGGATAAGCACACTAGAAACAAGGGGTGGCAAGGGGATTCCATCTAGTTCTTATTAAGTTAGCGAAATGATACGACAATTGAAGTTTTAAACTACGAAATACAGAGTGGTCTATTCTGATTAAAATTTGTTTTTTCCTACATACATAAAACCCTTTTCCTCGATAGGAAAAGGGTTTTTGTTTTTTCCTACTTAATTTATTTTTTATGCGACACATACTATCTTAGTTAAGTAATATTCTCTACCTTAATAGCATTTATGAGGCTAAAAATATAGTAATTATTTCGCCAACCGAAAGAAACATGAGAACCGTACGAGACCACTGAAAAAATCAGTTTTTATTTTAACCATTATCTAAATCAATTCATGTAATATATCCAGCATCTTTAGCGCTGGGATTATTGCTCAACGCCATACTTAGTCATTTGGAGAGTAGTTTTGGCGTTGAGACCGACGCTCAACGCCATATTTAGTCATTTGGAGAGTAGTTTTGGTGTTGAGACCGACGCTCAACGCCATATTTAAGCAT
>NZ_JBTOOE010000012.1:0-127629 GCF_054786815.1 Pseudoneobacillus rhizolycopersici | reverse complement strand
CCATATTTAAGCATTTGGAGAGTAGTTTTGGCGTTGAGACCGACGCTCAACGCCAATTAATGAATTTAGAGGGTGATTTTGGCGCTGTGACTGATTGTACTAGACTTTTTAGTAATCTCGAACGTTCCCAAGTTTCGCTCCTCTTATTGCCCGCTTAGCTCACTCCAAGTTTGATTTAACCATTCGGCAAACAATTCTTTTTCCTCGAATTGCGGATAGTGGGCGGAATGTTCAAATTGGACGAAGTCCTTAATGGGAGCCTCTATCCTCTCGAAATAGGTTTTGGCAGCATTGGTGGAGGTCATGTAATCATATTCGCCCATGACGAAATAAACAGGCAACTCTAATTTTTTAATACTAGTGATATTGTGTTTTCTTTCTTCAGGTAACAAGATTTTCTGTGAGATAGTTACCCCTCTTACATAACGTATAATGTCCAGTAAATTATATTCACGGTTAAGAAGAAAACCTAGATAATAATCCATGTTATCGTTAATAAGTCTTGCAGCTCCGCCATATTTACGGACCAAATTACGCGGAGTGAGTTTTTCTCCACTAATAATGGACTCTTTAAGAGATTCGAGTTCAGCCACATCTTTGGAATGATTGGCAAGTTTCGCTTGATGAATGGTATATTCCAAGCTATCTCTCTCGCTTTGAACAGGATCAGCAACTTGCCCTATTCCAATATAGGCAGCAAATCTTTCTGGAGCTTTCTTTGCAGCTTTCATACCTATGTATGTGCCATATGAGTGTCCAATCAGCAGGACCTTTTCTTGATTCAGTAGATCCGTTACATATTCTGTTAAAGCAACAAGATCATCCACATGCAAATCTGCGGATAAATTCGAATAATCCTCAAAAAAATGATATGATTTCCCGCTTCCTCTTTGGTCATAATGAACAATGGTGAAGTTTTCTTCCAGAATATCTTGATACTTTCTTACATACGGAATTTCTGAACAGCCTGGCCCACCATGGACAAAAAGGATGATTGGATTATTTCGGTCAGCCCCTCTAATCATCACTTCTAGCTTGGTCCCATTAACTTCGATTGGCTCTAATGTACTAATGCTATTTGCCCCACTTATTCTAGGTGTCCATGTAGGAAAAATAAGACCAATTATGAAAATAACAACGATCATGATGCTAAAATATTTTAACCACTTATAGATCTTGCTTTTATATTTCACATTTATCCCCCTATGGCCGTTTACGACTTCAATTCAGTGAGCTCAACTAGTCCCACAGCTTTTTCACTCATATGATAGAATCAGCCACTAAAAATTCAATACCAAAAATAATAAATGAAACGAAGCCTTGGAAAGGTTCATTTCGATCGCATCGGTTTCATCGAAGAACAAATTAGTAGATACGTTTCTTTCGCAAATATAAGGATTGAAATCTCAACCGTTCAGCTAGTTTATCATAAACATGATAAGAAGAAAATTCCAATTCAAATTTTGGAATATTTTATTTTTCTCTAAATCCCTTTTCCTTCATAGAAAAACCCTTTTCCTCAGTAGGAAAAGGGTTTTATCTGATAAACTACTTTTTTATATGACATACCTTTTTTCGTAAACCAAATGAAACGCGAGAACCGTCCCCATTTTCACTGCAGTGTTAATAATCCTTGTTCGGTCAAAGGGTATTTTTTTATCACTTGCTTTGGCATTAAGGTGCCTGTTGTTGTTTCCATGTATAGGACGATTAGGTGGTTATCTCGGATAAACATGAAATCAATTTCGTGGCTGAGCTCATAGTGTTTGATTCGTTCAAGGTTACTGTAATCGTAGACGGTTAGGCCTTTCTTAGAACTTGTGTATAACCGGTTCGTGCCCAGGTTAAAGGCAATTTCCTCAAAAGGCGTGTATAGTTTCGTGACGTACTTCATATCAGACTCGCGGGTTGAACCTACTTGCAGCAGTACTCCAGACCCGTTAACAAGATACTTTCCATCCGGAGAAATGGTCAAATTAGTCGCTAAATCATAATCGCCATGATACGGTGAATCGTAATGGCTGACAAGCTTTCCATTGGCGAAGCGAAACACTTCAACATCTCTTGGACTTACATTCGTATCAATGGCATATACCTGACCATCCTCAGGTCCCATTTCTAAAAAAGATCTTTCATATATTCCCGATACACTCGCCGTTTCTAATAACGTTTCGCGCGAGTAAACTTTTAGGTGGGTATGCTGTCCGGAGCCGCTTGAAATGTAGATGTATTTTGAATCTGCCACTATGTCGAACGGATCAGTTGGAATGTAGACGATGTCTGCTAGTTTAAAACCTTCCGCATCGACAATCGCAAAGGCGCCCGCTTGATTTTCCTCCCACCAATAAGAGCTGTGCTGACCTTTTAATAAAGTGACATAAAGCTCATTATTGGCAAAATATAAGCGTTCT
Organism: Pseudoneobacillus rhizolycopersici; assembly: GCF_054786815.1. Classification (NCBI taxonomy): domain Bacteria; kingdom Bacillati; phylum Bacillota; class Bacilli; order Caryophanales; family Bacillaceae; genus Pseudoneobacillus; species Pseudoneobacillus rhizolycopersici. The sequence continues at coordinate 125,218 of NZ_JBTOOE010000012.1, read as the reverse complement.
GGTGGCAGGCTAAACGTCATTTTTCTCGATTGCTTTGTTTCCAGATTGATTTCGATTAAGTCTTTCCCTTGAGAAAGACCGTAGATAATTGGCTTGGTTGGATGCATGACGACTTCTCTTAAATTGGTATCCAACGTCATTTTATCGCTAGAGACTGGAACTTTTGGTTGTTGTTCTGCACCAGGTGCCTGTTCTCCGATTGGCACAGATGGTTCAGAACTTCCTGGTAAAACTGGATCAACACCAACCTCAGGTTCCGTCGTCCCAATAAGCAATGAGCTATACGGAATAATCGTCAGGCTGCTAGCGGTTTTATTTCCATAAAGGTTGATCCAATTTCTCGCATGGCCGATGGCAACGGCAAAATTCAAATTCCCCATCTCAAAACCTGAAGAGGTAACACCAACCACTTCACCATAGGAATTGAATAGCGCACCACCTGAACTTCCAAATGTAATCGGCGCTGTTATTTGAATCAGTTTTAATATATTTCCTAATTCGTCTTGGAATTGATGAAGATTGCTAATGATTCCAGTAGAAATCGTATTGATTAACCCCTCTGGACTTCCAATCGTGACAATCGAATCTCCCTTTTCAAGGACCTCATCATCACCAATTTTTAGGGCAGGGATGGACAGATCACGAGCCGTTCCAAGAATCGCTAAATCTCTGATCTCGTCATAGTTGACAACGCCACGAATGGCAATTTCCTTACCTTCATTATCGTAAGCAACCACTCGATATCCATTTTGGACAACATGGAAGTTAGTCAGGATGGTACTTTTTCCTACTACAAATCCACTTCCTTGTCCTAAAGGCTGATTATCCTTGTCATATACCTCTAGATAAACAACACTTTTTTCATTGGCTATTATTTTTTTAAGAATAATGGTTGGAATTCCGTCTGAAGATACACCATCTGACTTCAGAATAGATTCATAGGACTTGGCAAAGGAATTGTATAGAAGATCATTTGCTTTCACCGATTTTAATTGGGCATTAAAGCGATCAACTTGCAGAAAGGCCGTATCATTTTTCCCGGATTTTAAATAAGAATTTAATAAATCCAACTCGTTTTTTAAAATATAGGCCGACTTTGTTTGAGCGATGGCACGATCAGCAGGCACTTTATAGGTGGCCGCTATCGTATTTTGCGTTGTTTTTCCATACACGTTAGTAGTAGCCGTCGTTAATTTCTTCAAATCGGTTTGTACAGTGCGATAAGTGTTTTCGGTTGAATCACTCGCAGGATTTTTGGCATAGGTGGCTAAAAGTGATTTGGTCTTCCCTTTTAAACCTTCCCCGATTTTAATAGCGGAATTATAGGAAAGTGTTCTAGTATATGTCGTCTGAACATTTTTCAACCTAGTTTCCAGCTTTTTTCTGGTTGATGAATTTTTTACTTTTTTAATAGAAACGGTAGCCTGTTTAAGGGAAGTGCTTGTTCTACTAATTAATGCCGATGACACGACATTTAGCTTTTTCGATTTCTCATAGGAAATGAGATTCGTAAGCTGTTTCGCATTCGCTTCTGCTTGTCTAACTAGCTGCTCCGGTGAATAGGATTTTGCATCGACCGATTTACCGCCTGTGACAGTAGCAAAAACAAAGAATGCTAGAATGAAAAGAATCACTCTGTTTTTCATGGTAGCCCCCTATTTTAGTAGAGTAATTGAATTCTAGCATTCAGTATAACACGGATAATATTTTCGAAAATATTGGTAAATATAAGAAAGTGCAACGCGGTGACGGTTCTGCTGTTTCATCCTGACCAATATTAGGGATAATTGACCAATACGAACCTTTTATTTTATGTTACGCTTTATATGGTATGCATTTTAAAAGGAGGTCAGCAAAATGATTTTCAATCGCAGAAAATGGTCAGTGACCCTTATGTTCGTTCTTTGTCTTGGTTTATTGACTCCTCAGGCTAACGCAGACTCTGAATCATTCAAATTCACTGACGTACCAAAGGATAAACCATATGCAAGTGCTGTCTACCAATTAGCGGAGCGCAACATTATTAGTGGATATAAAGATGGTACGTTTAAACCTGGCGCATCGATTACTCGTGGTCAAGCTGCAGCCATCATTACAAAACTAATAAATCTTGATACGAAGAATGTGAAGGACCAGGGCTTTAAAGATGTTTCACCTAATCTTTGGAGCTATCAAGCTATTTCCGCTGTTGCCGAAAAAGGAATTTTCCGAGGGTATGGAGATGGTCGATTTGGACCAAATGATAAAATTACCCGTGCGCAAATGGCCTCCATTTTAATAAAAACGTTTGAATTCAATTACTATACTCACAATTATCAAGCCACTCCCTTTAAAGATATTGAGTTATTAATGAGTCATAAAGATTCAGTGTTGACCTTGTATAAATTGGGGATTATTTCTGGCACCTCACCCACAACCTTTAGTCCGAATGATCCAATCACTCGAGCACAAGCAGCCGTTCTCATCTCAAAAACCGAAATCGTCAGATCTGGGACGCTTACAGTAAAAGCAAATGATTATGGTTGGTCAGAATTTGGAGGTTACAATGATTACCATCTCCATAGTACGGAACCTGAAAAAGATGAAGATGAAATCATACAGGTCATTCCAAATAATAACACCGATAAAATATTGCAAATGCAAATCGTTCCAGTAAAAGTAGGAACACAAAAACTAACTCTTTATTCAAAGAAGATAGATTGGAATAGTTACGAAGACTTTAAAAAGTATTATGTTCATGTATCAAAAGAAAAGGGACAATTTAAAATAAAGTTTGAAGAAACAGATGACGTTCTTACTACCAATGTTCGTTTAAATGTGACAAAAAATACAATTAAAAATATATCCCTTGCCACAATGGACGGCGCCGTTATCGATGAAGTTACTAAGTTCCATCAATGTAATGAATATAATGATTACAAGGTCTATTGCTTACCATTGACACACCCTGGAGAATATATCGCAACTATTGAATATGGCAACGGTGCTAAAGTTCGTAATGGACTAAAAGTTGAACCGATTCCTTCCGAATTTTACTACTACACTTATTCAATTGAAGAAATACCGACTGTAACAGTGGACTTACGGGAAGCAAAAGGAGATTTTAGTGAATTTAAAGAAACTGAAAAGGGTATCGTCAAAATCACACGTGAAGAAAACTCCGATATTTTTCATATTCAAGGCTTAAAGGAAGGAAATACGGTTGTTAATTTTCCTAAGAGTGAACAAAAAAGAGGAGTTGTAGATGGATTACAGATTAGAGTTCAAATAATTGGTTCGATTATCAATGTACATGTCATAAAATTAAAATATGAAAATCGTATGCATTAAACTATTTGTCGGGACGGTCCTCCTGTTTTTTTGGAAACTAGGAAGCCGTCCCTCTTTTATTTGTACTTTTTCATCTTGGTTCAAATAAGGGAAGATGAAACGCGGGGACGGTTCTGCTGTTTCATCCTGTTTGGGACGTTACCCAAACGCTTAACGGACACAGGCTCTGTTATCCCTGAAATATCGATGCCTTTTAAAGCGGTTTCCCCCTCCCTCATTACCTCACACTCTATATACAATCGACGATGGCAATACGGACAGGATGAGAAATAAACTCCCCGAGCAATTAAAGTTATACAAAATTCATTATTAAAAGAAGTTCAACTCTCACTGTTAGTTGAATACCCTATTATGCAAGAAGAAATGATGTTATCATTTTTATGATGAAAACGTAAATAATCATATTCTCGCTAAAAATTGAATGTCCGCCCTTTTAGAGTGTGACTTGATGGGATCATTAGGCTACACTTTTAAGATTATTGTCCTTCAAATTGCTTTTTTAAAATTAACACCTAGGAGGTAGAAAAATGAAAATTGTTGTATTAGCTGGGGGATTAAGTGATGAAAGGGATGTTTCCCTTGCCTCAGGTGCCCAAATTTCCAACGCGTTAAATGCAAAGAATCATGAAGTATTATTACTGGACATTTATAAAGGCTTGCAAGATGTTGTGGATTTTGAATCGGCTTATCAAAAGTATCGTAAAGAAACCTATACTTATCAGGTGCCAAAAGAAAAACCAAATTTGAAAGAATTACAAAAACAGCAAAATAATCAAAGGTCGTTAATTGGCCCTAACGTGTTAGAAATATGTCAAAGTGCTGATATCTGTTTCCTTGCTCTTCATGGTGGTATCGGTGAAAATGGGCAGTTACAAGCGTTATTCGATATTTACGGTATCAAATATACAGGTAGCAGTTATGAGGGAAGTCTACTTGCGATGAATAAAATCATTTCAAAAGAACTAATGGCTTTTAATGGGATTAAAACGCCAAATTGGGCTGTTTATCAAGTCGGTAAAGAATTACCAGAAATGAATTATCCTGTTGTAGTAAAGCCAAATGACAACGGTTCTAGTATCGGAGTCATCATTCTAGAAAAATCAGACGAACTTCATAATGCAATAAAAGAAATTCAAGATGTTTCAACGACCATCCTAATAGAGGAAAAAATAGAGGGAAGAGAGTTTTCGGTTGGAATCATTGGAAATACAGCTTTGCCGGTTATCGAAATTATCCCAAGGAACAGTTTCTTTGATTACCAAAGTAAGTATCAAGCAGGTGCAAGTGAAGAAATAACTCCAGCCCATATTCCAGATAGCTTAACGAAAGAATTACAAAGCACAGCGCTAAAGGTACATCAGTTATTAGGCCTAAAAGTGTATTCAAGAATAGACTTTATCGTAGACCACGATCATGTCATTTATTGCATTGAAGCAAATTCTTTACCTGGTATGACGCAAACTAGCTTATTACCTCAAGAAGCGCGTGCTAATCAAATCAGTTATGAAGATTTATGTGAACTACTCATTAATGAATCCTTAAAGAAATACTCCAACATGTAACGGGCTACAAAAGGATATTTTAAAAAATCGTATCCATTAAACTATTCGTCGGGACGGTCCTCCTTTTTTTGGAAACAAGGAAGCCGTCCCTCTTTTAGCTGTACTTTTCCATCTTGGTTCAAATATAGAAAGTTAAAATAAAGACGGCAACTACAAAGTCAAAAATGGCACATAAAGGGGGAAACCACTTGACTACCTTGGTTTTAACGACTTTGGGATGATGAAGCATATCCCAGACTCCATGTAGGATGAACCCAATAGCCAGCCAGATCGGGGAATATAAAAAGCCTAAAAAGGCAAATTGAAAAAAGACACAGGACATAATTAATTCTACTGAAATCCAAGTATTCCGTGAGTCTGACAATGCTGAGCCAAAATACACAAAAGCAGTTGAGGCTAAAAAGAGCGTAAATAATTGGTAAGATACCGGAACAGAAAATATAACAAACATTCTAATCGCTAACAGCGCTAATAGTATCCCGGTAATCAGTACTTTCACCATTGATTTTTTCATATCCATCCTCCTTTTTTGGTCCTATTGAAATGATTATACGTTCGGGGTTAGACCCTCGTACCGAAAATAATTAAGGTTCTTGGCGCAAAAAAAAGGAGATAGACCCGCAAAGAGGATGGTATTCCTCCCTGTTATATCCCTAAGGTAAAGGGATAATCGGGGATTTAAGAGGTTGGTGATAGGTACTAAAGGTTATGGGACAAGTTCCCTTTACTATTTTATCTCAAATTCGAGATTCTTTAATTGACAATAAAAAGGTTTAGTAATAACATTAATATTGTCACAAGATGTTCACAAATTAATGTCCGGACAGCTTGTGACAACTATTCGTCTAATATCTTTAATTCAAGAATTTTTATTTTTTACTATTTCAGACAAATAAAAAAGGGGCTTGATCTGAAATGAAATTCTCAGGTAAGAGTGATTTGTTTTAAGTACACCAAACAAATTTGTGGGAGGAATTCAACATGAAATTACAAAATAAAGTCGCGATTATTACAGGGGCAGCCCAAGGGATGGGTGCCATGCATGCACGTAAATTTGTGGAAGAAGGGGCGAAAGTTGTAATCACTGACATCAATTTAGATGCTGCTCAAAAGTTAGCAGATGAATTAGGTGAAAATGCCATCGCTTTAAAACTTAATGTCTCAAATGCTGATAACTGGAAAGAAGTTGTCGAAAAAACAGAAGAAACATTCGGACCTGTCACGGTATTAGTGAATAATGCTGGGATTGGTATTTTTAAACCTTTAGAAGAATTAACGGAAAAAGATTTCCGATTAACATTTGAAATCGATGAATTAGGCGTATTTTTAGGGATGAAAACAGTCGTACCTTCCATGAAAAAAGCAAAAGGTGGATCCATCGTTAACATCTCATCCGTTGACGGTTTAGTCAGTGCACCAACTGCCATTGCTTATAGTGCATCCAAACATGCCGTAACAGGAATGACAAAAGGTGCTGCTGCTGAACTTGGTCAATTCAATATCAGAGTAAATTCCGTTCATCCAGGAGTGATTGAATCTCCAATGGCTGAACAAGGTGATGTGGCTGAATTTATCAAAAAACTTGAACAAGACATTCCTTTAAGAAGACGAGCAAAAACAGAAGAAGTTTCCAACTTGGTTATCTACCTTGCTTCCGATGATTCAAGCTATTCAACAGGCTCTCAGTTTGTTGTCGATGGCGGTATGATCTCAGATTTATAATTGCCAACTTTTTTAATAAATACTACTAAAAGATGAGGAGAGATTAAACATGAATTTCGAAAATAAAGTAGTCATTGTTACAGGTGCAGCAGGCGGTATCGGGAAAGAAGTCGTACGAAAATTAGCTAACTTGCAAGCAAAAGTGGTATTAGTTGATTTAAACGAAGACGCAATCAAAGCCGTTCAAACTGAACTTGGATTAACCGAAGATAATAGTTTATTGGTCAAAGCAGATGTTTCTAATGAAGAAAGTGTTAAAAATTATGTAGATCAAACCATCGCTAAATTCGGACGCATTGATGGATTTGTGAATAACGCAGGTGTTGAAGGTCCTGCTAAATCCATCGAAGAAATTACAGAAAAAGAATTTGATTTCGTGTACGGTATTAACGTAAAGGGCGTTCTTTTCGGACTTAAATATGTTTTACCTGTCATGAAAGCACAAAAATCAGGTGCAGTTGTTAATACTTCATCGGTAGCCGGTTTAATTGGTTCACCAAGTATGGCATTATACAATTCATCTAAACATGCGGTAATGGGTATCAATAAAGTGGCAGCACTAGAATCTGCGGCATTTAACGTTCGTGTGAACACTGTAAACCCAGGTGTTATCAACACACAAATGATGCGCAATATTGAAGCGAAAGTTGCACCTGGTGCAGCAGAAGCAGCGCAATCAGCTTATAACGATGCAGTACCAATGAAACGCTATGGCGAACCAGAAGAAGTAGCGAACGTCATTGTGTTCTTACTTTCTGACGAAGCATCGTATGTAAGTTCATCATCATTCACTATTGATGGGGCACTTTATAACGTATAATCAATCCAAAAACACGCTAAAAGCAGGGGGCATTTCTGATGCCTCCTCTTTCTCGCGAACCAAAAGAAGCATGAGAAACAAACGTCCCCATACTTACCTTCTTTTACGATTATGATCAAATACGATTTACCCTCTAGATAGAAACTTTTTTCCTAACGTTTTTCTTTGGAATCATTCGAAACGGGGAAGCTTCTTTCTTTGCACGTTCCCAATCATGTTTTAATAGTTGTTGGGTTAGTTCTACTAGCTTTTCTTTTTCACGCTCAGCATGACTGCTTACCATAATTTCTCTTAAACATGAAATGATCTTTTTGTCTTCCTTGTCATTCGGGTTAAGACTGAGCTGGATTTCGGTTGCTAATTTTAAGAGTTCATTTTTATCTTTATACGAGTTTGAAACAACCAAAGATACCTTCTCTTTCATAAGCGCTCTCCACTTCTGCCGTTCCTCAGTAATATATTTCAATCGAAGAGTCCTATCGTTCACATTTTTTGTAATGACTGACGAAATAAAAGTTGCCATAATGGAAGATGAAATAAGTGCTAATAAGACCTCCATAGATACTAATTTATCCATAATAATATCAAGTGACATGATAATCTCCCCCTTTCCTGTACAATATATACCAAAAGGTTCGTTTATAGCTAATTTCCGGTCCCTCCGAATTCCATTCCCCTTTTAAGTATTTACATCCTTTATCATAATCAACGTTTCCCTGCCACTAATGATTCACATCAACGGTCATGCATTACATATAGGGAAGCTTATCTAATAAAGTAATTTGAAATATTGTGTAGCCCGTGAAGTAAGATGCTAGGATAAACCGATTCCGTTTTTTTACGAACCCAAGAAAAGATTATTCCTAGTAAAAATGTAGCCACACCATAGGCAACCGCGTTCATGATATGGCTATCATTTGCCAAAGATCCTAAAAAATGAATCATCCCAAAACCAATGGATGAATACCAAAATCCAAACTGTTTTTGCACATAACCTCGCCAAAACAGTTCCTCTGAGATGGACACAAAAAACAGTTGAAACAAAAAAGTATTCATAGAAGGTATGTAAAATAGTAAATTTCCTTTTGAAAAATAGTCAGCCAACCTGGTTAGAAAAAGAACACTAAATGTCAGTACACTATACCAAACCACATGTTCTTTCCATTTGCCTAATTGGAGGCCCATGTCTCTTAATTTACTTTTTGTTAAAATAACAAGAAAAATAAATAATAGGAGATTAAAAGAAACTCCAATGTAATTCCATTCCCATACATCTCGTTGCCAAGCCATCAAGCTAAAGCCATTTATGGAAATGTAAGTTGGAACCGAAAGGCATAAAAATAAAGTCATGATTAATAAGAAAAAATATATGATTTTCTTCAAGTAAAAATCCCCTTTTATTCAAGTTATTTGCTCCCGTATCTTTCATAACCAACCAACTTTGCACTTCCTAAATGGTACCTGCCTGTCCAATTAGTCCAGTGTATGATGATTGTTTCATGCTGTATCAAACTTCGGTCACCCGCTGGGATTGTTTTACTATTATTATTCGACATTTTTCTTGGGAAACCCTTTCAAAAGTTCATGCTTTAACTAGGAATCTAATACCGCTCTCACCATTGAAAATTGCCGTTTTTATAATCAGAGAATCTTTAGATTTTAAAAAATGAATGCTTTTTTACATAAATATAGGGAACTCCCCAAAAAACAGAGTCCCCTTGTTTTAATCTCCGATAACCAGATTATGAAAAAACTCTAACGCGCATTCACTCCTACCTATTGCACGCCTTTCACCCATAACACTTTTATAACCCACGTTGGTTTTCACGCAATAAATCACGAATTTCGGTAAGTAATACTTCTTCTTTCGTTGGTTCTGATGGTTTAACCTCTTCTTTTATTTCCTCTTTTCGGTTCAATTTATTCAACATTCTAATCACAACAAAAATGGAAAAGGCGATAATAAAAAAGTTGACTACGTTTTGAATAAAAGATCCGTAACTGATTGTAGCATTTCCAACTTTTAAAACTAGTTCTTTAAAGTTAATACCTCCAATTAATACCCCAACTAGTGGCATGATTAAGTCATCTACAATCGAGCTAACAATTTTCCCGAATGCGCCACCAATCACAACCCCAACGGCTAAATCCAGCACATTCCCTTTAAAGGCAAACTTTTTAAACTCATTCCACACTACTGACCTCTCCTTTTAGAACCTCTTTTAAGTATTTTATCCTACCGATGAGGCTTCGTATTCTTACCATGCTTGTTTTGCCACAGATGCAGTTTTTCTTTAGAGGCCAATCTCTTCTCAATTATGTTTTATGTGAGATACCTGGTACCTTGGTTCGTTTTATTATCGAAATTTTGATTCATACATTAATTCCCAATCTGAATCAGTGAAATAAGAAATGGATGGTGTATTCGTCCGCTGACTTCTAAGAACACCTTTCCCACCGATGACAAACTTTAAATGGGTATTTGTTTTAACACAGGATTGGATCCACTTCTCTAACCTCACCAAATGAGCGGGATTGGTAATGGAAATGGCAATGATAGAAAGTTTCTTGTTTGTCATTAAATCCAATAAACCATCAAATGGGGTATTCGGTCCTAAATAAATCACTTCATGCCCTTTTTTCCGTAGGAATAGGCTAAACAGCATCAGTCCAATATGATGATCTTCTCCCTCGGGACAAAACGCTAATATTTTGGGCAGAGATTTATTTACAGGTAGTATTCTTAAAAACTGAGCAAACCTGTTAATGATGAATTGGGAGGCAAAGTGTTCTTGAGCAACCGTAATGTTGCCATTTTCCCAGTCATCACCAATTTGATAAAGTATTTCTGACAAAATGTGGCGAAAGACATCTTCGTATTCGAACAATGAAAAAGCTAGTTCAATGATGTCGTTTGCTTCTTGCGTATTTATTTCAATGAGCGCCTCATACAATGTGGCTTTTATTTCCTCATAAGAATTTCTAACCGGTGTGGATTCAATAGCCAGGTTTGTTGACTGTTTTAAAAGTTGTACAGCCTCACTAATCTTCATATGATTCTTTGTTGTTTGCTCTTTTAACCATTTTAAGATTTCTATATCCTTTTTGCTGTATAAGCGGTGTCCGCCTTCCGTTCGGACGGGATCGACAACATGGTACCTATTTTCCCAGGCTCTTATGGTTACAGTTGGAATGTCCAGTAATTCAGACACCTTTTTAATACTGTACATCATCCATCACCTCACTATATCTATACATATTTTATACAAAACATTCGTGGTATTCAAGGGGGACATGATATTAGAAATGTGTAAAGATAGCCTGATAAGGCAGAATAAAGTAAAAAAACACCATATTTAATGAAACAGCCCAAATAATTAAAAAAATTCCAAAAAAAACTTGCTAACTTTGTATAGGTTTTGTATAATTTAAACTAAGAAGTTATACAAAAGTTAAGGGAGGGTATTTTAGATGAAAACGTTAAATCTGATTGCTTTAGTATTGATTATTGTTGGAGGATTAAATTGGTTATTAGTAGGCCTGTTTAAATGGGATCTTGTCGGAGGAATTTTCGGTGGGATGGACAGTATGATGGCAAGAGTCGTCTATATCCTTGTTGGCCTTGCGGCTATTTATAGTTTGAAACTCTTAACTGTTATTTCAAAATAAGATGAAAAATAAAGTAGCTGCTATGTATGCAGCTACTTTATTTACTATGATTACTTGTTATTACTCTATTCATTATACGATTGTTACGACTGAGACTAAGTCGTAACAGAATTACTGTGAGCAGTAAAACTTGGGAAAGGTTCCCAAACTTCTTGCCTTGCTTCGGAAAGGAATGGATTTCATGGAATATTTCTCCCAGGCGGTTTTAGACGCACTACTTGATCAGATAGCTGTATTAGATAAAGATGGAAATATTATAGCGATTAACAAATCGTGGGTAAATTTTTCAATTGAAAATAACGGGGATTTACAAAAGACCGGTATTGGTAATAATTATCTTAACGTTTGCCCTAAAGAGGTTAGAGTTGGTATTTTACATGTGCTAACGGGTACATTGGATCATTTTAGTTTTGAATATACCTGTCATTCTAGCAATCAACTTCGTTGGTTTTTATTAAGAGTCACTCCCATTAAACTAAACCAGGAAGAAGGAGTCGTAGTTTCACACGTAGATGTTACAAAAAATAAGCAGCAACTGATAGAGTTAGAGGACGAAAAGAAATCATTAGAGAAGACCGTTTATACTGACTCATTAACGAAAGTTTTTAATCGCCGATATTTTAACCGCCAATATAAAAAGGTGTTTAAGCAATATAGTGAAAAGAATATGACCTTTTCTTTATTAGTGATCGATATTGACTATTTTAAACAATATAACGATACCTATGGACATAAAAAAGGAGATGAATGCCTAATTAAAGTGGCAAATACATTGGTAAGAGGTGTAAGGACGAAGGATATTGTTTGTAGAATAGGGGGAGAAGAGTTTTGTGTCATTTTGCCAAATACAAATAAGGACGAAGCAATATCTTTAGCAGAAAGGCTCTGTAAGAAAGTTCAAGGATTAAAAATTCCTCATTCCAAATCAAATGCCTGTAGGTATGTTACGGTTAGTATAGGTGTTTCATCCCCAAGTTATAGTGGTGATTCCATCCAAGTTGATCAAGAGAAAATATTTATATTCGCCGATCAGGCACTATATCAGTCTAAAAAAAATGGAAGAAACCAAGTGAACTTTTATAACTAAGATCACTTTTTAGGGGGAAGAACGTTTATGAATTGTAAAAGCTGTTTAGTAGAGAACCTAGAATATGAAATTCAGTTCAAAGGACATTTCAATCACTCCATGATGCCAGACATTATTGAGCATTTGAATAGGAGAAAAATAGAGGTAAAAGTAATTGAAAACCTATTTATCATTAAGGAGCCTTACGTCAAAGAGCTAGTTGATTTCTGTATGGATCATATGAATCCATCAGAAATTTCGTTTCGTACTAAAAATAAAGAATGGAAACCTTTAACGGAAATTGAAAAAATTATCGAAATGCAGTGGGTGGATCAGATAATAAAAAAGAAATTAGTATATTGTCATTTTCAACCAATTGTAAATGCAAATGAAGAGATTTTTGCGTATGAAATTCTTTCCAGGTTTAAAAAGGAAGATGGGACTATCGTCTTTCCAAATGATATGTTCTCAGCCGCCAAAAATCGTGACCGATTGTATGCATTGGATCGATTGTGTAGAATGACAGCAGTGAAACATGCTGTTTTAATAAAAAATAAAAAAGTCTTTATTAACTTTATTCCTACCTCCATTTATTCACCAGAATTCTGTTTAAAATCTACGATTGAGACAGCTAATCTATTAGGAGTTGACCCTTCGCAAATTGTGTTTGAAGTGGTGGAAACAGAGCAAGTAGAGGATTTGGAACATTTGAAAAAAATATTAACTTACTATAAAGAAAAGGGATTTCAATATGCCTTAGATGACGTTGGGGAAGGATATAATACCATTGAAGTATTAGAAGGTATTACTCCTAAATATATGAAATTGGATATTCAGTATGTTCAAGGGGTTGCTGCCGATTTAAATAAACAGCTAATAGCCCAACGATTTTTACAACAAGCTTTGAAGATTGGTTCAATACCATTAGCAGAGGGTGTGGAATTAAGAGAAGACTTCCAATGGTTAAAAAAAGAGGGATACCAACTCTTCCAAGGATATTTATTTGGAAAGCCAAGCCCTTATCCCCATGAACTTGTTAGTTCATAAAAAACGGTACCAATATCCCGCGGACATTGGTGCCGTTTTTTACATAAAGATTCACACAAAAAACCCTTTTCCTTGGTAGGAAAAGGGTTTTTTCTAACTAACTACTTATCGATTCAAAATAGGTTACTTATTTCGCTAACCGAACGAAACGAGAGAACCGTCCCCTTGTTTCATTTCCTAGAAACAACTACATTGAGTTCTTTACTATAGTCTGATTGGCCATTTTCGTTTTCGGCTTTTGCTACGATGATGTAGTTGCCATTTTTTAGACTAAGTTTAATAGTAAACATGCCAGTCTCTCTTGTTTTTACTTTGCCTAATAACGTTGGTTCTGAACCAGTTCGATCATAAATGTACACCGTTGTATTTGGTTCGGCATAACCAAAGAGCCTAACTGGTATGTCGGTCGTTTGAATCATAACTCGATCCCAAACCGGTACATTTGGTAGAGCCGGTTCTTCTGGATTTTCCCGCTTTGCGTCAATCGCAAATCGGATGGATTGAATAAAGAGTGTTTCTCCGTCTTTTGTCCATCCATAGCCTGGTCCAATCATATTATTGACGGCAAAGGATGAAAGAAGCATATGCATCGATTCGTTCGTTCTGAAATCATAAGCAATCGCTGCTCCCTTATTTGCTCCGTCAACTGCAATTTGAGCAATCGATTGACCGGGATAGTCTGAAAAGGTTGCATACGGACTGTTCTCCGAGTGAATCGTTATTCTTTCTGGTAGTGATTCAAAAATCGGATGATTGTTTAGCTTAGCGATTTCGACTGGTCCTTCATTGTATCCTTGATGATGAAGCTTTGGATAGCCGAGCGTTTTTTCCAGTAGTCCGATGGATCCATCGTTACCCCATGTACCAAGGAAAACGACACTAATCTGGTTTTCATCGGTCAGCTTAATTAGCTGTTCCATCTGCTCTTTTGTACCCTTATTCGTATTGACAATAATCACTTCATAAGCCTTTAATCGATCGAGTACTTTCCAATCGGTTGCTTCCGCATACAAGTCATGATGATTAAGGAAGGTAACAAGCTTTTGATTCCAGTCGCCAATGACCGCTGCACGAATAGCATCTAATCCAATCGTAACCGTTGCAGAATCTTCACCAACGGTTACCTGTTGAACAGTAGGAAGGAAGCCTTCGGCCGTCACCTCTAGTTCATAGTCTCCAGGCAGCAGTTGGGTGAATTGGAATCTTCCCGTTTCATCCGATACGGTTTCGTCTACTACTTTAGCTTTTTCTTTTAGCTTGATATTCGCACCGGTTATGGTCTTGTTTAATTGTTTATGTTGGATGGTTCCAGTCAGCGTTTTTCCATCAATTTCGGCAAGGGTAAAATTCAATTCAATCTCTTGTCCTTGCTCAGTGATTTCTGCTGACTGAACTTGACTGTGATAACCTCTCGCTGCAACGAAGACTTCGTAGCGTCCAGTTCCAGCGCCAATACGATATTCCCCTTTGCCATTTGTCTTGACCGTTTGGTTGAGGGCTGCAACAGACACATCGGCATTGACGATTGGTTTACCATTTTCGTCCTTAACGACTCCGCGAATTTCTCCAATACTTGCTGAAATAGCCCAATCAATTGCGTTCGTATAGAACCTTTTTGCTTCTGGTGTCCAGTTTTCGCTCGGAACTGCATAGGAACCAACTTCCATGCTGGATAACAGGATATGGACACTATTGGCTGAAGTGAATTTGTAGCCAATGCCATCTCCTAGAACGCCTTTATCCGCGTGTGTGATCGATCCAATAGTCGTACCGCTATATCCCGTGTAGACCGCATACTGCTGGTTCAGCGTATTTTTTCCTTTATCTAAAAGGGTAAACTCATTGCCGCTAATTCCAGTGAATAACGGATGATCATGGAGAACCTTCACGTTTATCTTTTCAGAAACAAAGTTATACGTTAACGATTGCGGATCGCCGTAAACTTTAACCAATTCGCTAATCGTACCGCCACCATATTGGGAAGCAAAGATAATACTGACATGGTTGGCATTGGCCTTTTCAACAAATGCACGGAAAGCATCATTCGTCATACTAGACGCTTTATTGTTGAAAATGATCACCTTGTAATCCTTCATGTTTTCTTCTAAAGTAGCATATTTCGTGTTATCCACAAAATCGACTTCATAGCCTTCCCCTTGTAAAAATGGAGAGACTCGATTATAGTTTGCCGATGTTCCAAGAAACGCTATTTTCTCTGATACTGGCATATTAAAGGATAGGTTAATTTCCTGACCTTCTACAATATCAATCGGTTCCATTTTTGCCGCATAGCCTAGAACGCTAACTCTTAAATGATATTGTCCAACAGGTACAGACATCTCATAACGGCCATCTTGGTCTGTCACGGTATACAATGGAGTGCCCAGGATGGTAACAGCCGCACCGCTAATCGGCTCATCTGTTCTTCCATCGATAACCCTTCCTTTAATGATTCCCGACTTCTCCGCTTCGATTTCAAAAACGCCTCTACTGCTTTCCCCTTTTTTCACCTGGATGTCAAACTGTTGATCCAAGTGTCCAAAGGCTTTAACATCAAGCTTATACGTTCCTTCATTTAGACCAAGGTAAAAATCACCTTTCGCATCAGTCCCAACAATTTTTCCTGTTTCCTGAACAGTTACCGTTGCTAGCACTGGTAATCCAAGATGATTGATGACTTGACCATGCACCTCTCCAACCAATGGCTCCTTATGATCGAGAGCAAAGGTTAATGCATTACTTAACAGTCGTTCACGGACTGGGTCTAAATTCCCGGTTGGTCCATTGTTGAAGTTGTAACCAAAGGTCATGTTAGCTAGCAATACTTCTACTGATTTGGTCGTTCGGCCATTATAGGCAACCATGTTTCCAATTGTCCCGACATCTGGGTGCTCAAGTTGGACTAAATTGGTACCATTATAGCCGTCAAAGAAATAATATTCATTGGAAGGGGTTGTAAATTCAAACAGCTTATCTACATCAATTCCGTCTGTAAGAGGATGGGTAGATAAGACTCGGCCTTTGACCCCTGCTTTTGTGATTTTCCCTTCTTTTGCGGGATTTTTTTCATAATCGACCATGAAACGAATTCCGCCGCGTCCGTTCACATGACCGGTCCATAGGATTGATTTTTCCGCTTTATCTAGGGCTTTTTGGAAAGCCGTAAATACTTCCTTAGACGGAATCTTACTATTATCATAATCGGAATTGGCAATAATCACATCGACTTCATCAATCTTATCGAGATCGGTGTAAAATAGATTCATTGTTCTATAGCCGCGTTGTTGTAAATAAAGTGCCAAGGAGTACGAATTATAGTTATTATCGACGATAATCCCAACCATTGGAGACGGCTTCAAGGTAAAAGCTAGATTTGAAACTTCATTCGCCTTTACTACAACATCCACTTCCTTGAACACATAGCCTTCTTTTTCAAAGGTTAATTGATATTTACCCGGCAGTAAAAGATCAATTTTAAACGCGCCTTGAGTGTTTGTAACCGTTGAACGATTCACTCTCTTTACATTTACGGATACCCCTTCTAGTGCGTTTCCGTCTTTTTCATCTTCGATTGTGCCGGAAATCGAGCCAACCTCTACGTCTGGAACCATTGAAATTTCAAGTTGGTCCCCATTAAAGCTAGCTTTTGCTGGAAGAGTAACTGTTCTGTAACCGAATGCTGAAATTTGAATTTCGTAATCGCCTGCTAACATGGCTACTTCAAATTGACCTGTTACCTTATCTGATTTTGTTTCGTAAGGTTGACCATTTACTTTAATGTCTGCTTGGAGCGGATTTCCTTCATGATCGGTCACCTTACCCGAAATCGTTGGAAACTTCGTTTGAGATGCCCAAATCACAGCATTAATCATCATTTGTTTTCCGGCCTTCGTGTAGCTGTCTGCATAATGGGCTAAACCAAATGAATGTCCACTCATTAAGAGCTCCAGGCTGTTTGCCGTTCTTGGTTTAAAAGCAACACCGCTTCCATATGGAGCTTTCCCTTCATGTCCTATCATCGCTAATGGGTAGCCACTATAGTCTTTAAAATAACCAATTGCACTACCGCTTGCATTCAAGATACCGATGAAATCTCCTTGGCTAGCTCCCTTGAATATTGGGTGTTCTTTTTCTAAGATATATCCTGCCTGACGTAATGAATCTTTTGCTACTGAGGTTCGAACTTTTGGATCCCCACGATAAGCGGACAGCTGATTAATAGGGGCGTCACTATAATAGGAATCGCCGAAAATCATGCTTGTTCCCGCAATATCTGCAGCAGCTTGAATCTCTAAAAATTTGTCCTTCTTAACGTTTGTTGTACTCATTTCATTAAAGAAAACCACATCAAATTCTGCTATTCTAGCAACAACATCCGTCACCGTCAACTTGGTTACCGGAATTCCTCTTTCTGCCATAACGGAAGTAAAGTTTTTGTTAGCAGATGTAGAATCGTATAGAACCGCTACCTTTGGAATCGGATCCAACACGACCGGTATTTCAAGTGCTTCACCACGAACCTTTACTTCTTGCTCATCGAATAAATATCCGGACGTCTCTGTTCGTAAAACATAGTTACCATCCTGGACATTTGTAAATTCAAAGTAGCCATTACTTCCAGCATTTACTTCAGCAACGACCTGTCCTTCTGATAGCAGCTTGACTGTAGCTCCATTAAGCTTACTATTTTTGATGGCTTCTGATACGGTTCCCGTTACCATTCCACCTTCTGTTGGTGAAAGGACGACCGTATTGATAACTGGATACCCTGCTCGAACCGTTACTGGAATTCTCATTGTTTGGTACCCAAGAGAACGAATTTCAAGGGTGTAATCTCCTTCATCATGGAAGAGTTCATAGCTTTGACCGGATGTCTTCACTCCCATATTTGTTTCAATAATTTCAACATCTGAAGGGATTGGTTGTCCAGCCGGATTTAGAATACGACCGGCTAATTTCCCATACTTTGCATTTTCCAAATAATCAATCGTATTAAATAAAATATTTTGCATATCAGGTAGCCAGCCTTGTAATGGCGAAATCCAAGGTGATGCCCCATGAGATGCTAATAAAATATGGGCACTCTTTTCAGAGACCGGCTTATAAGCGACTCCCGTTCCTTGTTCACCAATTTCAGTGCTACCAATGGTGGCTAAGGACTTTCCAGAATATTGATTAAACCAAGCAAAATCACCTACTCGGTTGTAAAGGGTTAAAGTCTCCCCTTTTTTATAGCCTTTAAAAAACGGATGTTCCACATCAACTTTCATCTGTACGGTTCCTCTACCCGTATAATGGGCAAATTCGCTTGGATCGTTATGAAACTTTTTCAATTGTTCAATCGTTCCGTAGTTAGCTCCCCATGTATCAACAAAAATAAGATGGACACCATGATCTTTGGCGGCTTTTATTAACCCATTAAAGGTTTTTTCATCTGGCTGCCAACCACCACTTCGATAAGCACCATTTAAGTAAATCATTTTGTAACGAGAAATATCTTCAATGATCCCCCAGTCTCTCTCTTCCGCAGCATAGCCATTTTGACGTAAAAAGCTCGTCACTTCACCATCCAAATCATTCAGAACAGCGATGTCGAATGGCTGCAGTTCTACTTCTAATCGGAATAATTCACCTGGTTTGATTTGCACGATCTCCCGCTTCAGTTCATAACCATTTAGTTGCATAGAAAGGTTATAGGTTCCTTCAAAAATAGAATCAACAGCGAAAACACCATCTACATTCGTTGTCCCGGAAATCGGAGTATTTTCTATTTTCACATTCACATCTTTTAAGACGGTATTCGTCCTCTTATCCTTAACCGTTACTTCGAATGATCCTTGGGATGCATTGGCTAAATGGAAATCACGGTAAGTCGTCAATCCGGACACGAAACGAATCGATTCGATGATTTGCTTTTTCCCATAAGAGCTAACTAAAATCGTGTAGTTCCCTGGAATATGGCTAATTTTAAATTGACCCTTTTCATCTACCGCTATCGATTCCCCTGTCTCGACCACCGTGAGTGTACCTGATGTTGGATTACCTGAGCTATCCTTTACCGTTCCTTGTAAAATCCCTTCGGCTTTAAAGGATTGAACCCCTTTGCGATGTGGAACAAAGACAGCACCAGCAGTGATTGGAATTCCTGAGTAGCTGAAATCAGGAAGAATAAAGTCCTTTAACACCTCTCCTGTATAGATATCAAGAATATGCAAGTAACCACTAGTTCCTGATACAAAGAGCAATCCATTTGCAGAGATGGAGCCATTGTTGTAACTTGCGCCAACACGTTGGTTCTCCCATACTAGTTTTCCTGTCTCGCGATCAAATGCCCGGAGAATCGGCTGTTTCGCGGAGCTCATGACAACAAGATCCTCATAGACAATCGGGGATGCCGCCTGAGACTCTCCTATGCCGGAGGTGCTCCATTTCATTTGTCCCGTAACAGCGTCAAATGCTCTCAGCGTGCCCGTTTCCGTATCAAAATTGTAACTATTTGTATAGACCGTTCCGTTATGATAGACCGCCTTCGTTGCAAAACCTTCTCCAGTAACCGTTTGTTTCCATACTTCTGCCCCATTTTCCGGGTTGATTGCTCGAATGGTTCGATTTTGATAGGTTCCGATATAGATATATTCGTCACCTAATGTCGGCCCAAAATAAGAGTCTGAACCTAGTTCTTTTTTCCAAATAACCTCTCCCGTTTGAGCATTTAAAGCAAAAAGTGATGCATTGTTCGTCAGCCCTGAACCGACGAAGAGCGTACCATCCTTGTATAAAGGTGATTCGTAAACGGTTGGTTGTCCGAGATTTCGACTCCAAACGGTTTTCCCCGTTTTTAGTTCTAATGCGTAAATCGTTCCGTCCTGACCTCCTGATACATAAACCATCCCACCCTCAATGGTTGGCGAGGAACGATTGGTAGAACCAAGGCGAACAGCCCAATTTTCATCGCCTGTTCTCGTATCGATGGAAATAATCCAGCCACGGTCGGTTACCACAATCATTCTTTGCTCGGCAACAGCTGGTGTGGAAAAAACAATTTCCCCTTTAGAACCAGTTTCATAGTTCCAACCTTTTTGGATATTTTCTAAATCAATGCTATTTGGTGAAACCGCGTTTCTGGATGGATGATGATTGGCTGTTTTCCAATCGATGTTTCCATTAGCCTCTGACTGCTGAACTTCTATTTTAATCGTTTGATTGTTTTGTAGAGAAATAGCTTCAATATGTCCCTTTATTCCTTCACCTGTAATCTGTAGTTGATAGTTTCCAGCAGGGACCTTTTCAATTTGGAATTCACCTTTAGAATCGGTCCGAATACTTCCAAGCGGGGTACCTTTTAATCGGAGATAGGCATATGGAATCTTCTCTCCCGATTTTTGATCGATTACCACACCATTGATGTTATAGACGGTGGCCTGCTCCATTTTCCAGGAGACTTCTGTTTTGGCACCTTTCACTATTTTTACTTCTGCTTCAATATCTTTAAAGCCGAATGCCTTCACTTTTGCTTGATAGATTCCTTCGCGGATTTTATATTCAAAAGTTCCATCCGAATTCGTTTTAAAATTGATTTTTTCCCCTACAATTTCAATTTCGGCCTTTAGTGGATTTCCAGTTTGATTAGTTACTCGACCTGTTAATTCTCCTGCGTAAACGCTTTCCGTTACGGCTCGATAAATATCGATGACTCCTGTTCCGTATTGGTCATTCGGAAGACTTCCCATATGTGGTTCTGTTCTCGCTGTTCTTTTTATCAAAGCAACGATTTCGTCAATGCTCAATTTGGGGTTTGCAGACAGTAGCAAGGCGACTGCACCTGATGCATGTGGTGTTGCCATTGACGTTCCACTAATGGTATTGTACTTCCCTTTCCCTAGAGCTGTGGGCCACGCAGAGTAGATTTGATGCCCTGGTGCTGTAACATCTGGCTTTATATGTCTAACTAATTCGCCATTGTCATTTTCCCAATAGACTGGTCCCCGACTTGAAAAGGATGCAATCTGATCATATCGGTCAGTAGCACCAATTGTAAACGAATCAAGGAAGCTTCCGGGTGAGCCGACCGTTTGAGATCCAGGACCTTCATTTCCTGCAGCAAACATCGGGACAATACCCGCGGCCACCCATGCCTTCACATCATTGGCAAATTCCATATTATACGTGTTGGCATTCCCCCATGAATTATTGACAATATGAGGTGCTTTGGATGGGTCTCCACCTGGTGCCATAAACCACTGGAATGCGGCATGAATCGCAGAAGTCGTTGAACTTCCACCATCATTAAAAATTTTAGCAGCAATCCATTCTGCACCTGGAGCTACTCCAACTGGCTCGCCAGCCCCTCCTCCAACTGCAGATCCAGCAACATGTGTACCGTGACCGTGTCCATCCGTTGGCGTTTTATAATTGTTGCCAGATAAATCGATCCAGGAATATTGTTCATTGCCATTTCTCCCACGGTAGTTGTTCTTTAGTGCTTCATGTTTGCCGTCCACCCCAGTATCCATAATACCGACGACAATCCCTTCCCCTTTTATACCGTAATTGCCCCATACTCTTGTGGCATTTATTTTTTCCAAGCCCCATTCCGGCAATCGCGGCTTTGATTCCATGGTTACTTCTGGGACGTGGATCACCTGATCAAGTGAAATTCTTTCAATGTCCTCTCTTTTCGATAAGTCGGCAAGTGCCTCTTTATCGACTGTTACAGCGATACTATTATTGATCCAAAAACTATTATTTACTTTCGCCTTGCCTTTTTTCTCTAATGAAGCAAGCTCTTGCTTCAACCCTTTTTGTGAAGCTTCTGCTTTTGCTTCAAGTTGTGAGATGACGTAGGCTGCTTGCTCCGATTTCTTTTGCTTTTTCTTTGCCTCTTTTTGGATGGAAGTGTAATTTGGCTGATCTTTCAGCTTCACAATAACATTGACCATTTTCTCTTTTTTTAGAACTTCATGAACAGTGGCTTCCACTTTTCCAATGGATTCTTTCTTTTGAGGAGTGCTTCCATCATGAATGGAAGGCTGCCAGTCCAATCCTGATAAAAGGGATGTTATTTCTGTAGTGTCCTGATTGGAACTGCCCGTGGTTTCCGTTACATACTCCCTTTCTCTTTCTTTTTCTAATTGGTTTTCATTCTTCTGACTGACTGAGGTAGGCTCACTTTTTGCGATACCTACAGATGGAGTAAACAAGGAAAAAACGACCATAATACTCAAAAACAATGACAACAATCTTTGAAACTCACGCTTCCTTTGTTTTCTCAAGCTCCATTTCCCTCCTAATAAGGTTGTACAACACTCATCTTATTCCCTGAAAATTTGGAAAATTCCTCCTACTTCTATGAAAATACAACTTTAGAACTAGTAAATTTTGTAAGTATTTAGAATGAATTGGAATGATAGGACGAAAGACTATGCTTCGGTCGATGCGGACAAATTCATTGCCCCAATGTACCACTTTGAGGATTTTGGGGGAAGGGATGTGTTGTGGTGGCAAAGGGCATCGGCGATTTATCACCGTGGATTTGCGGACATAGGTTCCGTTATTTGCTTGAAAGGTTAGTATTTTTGAAGTTTTGCGGACATAGGTACCGCTATTCTTTCAAAACGAGGTCATTTGGCCTTCAAATTAGGGCAATAACGGATTCTATGTCCGCCAAACTCCAAAAGTGTGGTGATTTTGCCAAATAGCGGAATGTATGTCCGCAATTGCGGCCAAGGAGACAGGTCCAGCTGAGGACAGGCTCCTTTTTCCAATTACCATTTGTTTCAGTATATTTTTTCGTCATTACTAGGATAGGATAAAAGGAAGATATACCTCCCCCTCCCAAAAAATCAAAATTTCCCACAGTAGGTAAGATGACAGCTAAAACCAATAGCCATTAAAATGGATTTTAATCTTTTATAAAAATCATTTGAATTGTTGGAAATCTATATTAAAATAATTCTATCAAAGGGAGAGAAGGATTTTTAATGTGGATTGTAGCAGCTGTCCTGACCATGTTTTGCTTTGGAATCAATAATATGATTTTTAAGGTCACGTCAGGAAAAGGACTATCAAAGGTACATATGCAGTTTTTCTTTTATCTGATAGCGTTTTTACTAATGTTTGGCTATGGAACCGTCGCAGGGTTTGCACCATTTAATCGTTTAACAATCGTACTTGGCGCGGTCATCGGAATATTGAATGCAAATGGTAATATTCAAATGTCTAAGGCGTTTGAAAAAGGACCTGCGAGTTTAACGTCACCGCTTATTAGCACAAATTCAGTTATTCCCATTTTAAGTGCAGCCCTTATTTTTCAAGAACATATTTCACTAATTCAGTGGATTGGCATTATTGTGATGCTTGCTTCAGCAGCCATCATCCAATATGTACCAAGTAAGGGTGTTAAAATGGATTATAAACCGTGGATGTACCGGGTTTTATTATCAGTTGTATCGTTTGGTGTACTCGGTATACTAATGAAAACGTCTTCGCATTTACATATTGATTCAATCAATACGCTTGTTTGTATGTACGGTGGCGGTGCAGCTTATTTAATCATTAATAGCTATTTTATGAAGGAAAAATGGAAACGGGCAGAGTTGAAATTTGGTGCCATTATTGGATGTATTAGTGTCGTAGGTTATAGCAGCTACTTTTTTGCTCTTAATACGGGAGTAGCAAGCATTGTATTCCCAATCGTTAGTTTAAGCTGTTTAGTTGTCGTCCTCAGTAGCTGTTGGCTTTATAAAGAAAGGCTTAAAATGTACCAGATCATTGGGGTTATTTCTGCATTAGTTGGGATTGTCCTAACCAAAATGTAACAGAAGGTGGATCATACCTCTGGTTTTTGGGGACTAGCGAGCTAAGAGAAGTTACCTTGGTAGCAAAAAAAATAGCCACCATGCCAAGCAAGCATTGGTGACTATTTCTCTCTATTTTAATCGGTCAGCCGCTTAATCCTGCGGCATATGTGTTGTAATGATCAGGTGTTCGAGCACCTGATTTTTTTCTAAATACCCTTATTTTATCTCAATCTCCCAATAACAATACACACGATTTTTACCGTTTTCCTTGGCGAATCTTTCCGCAAAGTCCGCTAGATCGATAAGCTCCTCGGCGGTTATAGGGGCATCTTTATCCACACTAGAAACACCTAAACTTGCTGTTATTTGGTAAGTATCGTTAACGTAAATTTTACGAATTTCATTTAGAATGCGATGAGCTATACCCTTGGCAATCTCTGAATAGGTATTTGGGAGGATCACAATCAATTCCTCTCCACCGTAACGGCCGACGATATCACCACTTCGCACAGACCTCTTTATGGCCTTGGCCACCTTTTCTAAGATCCGATCCCCTTCAGCATGGCCAAACTGATTATTTACGTAGCTAAAATTATCAATATCGAGCATGATAAAAGAGAGGTCTTTTTGGAATATAGCCGTCTTTTGAAACTCCATTTTTAACCTTTTCATAAAAAAGTTGCGATTATATAGATTTGTTAAATCATCCACATGGACCAACTCATTATAGATGACATTTTCAATCTTTGGGGCAATCAATTGCAAAAATTGTTCTATATAATAGAGGCTTTGTTCCGTAAGAACACTTTGATTCTCGATTAAAATAATGGATAAGACTTCATTTTCAGCGGACAGAATGGGAAATCCATGAAAATACGAGCTGTTCGTTTCAAATTGACTCACTCTTTTTTCCATTCTCGCTTTCTCCATGGCTGCATTCACTTTGTCATTGTTAATCTCTTCACTATAAAGCTTATCATTCACATATAAAGTCCTAGTATTCTTTTTATCTATTATAAATTGGAAAAAAACAGCATCGAACAGCAAATTTTCATGGAGAACCTTCGTTATATTTTTACAAACATCCTCAAGGTGATTGGCAGAATGGACGAACCTAATGCCACTAAACATGATTTCATTGTTTGTTAGCAGATTCATCATTTCTACCTGCATATTTGATGGCATTTCCAATAATAATTGATTAATCGTTTCTATATGATCCTGCAATTCCTTTTGTTTCAGAAGATTTTTCACCTTGATAAAATAACTTTTTGCCTGAATAAAATAAACTCTAGCTTGAATATAAGATTTGTTTTTCAGCTCAAATAATCCCTTATAATAATAGACATAGCCAAGGTAACCAAAATATCCCTTATCGTAGACTAAGGATTCAAATGATTGCATATACCTTTTAAAGATTTCCACCCTACCAGATTTAAGAATTGATTCTAATAGCATGATGAAGAATTCAATTCTATCCTCTACACTTAGATGCTTGTGCTCAAGACATTCTGTAGCAATATGAATCGTTTGATCATATTGCCCGAGTAAAGCACTATATTGGCATTTGAGTAGTAATAGCACGTCTCCATCCTTATGTTTCTGGCACATCTTTTCAAAAAACGGCCAAAGTCTCGTCGCTTTTTTCACTTTACCTTGCTTTAAGATGATTCTATATTGAAAAATCAGGGCATCTACTCTTGTGATTGCCAGGTTTTTACTCCTCGTCTTAGGTTTCAATTCGTTGATTCGTTTTAACGCTTCTTGATAATCCTCAATGAGATAATAAAGCTTCACTAAACTAATTTCATTAAAATTGGAATTGATGGCTTTTCCAATTGCTATTGCCTCTTCTCCCAGTTCCATGGCATGGCTGGTATCCCCTAAATACTGATAAAAGACAAATAGGTTTGTAATGGCATTCATCTCATGTTGTTTCTTCCCTAACTTTATCGCCAAATCCTTTGATTTTATCATGTACTCTGTAGATTTCATGACGTTCTCTTCTAGTAATCCTATACCCATTAGGTTATAAATAAGCATTAATATTTCGCTTTGCTGATGCAGTTCTGCCAAAGCTTCTGCTTCATAGATGTAGGGAGCACTTTCTTCCCATGGTGTATTATTCAAAAATTGAAGAATATGCAAATTGTACACCCAGCGTATATAGTCTTCTACTTTTAGCTTCTCCCGGAGTACGGTATTGTTCCCTTTATGGTATTGGACCAATTCATGAACTAAAGATGTGTCTTTCCCGGAAAAGGTGAAATAATAAGCTAAAATAACTTGGAGATGTAACCGATCATTTAGCGATATTGTTGAAGAATGCAGACGTTCTAAGTAGGTGTTTTCATATAATTTCAGAAGTGACAAATCACGAAGATTGATACTGATATACCCCAATCGAATGAAGGCGTACATAGAGTCATGCTTTAGATACTGTTCATTAAACAAGGTTAACGCCTGTTTAAGATTTCCTCCTTTTTCTAATATATTGCCAAACATGAGCTGCACACTTTTAGGAGGATCTTGGTCCACATACTTGTTATAAAGCACAAATGCTTTTTCCAAGTTTTGTTTGGCATTAGAAAATTGGCCATCCCGATAATATCTCTTTGATTCTAAAAGAAGACTAGCTAAAGTTATCCTTCTCTGCTCTACTTCTTCATTTTGTTCTACCTCTTTAGCATTTGGGACGTCCCCTTTTCTATTCATGTCAGGCATATCACCAATCTCCTTATAGATAATTTCATTCTAAGTGAACTAGGACTTTTGATATGGATATATATTCCACGAAGACAGATATTTTTCCTTTTTTGGCGAAAATGTCCCAAATTATTTAAAACAGCATGGCAAACAAATGACCAATAGGACAAAACGAAAAATAGGTACCTGGTACCTATTTCTCCAATAACGATATCGATGGGCAGTTCTACCATCCTAGGCGGCACGCAGATTAAGTGGAAAAAAATACAATACGAATAAAATAATAAAGCGCTTGCAATAATCATAATTCCATATATAATACTTGTATACAAGTATACTTGGTTTACAGGAAGGTGAATTTATGACCGAATCAAGTGGTTTTTTATATCCAACAAAATGGCTATCGAAAGCATCTGCTGGAGACCGCGTGGCTTATGAACTTAGAATGCGCATTATTTCTGGCATGATTGAAAGCGGTACCATACTTTCTGAAAATAAACTCGCTGCCGACTTTTCAGTGAGTCGCTCACCGGTCCGTGAAGCACTTAAGACATTAGCATCTGAAAATATTATTCGATTAGAAAGAATGGGTGCTGTAGTGGTTGGGCTATCGGAGAAGGAAATTGAAGAAATTTATGATGTCCGATTGCTGATTGAAACATTTGTCTTTGAAAGGCTAGTGAGAATTGATACTTCGGAATTAGTCAAAGAGCTTAGCAAGATCCTGGAAATGATGAAGATTGCAATCCGTTTTGGAGATGCTGACGAGTTTTCCTATCAAGATGTTCTTTTTCATGAAACTATCATTACTGCTATTAATCATTCCTATATGCTGATGATCTGGAATAATTTAAAGCCTGTTATGGAAAGCTTCATTCTTCTATCGATGCGCACACGCATTAAAGATAAATACGAGGACTTTACGAGAATCCTTGAAAACCATGAGCTTTATATCGAAGCGATTCAAACAAAGAATCGCGAATTGATGATTAAATCCCTACACCAAAATTTTGATGATGTCCAAGGCCATGTGGATGACTTATGGATGTCTCAGCAACTACTAGCAAGAGAGAAGGGAAAATAAAGTGACCAATTATATGTTAGGTATTGATATTGGTACAACTAGTACGAAGGCTGTCCTCTTTACGGAAAAAGGAGAGGTCATCCAAACAGAAAATATCGGGTACCCACTACACACGCCTGACATTGCAACCGCAGAGCAAGACCCTGAGGAAATTTTTCAGGCGGTCATCAAAGCTACATCAACTATCATGAAAAACCATTCGCAAAAAGAACTTAGCTTTATTTCATTTAGTAGTGCCATGCACAGTGTAATCGCAATGGACGAAAATGATCAGCCTCTGACTCCTTGTATCACATGGGCAGACAACCGGAGTGAAGCATGGGCTCAAAAAATTAAAAAAGAATGGAATGGGCACGACATATATAAACGAACAGGAACGCCTATTCACCCTATGTCACCTTTAAGCAAGATTACATGGCTTGTTCATGAAAAACCTGAAACCGCCTCCAAAACCAAAAAATATATTGGAATCAAGGAATATGTCTTTAAAAAGCTTTTTAATCAGTATGCTGTAGACCATTCCTTAGCATCCGCAATGGGGATGATGAACCTCCAAGCATTAGAATGGGATGATGAAGCACTCGCTATTGCCGGTATTACAAGAGACCAATTATCCCAACTCGTGTCTACAACCACTATTTTTCGAAATTGCGACTTGGAATATGCAAAACAAATGGGCATTCATCCCGAGACACCGTTTGTCATTGGGGCAAGTGATGGGGTTCTTTCCAATTTAGGTGTTAATGCCATCAGAAAAGGCGAGATTGCCGTGACAATCGGGACAAGTGGGGCGATTCGGACCATTATTGATCAGCCGCAAACCGATGAAAAGGGCCGCATATTTTGCTATGCGTTAACGGAAAATCATTGGGTTATTGGAGGGCCAGTTAACAATGGAGGTATGGTGCTTCGTTGGATTAGAGATGAGTTTGCCTCTTCAGAGATTGAAACAGCGAAAAGACTCGGAATTGATCCATACGAAGTGTTAACGAAAATTGCCGAGCGTGTCAGACCAGGGTCTGATGGATTGTTATTCCATCCTTATCTTGCCGGAGAACGTGCACCGTTGTGGAATCCAGATGTTCGTGGATCCTTCTTCGGCCTAACGATGTCCCATAAGAAAGAACATATGATACGCGCAGCATTAGAAGGGGTCATTTTCAATTTATATTCCGTGTTCCTTGCGTTAACCGAGTTCATGGATAGTCCAGTCACGCGCATTCAAGCGACTGGAGGTTTTGCAAGATCGGAAGTATGGCGCCAAATGATGTCCGATATATTCGAATCGGAAGTAGTAGTACCAGAAAGTTATGAAAGTTCATGTCTAGGAGCGTGTATTTTAGGATTGTATGCCACCGGAAAAATTGATTCGTTTGAAATTGCTTCCGAAATGATTGGCAGCACCAATAAACATACACCAAATGAAGAAGCAGCAAGTGAGTATAGACAATTAATGCCAATCTTCATCAACTTATCTAGAACACTAGAAGAAAACTATACACGCATTGCACATTATCAAAGGGGTTTAATGAAACAAATATAAAAAGATTATTTAAGGGGGAGATCTACAATGCCATTAGTTATTGTAGCAGCAGGTATTATCGCATTATTAATTCTCATAATGGGATTAAAATTAAACACATTTATTTCACTTATTATTGTATCGTTTGGTGTTGCCTTGGCACTTGGAATGCCATTAGGTGAAATTGTAAAGACGATTGAAGCGGGATTAGGCGGAACTCTCGGCCACTTAGCGCTCATTTTTGGACTTGGCGCCATGTTAGGTAAGTTAATCGCTGACTCCGGTGGCGCGCAGCGAATTGCCATGACACTTGTCAACAAATTCGGAGAAAAGAACATTCAATGGGCTGTTGTCGCTGCTTCATTCATCATTGGTGTCGCGTTATTCTTTGAAGTAGGTTTAGTTCTATTAATTCCAATCGTATTTGCGATTTCTAAGCAACTTCGCGTTTCGATTTTATATCTTGGTATTCCGATGACGGCTGCGTTATCAGTAACACACGGTTTCTTACCTCCTCATCCAGGACCTACGGTTATTGCTGGTGAGTATGGTGCCAATATCGGGGAAGTATTGCTTTATGGTTTCATTATTGCCATTCCAACTGTCATCTTAGCTGGACCTATTTTTACAAAAATTGCTAAGAAAATTGTACCGGATTCATTTAATAAAATGGGGAACATTGCATCATTAGGGGAACAAAAAACTTTCAAATTGGAAGAAACACCTGGTTTTGGAATTAGCGTATTTACAGCGTTACTCCCTGTCATCTTAATGTCCATTGCTACGATTATTACATTGTTGCAAAAAACGTTAGGCTTTGAAGATAATACATTCTTAGCAGGAATCCGCTTTATTGGTGAAGCAGGTACTGCGATGGTCATCTCTTTATTAGTGGCTATTTATACAATGGGAATTGCCCGGAAAATTCCAATCAAAAATGTAATGGATTCATGTTCTACTGCTATCTCACACATCGGAATGATGCTTTTAATTATCGGTGGTGGCGGTGCTTTCAAACAAGTATTAATCAATGGTGGTGTAGGTGACTATGTTGCTGAATTATTTAAAGGAACGACTCTATCCCCTATTTTACTTGCTTGGATTATCGCAGCCATTTTACGTATCTCACTAGGGTCTGCTACGGTTGCTGCCCTGACGACTGCTGGACT
The DNA here is from genome assembly GCF_054786815.1 of Pseudoneobacillus rhizolycopersici. NCBI lineage: Bacteria > Bacillati > Bacillota > Bacilli > Caryophanales > Bacillaceae > Pseudoneobacillus > Pseudoneobacillus rhizolycopersici. The sequence goes on along the minus strand of NZ_JBTOOE010000012.1, from coordinate 94,722 downwards.
TGTCATTCCGCTCTTAGGTGCAACGGATGTCAACCTTGCGCTTGTTGTTCTTGCAACAGGTGCTGGAAGCTTAATCGCATCACACGTAAACGATGCTGGATTCTGGATGTTCAAAGAATATTTCGGATTAAGCATGAAGGAAACATTCGCTACTTGGACTTTACTTGAGACGATTATTTCTGTAGCCGGCTTAGGATTTGTATTATTGTTAAGCTTATTCGTATAAGGATTTTGGGCAGCAAAGTCTACTTACTTTTTAAGTATGGCTTTGCTGCCTATTTTAAGGTAAAGGAGCAATCAATAAATGAAGCACTCAATTGGGGTTATTGGATTAGGCGTAATGGGAAGTAACATTGCCTTAAATATGGCTAGTAAAGGCGAAAATGTTGCGGTTTATAATTACACAAGGGATTTGACCGACCAACTAATGCAGAATAAGGATGGGGTTACACTAACTCCTTACTACGAGATACAAGAGTTTGTTCATTCTTTGCAAATTCCCCGGAAAATCTTCGTCATGGTAACAGCAGGAAAAGCGATTGACTCTGTTATTCAATCCTTAGTTCCTCATCTTGAAGCTGGTGATGTCATCATGGACGGTGGTAACTCCCACTACGAAGATACCGAACGCCGATATCAAGAGTTGAAGGATAAGGCCATTGGCTATTTAGGAATTGGCATTTCTGGAGGAGAAGAAGGAGCCCGGAAAGGACCATCCATCATGCCTGGAGGAGACAAGGAAGTTTACGAAAAAGCTGCACCCATCCTCACAAAGATTGCCGCTCAAGTAGATAATGACCCTTGCTGTGTATACATCGGGCCAAAAGGTGCAGGCCATTTTGTTAAAATGGTCCACAACGGAATTGAATATGCAGACATGCAATTAATCGCAGAGGCTTATAGCTTTTTGAGAGAGAGATTGCAATTGTCTGTTTTGGAGATTGCCGATATTTTTGAAACGTGGAACCAAGGTGAACTAAAGAGCTACCTACTCGAGATTACGGCAGATATTTTGCGAAAAAAAGATGAATTGACTGGCCTTCCTCTTATCGATGTTATCCTGGATCAAACAGGTCAAAAAGGGACTGGTAAATGGACAAGCTTGCAAGCCATTGATAATGGCATTCCATCATCGATTATTACAGAAGCTTTGTTTGCCAGATACCTATCTTCTTTAAAGGGAGAACGAGTTCTCGCTGAAACGGTGTTAGCAGGTCCGGACATGGAAAGGCAAGAATTAGATAAAGAGACATGGATTGAATATACAAGACAAGCCTTATACGTGGGGAAAGTCTGTGCGTATGCTCAAGGCTTTACCCAATTTAAGATGTCCTCTGATCTTTATGGGTGGGATTTACCGTTAAAGGATATTGCTCTTATTTTCCGTGGCGGTTGCATTATTCGAGCAGACTTTTTAAATGTCATTAGTGAAGCCTTTCAAGCGAATCCGAATCTACCAAACTTACTCATTGCGCCTTATTTCGCAGAAAAAACACGAGAGTATCAGGTAGGATTACGTAAAGTCATTAGTGAAGGGATATTGTCAGGTATTTCTTTCCCATGTTTAGGTACTTCCCTTTCCTATTATGATGGATATCGCACCGGACGCTCGAATGCAAATTTACTTCAGGCACAGCGTGATTATTTTGGTGCTCACACTTATCAGAGAACGGATATGGAAGGTATTTTTCATACAAATTGGGTATAAAAGTCCAGTAGGAGGGGATGACTAACCTCATCCCCTCACACCGCCCTCATGCGTCATGTGGGTTGTGAAGCGTGAGAACCGTCCGAGACCAGTGAAAAAGGTATTTTTGAAAGATTTATGAGTTTTATCGTAGAGAAGCTCTCTTTACGACATTTTGTGATTTCTTTTCTTGGACATTTTGGTCTTTCGGTAACCTCATTTTGTCTATGAGATGCCTTTTCATAGACAATTTGGTCTTTCAGTAACCTCATTTTGTCTATGAGATGCCTTTTCATGGACAATTCGGTCTTTAAGTAACCTCATTTTGTCTATGAGATGCCTTTTCATGGACATTTTGGTCTTTGGGTAACCTCATTTTGTCTATGAGATGTCTTTTCATAGACAATTTGGTCTTTGGGTAACCTCATTTTGTCTATGAGATGCCTTTTCATGGACAATTTGGTCTTTCGGCAACCTCATTTTGTCTATGAGATGCCTTTTCATGGACAATTTGGTGCTTCAGTAACCTCATTTTGTCTATGAGATGCCTTTTCATGGACAATTTGGTCTTTCAGTAAACTCATTTTGTCTATGAGATGACTTTTCATGGACAATTTGGTCTTTCAGTAACCTCATTTTGTCTATGAGACGCTTCTTCATGGACAATTTGGTCTTTCAGTAACCTCATTTTGTCTATGAGATGCCTTTTCAAAGACAATTTGGTCTTACGGCAACCTCATTTTGTCTATGAGACGTCTTTTCATGGACAATTTGGTCTTTCGGTAACCTCATTTTGTCTATGAGATGCCTTTTCATAGACAATTTGGTCTTTTGGTAACCTCATTTGACCGCTATTAGATGGATTTTTGGCGTTAAGAAACTCTCTCTCTACGACATTTTGACCTCTATCTCAAAGCTATTTGTCTCAGAGAAGACAGCGCAAAATAAATCAGATGACTTTTTCATTAATCTTGAACTGTCCCCACTCTTAATCTTTTATATGTTTTCAGGATTTTTCCCATCCAATACATCTTTTAGATAGATTTTTACTTTTGCTAATGATTCTTGGTCGACTGTGACATATGAAACTCGATCAATGGTTGTTGGGTAAGCTTTCAGCGGAATAGAATAGATATCCTTGCTTGATAGATTTTTCATTTTCGCCAATGTTTTAGTAAGGACGGCAAAATCCATATCCGTCTCTACATTTTTACCGATATCTTTTAAAATTGAATTGATTTTCTTGATGTTTCTAATATCTAGTGTTTCATCTATAAGCGCTTTGATTACTTGTTGTTGTCGTCTGTTCCGTCCAAAATCCCCTTCGCCACCGCCTCGGTACCGTGCGTAATTCAAGGCTTGTATTCCAGTTAAATGCTGGGTACCTTTACTCAGTGAGAATTGAGTGTTCGTTATTCGATCACGGAATGTGAGATTTTTTTCTACATCAATGGTGACTCCACCAATTGTATCAACTAAAGATTGGAAACCATCAAAATTGATGAGTGTATAGTAATCTATTTTCATATCCAATAAGTCTTCCACTGTCATGATTGTACTGTTTAGACCATAGTTATGTGCGTGAGTGATTTTATCCAAACCACGCCCTGCGATTTGAACGCGAGTGTCACGTGGAATCGATAACAGTGATGTCTTACTATTTTTCGGGTCTACTAGAGCGACCATTAGAGTGTCGGTTAGGCCTGAATCCATCCTTTTTGAATCTAATCCTATTAAGAGGACACTGTATGGTCTTTGATTGGCATCTTTGTCTGGTTTATAAATATTCTCTTCATGAGCTTGCTTAATTTTGTCTAATTCACTACCCGCCTGAATCTCCGGTCTATTGGCAAAAAGCTCCCCATAAACAAGGTGCTTAATGACGAGATAGGATGAGATACATACGATGGCAAGTACCGCTGCAAGAATATAGAATTTCAATCTCTTATTTTTCATAAAAGCAAGAATATACAATTTCAATCTCTTATTTTTCATAAAAACCACCTTATATCATTACTGAAAATATGATCAAAAAGAAATCTTTGTTCACTTCTGTTAGATATATGACGAGATGATAGTCTAATAGGTTTCACTTCGAGGACAGATATGTGTTATTGGGCATATCTGTTTCGGCACTAAAGTCCGCGGACATGGGTTCCGTAATTTACATAAAAAGTTGGATAGGTTGAGGTTTCGCGGTTCCCTACGATTCCGAAATTGACATTTTTTTACACCGATGTTAGTGTTTATAAAAAAAGGACAGTAATTAGATAATTCAGAAAGTTGTGTGATAACCTTTCAAAATACTGTATTGTACTTAAACTATATTATGTAAGGAAGTGTTTAAATTGAATTTAAGTAGTTATGCTTTATTCCGTGTATTACATTCGGTTCCGTTACTTTTCATTGTTTCAATTTTATCTTTCTTGTTACTAAATTTATCATCCGATAATGGATTTTCGTTTAAAAGTGAACTACCATTGTACACTCAATACTTTGATTGGTTGAATCATGTGGTTCATGGCGACTTAGGGAATTCTTTCTTGAGTTTTCGACCTGTATTTGAATTAATCGTAGAAAGATTGCCAGCGACCTTGTGGTTAGCCGGTATCTCATTTTTGGTTTCTTTGCTTATCGCTTTCCCACTCGGCATATACACGGCTGTTAAAAAAGGAAGCGCTGTTGACTATTTCTTTACAACCTATTTTTTTATTGGCTACTCGGTCCCGCCATTTTTGCTGTCTTTAATTTGTATTATTGTTTTTTCACTGACCTTGGATTGGTTACCGGCAAGTGGTATGAGGGATAATACCACTAGTTTTGATTTATGGGATCGCCTTTCTCACCTTATTCTGCCCACATTTGTCATGGCTTTTAGTATGGTGGTCTATCAAGTAAAACATATACGAAACAATTTATTAGAGCAGATGAAACAAGAATATGTATTAACTGCAAGAGCAAAGGGCCTTTCGGAATGGAAGGTAATAGGCAAGCATATGCTCAGAAATTCTATTCTGCCATTTATTATTTTAATATCGATGCAGTTTCCGAGTTTACTTGCTGGGGCCTTTATTATTGAATATATGTTTGCTTGGCCCGGATTAGGAAGATTAATGATTCAATCTATTGTCTATAAGGATTTTCCTGTTATTCTTGGAATTACAATGTTAACAGGTATTGTCGTCATTTTTTGTAACATGATATCCGATATCCTCTGTGCAATGATTGACCCTCGAATTCAGAGATAGCCGTCTAAGTTCGGGCTGTTCGATAATAATTTTGGCAAAGTACTATATTTTTCGAACTGGGCAGTCAGTCATACCCCTGTTTCAAATAGCGGTAAGGCGAAAAGGCTTTTCATGGACAAATGGATTACCAATCCGAACTGTCTATGAAAAGCCTTAAAACTAAATGATTAAAGTCCTTTTGAATCCCCATCAGTAGCCCTCCATTTCATTACCTATCAGTTTTTCCTTCATTTAATCTATCGGTAAAATCATAGGCCACATGCTTCTCATTTCATCTATTCAATACCCTTTCCCGCGATTATAATCAACTATATAGGAACACGAAATATTTTTTCATGATCATTCTCTTACATACCAAATCTTATAATCTAGAAAGGGTGCTATAATGGCCACCGCTACATCTATTCAAGGGGAAAAAGTAGAGCAGAAAGAAACGAAAACGATATATAATATCTTATTTATCATGAGTCTTTGTCATTTATTAAATGACTCTTTACAATCTGTAGTTCCAGCGATGTTTCCCATCTTAGAAAAGTCGATGAAATTATCCTTCACGCAACTAGGATTGATTGCCTTTTCCTTAAACATGGTTGCTTCGGTTTTGCAGCCAGTTGTCGGTTGGTACACTGATAAACGCCCAAGACCTTATGCACTTCCATTAGGCTTGACGAGCAGTATGCTCGGTATTTTAGGGTTAGCGCTTGCTCCCTCCTATTGGATGATTTTAGTTAGTGTTATCTTTATTGGATTTGGTTCAGCCGTTTTTCATCCAGAAGGATCACGCGTAACACATATGGCAGCGGGGAAAAAAAGAGGCTTGGCACAATCGATCTACCAAGTAGGAGGAAATTCCGGTCAGGCATTGGCACCTGTTTTTACAGCACTTATTCTCGTGCCGCTTGGTCAATTTGGAGGAATCTGGTTTACGATTGTGGCCTTTATTGCTGTTCTGTTTCTCATTTACATTGCAAGATGGTATTCCAAACAACTAAAGGCCAAGGCCGGTGAGATAATAAAGAAAAAGGCCGTTAAAGATGGATATGCTCCTAATGTTAAAAGGATTAAACTGGCCATCCTAATATTAATTTTACTAGTCTTTGCACGATCTTGGTATGCTAGTGCCATTTCAAATTTTTATACCTTTTATGCGATAGATTCATACCATGTAACCATTGCCCACTCCCAAACTTTTATTTTCGTTTTTTTATTAATGGGAGCGGTGGGAACATTTTTTGGCGGGCCATTAGCCGATCGTTTTGGAAGGAGAAAAATCATTTTTCTCTCGATAATTGGGGTAGCTCCCCTTACATTATTGCTGCCATATGTGGGACCTGCCGTTGCCTATATTCTTCTCGCCTTAACGGGTCTTATCTTAATGTCTAGTTTCTCCGTTACGGTTGTCTATGCACAAGAATTAATACCTGGCAAAATTGGAACGATGTCTGGATTAATTACCGGTCTTGCCTTCGGAATGGGCGCCATTGGCTCCGTTGCACTTGGGGCACTAATTGATATGATGGGGATTGAAATCACCATGATTGCTGTGTCTTTTCTACCTATATTAGGGCTTCTAACCTTACTTTTACCATCTGATCAGCGATTGAGGGAATGGAGTGGGGTCTAGCCCTATTGAATAATAAAGTACCAGTTTCCCTTGGCTTAAAAAAGTATAGGCTAGAGAAGATATCGTCATTGTTTCCAACATATCTTGTCCAGCCCAATTCTTTTGTCTAATGTGCTTATTCGATATAACAAATAGATTGGTCAGCTGAAAACGGAACCGTCTCCGTACTTCACTAACTCTTTTGCCTCAAGTACCGTTTATCATTCATGAATAAACTCCAAAAGTAAATAAAGCCAGGGAAAAGGATTGCAAACCCGACGATATAGGTTATAAATACTGCTCTAAAGGAGTTAGGGTCTGTAAACGCCGACTCAATGGTAACATTCGGATAGATGATATAAGGCAAATGTGCTTTTCCATATACATAGCTTGCAATCAGGTATTGAATTGTCACGGCAATAACAGCGAGTCTCGGCATTCCTCTTACCCCTTTTTGAAAAGGGGATGGGGCATATAAACCGATTCCGATAATTAAAAAGAAGCCTACTGAGATTAGTAAGAGTGGAAGGTCGTCCATCATTCGATTATATAACCAACCCGCTTCATGTTTTAAAGTAAACATAATGAGCAATGCCATGATCAATGAAATCGGACCAAGGATTTTTCCATCCCGAAGGTAAATACGATAGGCCTCCATTTCATTCGATGCTTTCGAGAAATCCGCTAATAATAACGAAGAGAGAAAGAGTGTACTCGTGATAGCAAAGCCGATAAAAGCGTACTCATTGGGGCTCGAAAATAGCTTGTTAAGATTTAAAATGGCTGTCCCATCTGCGAAATCCAGATAGTGACCGTGCGTAATTGGTAGTACACTAATCAATAGACCGGGAATGATAATTCCTGCAATACCAGAAATGAAAGTGAGCGGCTTTTTATATTCTATTGCAATATTTGAAAACACTAAAAAGGCACTTCGTAATGCTAGCAATAGAAGGATTAAGCTGCCTGGAATCAGCAGAATCGTCCCTAAGATATTGGCAGCACTCGGGAAAAGGCTGTAAACAGCTACCACTAACGCAACAATAAAGGTATTTGTCACTTCCCAAGTAGGTGATAAATATCGATTGGCAATGTTCGTTGCTTTTGTTTTTTCTCGGTTAATGTAAACCATCGACCAAAAACCGGCTCCAAAATCCATGGTGGCCATAACCGCATAAATAAACACGAATCCCCAAAGCACGGTAATTGCGATAAGAGCATCAGCCATCTGTTTCTCCTCCTATGAATTTGAACTAAATAATGGGATGCCTTTTTTCTCGGCCCGCTCGATATCATCTAATTCTGTGTTTTTTCTAAAGAAGTAGAGCAATACAAACACTACAGCAATCCCTAAGATAATGTACACAATAATAAACGATACAAATAGAGTACTTAAATTTTTTGCCTTCGTTGCCGACTCTGCCGTCGATAATATGTGATAGATTACCCAAGGCTGCCGGCCTGTACAGGCAAAAATCCATCCACATTCAATTGCCAAAACAGCCAAGGGACCCGTTGAAACCAGTCCCCAAAGCATAAGCTTTGGATAATGTGCTTTTTTTAGGATTTTTCTCCATACATATACGAGTAAAGGAACCATGATAAGGGCGGTGCCAATGAACACCATTCCATTAAAAAGAGTATGGATGAATAATGGTGGCCATAGCTCTTCTGGAAAATCGTTTAAACCAACCACCACCGTGTCAAAGCTGTTGCCTGCGAGAAAACTTAACGCCCAGGGAATCTCGATTGCCCCTTTAATTTCCCTCGTTTCCGGGTCAGTAAAACCACCTATGGCCAATGGGGCATGTGATTGTGTTTCAAATAATCCTTCCGCCGCTGCTAACTTTTCCGGCTGGTATTTATGTAGATATTGGGCCGATTCATGTCCATTTATCGCGGTTAGAAAAGCAAAGATACCACCTATGACCAGACTTAGAATGAGTGCTTTTTGATGAAAAAGATATACTCTCGATCCGAAATTATTTTTCATCATTTTAAAGGATGCAACTGAAGCGACAACAAAAGCTCCTACTACATAGGCTGACAATGCCACATGTCCCGCTGTGACAAAGAAGCTTGGGTTAAAAAAAGCAGCCCAAGGGTCAATATCAAGAAATTTTCCATCTTCATATCGGAATCCAGCAGGTGTACCTTGAAAGGCATGGACATTGGTAATTAATACAGCGGAGGAAAGTGCTCCGATTGCGACCAGCACTAAGCTGATGATTCGCATCCAAGGAGCAATTCTTTCAGCTGCGTAGACATAGATTGACATAAATAGAGCCTCAATAAAAAAGGCATAAATCTCAATTTGGAAAGGAAGAGGCATGACACGCCCAATCACTTCCATAAAACCCGGCCACAGTAACGACAATTGAACTCCCGCAATCGTACCCGTTGGAATACCAACACCCAGTAAGACGGCAAACGCCTTTGTCCAGCGTTTCGCCATTACTACGTAATCTTGGTCTTTTGTTTTTTGATAAAGAAGCTCTGCCGCTAAAATCATTAGAGGTAAGCCAACTCCTATCGTGGCAAAAATAATATGAAATGCCATCGTCGTTCCAAATAAGGAACGAGCTATTAATAAATCACTCAAAATCATTTCATCCTCTCAAGCGGAATACTCCTGATAATTATTTCCAAAAACACCAATAATATGTATTATTTAAAGGTGAAGCACAGGGACGGCTCTTGCTTCATCGGTAACGTAAGAACCCCGAGCTTCCGGTCTTTCACTACGAATATAACGCAAAGAATGAGGAATGTTTACGACCAAAGTAATTACTAGATATATGTAATAATGAATGAGAGGTATGAATATGGGAATACAGCTAAAATCACTAGAAGGGAAATTTTATGAGGCGTATTAAAAAAACATGTATATGCGTACTGATTAATCGGGGCACTAATTGATATGATGGGGATTGAAATCACCATGATTGCTGTGTCTTTTCTACCTATATTAGGGCTTCTAACCTTACTTTTACCATCTGATCAGCGATTGAGGGAATGGAGTGGGGTCTAACGCTATTGAATGATATAGTACCAGTTTCCCTTGGCTTAAAAAAATATAGGCTAGACAAGATATCTTCATTGTTTCCAACATATCTTGTCCAACCTAATTCTTTTGTCTAATGGGCTTATTGACCATATGCATGTATGGTAGGTTAATATAGACAAGTGTAGATAGAAGCGTAGTTACATAAATAGAAAAATAAATCAGCTCTACTATGGACGCCCCTTTTTATAGTTTAAGATTATCATTGCCTATTTGGTTACTGATTTAGCAGAATTTAATTAAGCCCTACATAACATAGGTTCTATATGATTTAAGAAGATATTGTTCAATAAATACAGCTAATCCATCATTTTCGTGGTGTCCTGTTACAAAATTAGCCGCCGCTTTAACCGCTTCGCTAGCGTTCCCCATCGCAACACCAGTACCGGCATGTCGAAGCATCTCTATATCATTGGGTCCATCTCCAATGGCAACGACTTCACTTGGGCTAATTCGATATTCGCGAAGTAAACTTTTAATAGCGGACCATTTGGAAACATTAGGTGCAACTATTTCAAAGCCATCATTCCAACTGATAACATGTGCTTCATTATTAAACAAAGCGGATAATTCAGGGCAAGGTTTGCCAATTCGAACACTATATTTAAGAACATCTTGATAATTTGTCTGTCTTAAATCCCCGATATACCGAGGCGGAATTTGCCCAACATTAGTCCAATAATCAATTTCTTCATTTATTTCTTTACAGTACAGTCCTTCTGCTGTGTGTATTATCACATTACATGGAATTTCAGCAGTCAAATCGTGGAATCGTTCATCATTCAACTGGACTGTTTTCATTTGAAGAGCTTTTCCTGTCTCTGCATCGTGAATAGCAGCACCATTCAAACAGATCATAGGAGTTTGTAATCCCAATTCTTTATGGTAGGGAACAGTAACTTCATAGTGTCGACCAGTAGCGAGAAAAACTTTGACTCCTTGTTTAATTAGCTGATAAATAGCTTCCATATTTCGGTAGGAAATGTTATTTGAGGCTGTTAATAACGTACCATCCATATCAATAAATATTGCACGAATATTCATTTATACTGCCTCCTTATTCATTGATAAATCAACCATAACATTTTAATATTAAAGTCATGTTATCTTAGTGTACAGATTATTTAAAGTTTAATGGTCCAAGGAGACAGGTTGAGACCACTGAAAAAGGACGGGACTTAGGGACAGGTTTTGCATTAGCTTGATTCTATATTAACAATGGACTGGGACGATGAACCTGTCCCCTAGTCCCACGATTCCAAATGCGGATTTGTTTAATGTGTTAATACCTTGGGGAGAATTCTTAGTTGGTTTAGGCCTAATCCTTGGATGCTTAACAACTGCCGCTGCCTTCTTCGCGGTCGTGATGAACTTCAGCTTCATGTTAAGTGGAACTGTGAGCCATAACCCGACAGACATTATCATGGGAATGTTGATTATGGTCGCTGGTTACAATGCTGGTGTCTATGGACTTGACCGTTATGTTGTTCCATTTTTCAAGAAGAGATTTAGTAAGATAGTTAAAGGAAACAAAATAGCAGCTTAGTGTGACACTTCGAAAAGGGTTGATTCCATTGGATCAACCCTTTTCTTGTTCGAACTGCTACTTAATTCGGACTCATTTTCTCTTTCTTCGCTTTTTTTCTGTCCGAACTGCCACCTAGTTCGGACCCGCTTCTTCTGATAATCGATCAATGAAAGCGTTCCTCTTTTACCGATTTTCCTACTTCTTCTGAAAATCGGTCACTGAGTGCGCTCCTCTTTTACCAATTTCCCCTCTTCTTCTGAAAATCGGTCGCCGAGAGCGTTCCTCTTTTACCGATTTCTCCACTTCTTCTGATAATCGGTCACTGAGTGCGCTCCTTTCAATCGGTTCATGAATCAAACGAAGCAAGGAATCCATTCCCACGCTGTCCGGACTTTTTTTCTCTATCTTCGCCTTTTTCTGTCCAAACTGGCACACTGTTAGAACTTTTTTCACTATTTACAACTTTTATGTACGAATGGGCATGGGGAAAGACCTGTCCCTCCGTCCCAAGTTTGAAAGGTTTGTGCCAGTGATTCGTGCACCCATAAAAAATGAGACACGGCATCCAAGCTCCGTGTCTCTATCTGTTCACTCTATTGTTATATCGCTTTTGGTATAAAAATCTCCGAAAGTCAGATTATTTTCTGTTACTATCGGTGATGGTTAGTTTAATAGGTAACCTGTACTCTGAAATGTTTCCTGCTAAGTCGGAAACAATGATAACGATTCCGACTTTCGAGGATTTGAGGTCTAACGGAATATTTAGTTTGCCCATGTACTCAGAGTTAGACGTTTCTACCATGACATTCTCTAGGTTCAACTGCTGTCCTTCTGCTAGTCGATATTGAGTTACTTTTGCCGAGTTTGGTAGAGTTTCAGGTAACGTTAAATAAAAACCTGCCTTTAGTCCCTTCTCCCCTTCAAAGCTAACCGTTAATGGACCACCTGGTTTTACCGATAAATTCTTAAAAGGTCTGAAACTTGTGACGGTCGGATAGGTTAAATCTATTTCAACGTCTCGTTGCAGCTCGGTTTTGTTACCGGCTAAATCAACTGCATATACTTCAACCCGATTTTTTCCCTCTACCCCAATAAATTTATAGTCAAATTTACCATTCGGTCCGACCTCTACTTGCTGATTATTAATGAATAGTTTATCGAGATTCTCCTCTATCACCGTCCCTCTGACTTTAATAATCTCATTGTTTAAGATCGTTACTTTTTCAGAGAGTTGTAGATTGATTTTAGGTAGTTTAGAATCTCTTACTACTCTAACAGGGCTTGAAAATCCTGTATTTTCGCCCTTTATGATAATATCAACCGTAAACTCGTTTACTCCTTCTTCTAAATCCACCGGAATATGGAAGGTTTTATTTTCCACAATGCCTCTTTCAACAAGCTTTCCAGATTTATAAACCAATACATCTCCACCGTTTGCAATCGACGAACCTTTTAATGTTATGTTTGGCTTGTTTGTATGATAATTGTTGGTAGGGAAGGTAATCACTGGCGCAGAAACCTCATTATCCACTAAGGCACGAATCATTGGTTTTTCGTTATTATATGGATCATAGTGGAACCATTCTCCGCCTGCAAACATCCATGTTCTAGTGGTATCTCCAGCACTTAAGTCTAAACCAATTGCCGGAGAAGTATCTTCACCTTGAGGCTGGAAGTAAGCGATATAAAAATCTCCTTCAACCAAGATTGGCTGCGGCAGGTTAACCTCGGTCCAATCACCATTTCGATTGGCCACTCCTTTGAATGGTCCTGCCAACATTTTTCCTGGAGCTCCTGCAAACCCTCGTGCGTCATAGACAGCATACTCAAATTGTGTTCCACCAGGAGAAGGGTAATCTTCTGTCCAAAAGAAAAATTTAGCACCTTTCACCTGAGTGATCGGTGTCTCTGGTGTCATCTTGACTCCCCAGCCAAAGCCCGGTACAAAAAAGGCTGATGCATCCTCTGCCGAATCGTCATCGTAAGCGATCATCCCATCCATTCCTAAAAATGGTTTTAAGCTAACGTCGGGAAGAACGTTTTGGCCTTCTACGACACGAATCGTTAGTTTTTGTGTATAGTAATTAGCTTTTGAAATGGATAAGGTATAATCTCCTTCAAGTGCTGTCAACTCGAACGTACCGTCTGACTTTGTCCATACAGGAGTTACCTGGGCATCTTCTACTAGAGCCATGTAGGCATTAGAAACAGGTTCACCTGTTTTCTCATTTATGATTTTCCCCTTAATTATCCCTTTCGGCACCTTTTCTAGGCTGAAGTGTTGTTCTGAAGTTTCCCCATCGATAATGGCCACCTGAGCTTCACTAGGGTAATAGCCGTAAGCTTCTGCCCGAATTGTGTAATCACCTGGAACATGGACAAGTCGATAATCACCTGTAAATGGGTCTGTCTTAGCACCGCGCCCCGTTTCTAGAACGGTTAAATAGGCATTTACGGGTAAGGTAGACGGTATTTCATCGTATTTTTGCAGCCCTCCAATTTCAGATCTAGAAACTTTTTGTAGTGTTTCCATCGACTGAACTGCCACTTTCTCTGAAGGACGTTGCTTTCGTAAAGGTGGTTGAACACCTATATCAGGCGTAGCTTCGGTTGTCGCTACGACTTTAAAATCATCCAAATACCAACCTAATGCCGTTATGCTGGGTCCTGATTCCAAGCGGAAGCGAACTTGAATTCGACTTCCAACGAAAGAATCGAGACCCACCGTATATTTGGTCCACCCATTCATAAAGGTTGAGGCTGTAAACCATTTTAGTTCCTGCCAGGATTTGCCGTTATCTTTAGATATTTGTAACCTTCCAAAGTCATAGAAAGGTTCAAATTCATACCAGTGATAAAAACTTAGAGCAGCATGCTTCACTTCTGTCAAATCAATGACAGGAGAAACTAACTGATTATAAGCGTTTAGCTCATAATTATCGTCTAAATCGGTTGCCCAAACCTTTGTGCCTGAGTAGGCATAACCTGGACCTTTAACAGGAGTTCCTCGTTCCCATTCATCCTTTAAGCCGTCATGTGTCCAGCCATTATCATCTGTACCCTCAAAATCATCAAAGAATAAAACAGTAGGTTCTTCGATCACAACCTTTAGTTCTTTTGAGTAGCTGCTTTCGTTAAAGCTGCCATCAATAGCCGTAATCACATAATAATAGGTTTTTCCGAATTCTGTCGTTTTGTCTTTAAAAGATGACTCTTTTGTGCTTGCTAGCTTGATATATTTGCCCCCACTTTGAGATCCACGGTAAATGGCATACCCTTTTAAGTACTCATCTTCAACATCATTCCATGAAAGCGTTGTTTCTCCAAGAGCATTCACTTCTGAGCGAATATTGATTGGAGCATGTGGTGGGATTTTATCAGGTCTCATTAACGCTAAGTCATCAATAAACCAACCAAGGTCTTCTTCTATGAAGTCAGAATCAAAGAGGATCATGATAAAAACTTGTTGACCGGCGTAAGACCTTAAATCAATATACTCACTTTCCCAGCCATTAGTTTTCCCTGTAAACTCGGCTATAGGAAGATATTCATATCCACTTTTCTCTGAAGCTAAATAGATTCGGCCAAAGTCTAAATCCTGCTCAATGGAAAACCAATGTTTAAATGATAAGATGGCTCCATCGTCTGCATCTATAAGATCTATCGGGGGCAGGGAGATGGAAGTATACATATTGGGTCCGTATAGACCAGTTAAATTCGTCGCTAACACTTTTTCTCCTGAAAATGCTTTACCTGGACCTGTCTGAGGTACTCCCCAAGCCCAAACTCGGCCCTTCCCATCGATTTTTATGTGATCCATGTTTTCTTCAAAATCTTGGAAGTAACCTGGTGTGATCCCATTCGAAATGACGACATGATAGATCTCGGTTTCTACCTTATTTTTCCCTGGGTCATTCAACTCAAAGTAGTATTCAAGGCCGCTGCTGTCGAGTAGGGAGTACGGAATCTGTCCAGAATACGTTCCTTTAAGGTGATTACCGCTAATTCGAGTCATTGGTACTACCGTCCACGAGTTGGCGCTTTTCTTTTTAGCATAGGCCTTAACTTCAACAGCCAAATTGTCTGTTACGTCAATGGAAATGGGTAAATCGGCTCCACTAAAAGAAAATGTGACCGGATCATGATGATAAGTAGGGGGTTCAGTATCTTTACCAGAAGTCTCTACTTTCCCTTCAACAGAACCAATTCCATTAAAAAGCGACGTAACAGCACCATAAGCATCCACTAGTCCAGATCCGAAGCCGTTATTCGGGCTGTCTGGATAGTCACTATTGGTTAGTGGAATGGCCGTTGCCGTTAAAATATCCTCAATCTCATCGACCCTCAATCCCGCATCGGCTTGAAGCATTAAAGCAGCAACACCGGAAATATGTGGAGCAGCCATAGACGTCCCGTTCATATGTTCATACCAGCCTGGAACAGCTGATAAAATGGAGACACCAGGTGCGGATATATTGGGTTTAACCGTGTTATACGGAGATGGACCCCTTAACGAAAAATCCGCTAATTGATTTCCACTATTAACAGCCCCTACTGCAAATGACTCTGGATAATTCGCAGGGTTTGCTACACTTCCCGGCTTCGCTTTACCGGCTTCTAAACTATTCCCCGCTGCGAATACCGGAAAAATTTGGGCATCGCGCCATGCTTGAACCATTGGTCTGTACCATTCATCAAAACCTGAAGCACTACCCCAAGAATTATTGACGATATCGGGGGCCATCTCAGGATGAACGTTTCCATCTTTATCAACTGGTGCCAAAATCCATTGACCAGCATCCAATAAAATGGCATCAGAAGCGGTAGGGTTAAATGCACGGACAGCAATCCACTTCACACCTGGGGCTACCCCGATTTTTTTGGTCCCATCTTCTCGCGATCCGGCAATCGTTCCCATAGCATGAGTACCATGACCATCTCCATCAAAAGGCAATTCTAAATAATGGCTATGTGCATCATACCAACTTAGTTCAGGACTAACGATTTCACCATGAGCATCATAACCTCTCCATTTTCTTTGCAGGGTAGGATGCGTTAAGTCTACGCCTGTGTCGATATTTGCAACTACGATACCAGAGCCATCGATCCCCATATCCCAAACTTTTGGTGCCTGTATATGACGAATATTCCACTCAATTTCTTCTTCGCTGTCGTTATTTGACTCAACTAATGCCTTTTCGGGAATCACTTTACTTGGTGCTGTTTTAGTCGAATGAATACCTAACGAATGCGTTCGATTGGGTAAGACTTTTTCAATTTCACTTCTCTTTGAAATCTCCTCCATTACTTCTTTCGTACTCGTTACGACCATGCTGTTGACAATAAAAAAACTCTTAAACTCTTTTACTTTTCCTTCCTTAACCATTCCACTTAAATACTCTTTTAAATTCGCTTGCGTCCGATTCGAAGTCTCTCGCAATGCACTGACAATATGATTTCGAATGGATAGCTTCTCTCTCTGCTTACTATGTTTCTTTTGCAAAGACAATTGTAATGCTTCTTCTGATACTGCTTTTGTGTCCACTTGCTCCACAAACTTAACTAAGTATGTTACATATTCTTTTTGAGAAAACTCCTTTTCTAGCTCTTTATTAATTTTTGAATCCACTAGCTGATTACTCGCGTTTAATCCATTCCTTGTTTGAAAATGTTGTTGATCACTTGCGAACGCATTTTGAAAAAACGTACTATTCATGACAATAAAATGAACCATCAAAAAAACTAAGAAGTATTTGTTTTTAATCACTTTCTTCATTTATACCGATCCCCCTTCGTAACATTGGCACAACCACATTCACAAATTCAAACTGACTAGTCGTTTACAATATTACACATTTCATTGATGTTCCCCTCTAAAAACTTTTCCAAAAATTGTTACAAAAAGCGCCTCAAGTTACCGAAAAATCTTGTTTCACAGCTTCCCTATTTAACCTCAGATAAGACCTTTATCATGCGTCTTCTCCCTTATCCAAAGGCCTCTATTTCGCATATAATAAAAAATTAATGGTTACATGCTCCTATCAGATTTTGTAGAAATATGCCCGTAAATTGCGACAAAATAACTAAAAACCCTTAAAAATGAAAACAAAAAAGACACAGCTGTTTACCTCCTTTAATGAAATGAGAGTAACATCCATGTCCTACTACTATTTTATTAACATCCCTTGACTAAGGACCTCTTTCAGACGGAACGTAGGGAGAGATTCCTTGCCCCAGATTGCATTAACTTGATTCTTAATTAACAATAGACTGGGACGCTGAACCTGCCCCAAACCCCTCTCATTGGCTGAATAGGAAAACTAGTGGTTTATTCCTTAAAGGAACTATAATACTCATTCACTAGTATTGCTAGCCCTAAAATGGCCAATAAAATTCCTACTATAAAAGGAAAGCCCATAAATAAGGACTGGCTAACTTCATTGCCATACTGCTTCGTTCCAAAAATCGCATACCATAATTTCGACTTTCCTGACCATGCCGTCATACCGGTTGCATATATGGCACCTGAAATAATGATGGCTAAGCTAACGAATAAACCACCTAAAAAGATCATTCCGCCAATTATTGTTCTCGTCATGAATTCCCGCCTTTCTGCTATTCATTTTTTGGGGATATTTATCACTAAACTACCCTTCAAGGCTTTAATTAACAATGAAGAAAGATACACAAGCGATACGAATAAAATTAAGCCCTATGTATTAGACGTATATATTTTTGAAAATGTTTCTCTAAAATTGAATTCATGAAATAGAAATTTACAAAAGTTCAGTCTTACATTCTAAGGTAAAAGCGCAAAACCTGTCCCTTAGGTTAAGTTCTGCGCAGAAAATATAAATAAGAGGGTAGTTTTTTGATAATAACTCCTATTGATTATTAATATGATTAATAAAAAAGGAGGGATTTACCATGAGTGAAAGAAAACGAGTGTTTTCAGGCTCCCCTTATGAGGAGCATTTTGGATACTGTCGGGCCATTCGGATAGGGAATCGGATTGAAGTTTCAGGAACTACTGCTATGGAAAATGGTGAGCTAGTAGGATTGGGAGATGCCTATCAACAAACTCTTGTTACGATGAACAACATCCAGAAGGCCATTGAAGAACTCAGTGGAAAGGTGACGGATATTGTTAGAATAAGAGTTTACATAACCGACCGAGCTAACGTACCTGAATTGGTGCGGGCAGCACAAGATTTTGGTTTGAAAGAGATTTTACCTGCAGCGACCTTAGTGATTGTAAACGGTCTTATTGATCCTAGAATGCTGGTGGAAATGGAAGCTGATGCCATTGTGGAAGTGTAGGACCTGCATTGCTTATTTCCTTCACGCTTAAACTGATCATATCTTAATGGCTTTTCATCAAAAAAAGTAAAGGCTAGACAAGATATCGTATTGCTTTTTTAAGATACCTTGTCCAGCCTAATTCTTTTGTCTAATGTGCTTAAAATATTCAATATAACAAATTGAATGGTCATTTGAAAAAGAATAATACACAATATACTTATCTATAATTATCTTAAAACTACCTTCCCATCCTTGTTGATTAGAGGGGATACTAGTTCCAAGTATAGAAATTTTCGCATGAATTCTATTCACTAAATCTTTTTTATATTCCTTTGTTTCTGAAGGAGAAAAATACTGACTTTGTATATGCTGAAAGCCCTCTAGCGCCTGTTTTGTCCATTTGATCTCCATTAAAGATCACCTTGCTCAATCATCTCTAAAACCTCATCAGTTGAAAAAACTTTACCTTCTAAGATGTCTTTCTTTGCTTGCAATAGTTTTTGTTTCAGTTCATGGTCATGTTCAACGTCTTCTTTTACTGATGTTTGTGTTTCATCAATTAAAGATAAAAAATATCTCTTACCCTCAATTTCAAAAATTGATTCTCCTTCACGGATTATTTCTTTAATTACTTCTGCTGCATAACCCTTTAATTTCTTCATCGTTCTCCCCTCCAATTAGTATGACTTAATTTCATTATACAGTTTTGATATAGTTAGGAACAGAGAACAAAAATGATTAAAAAAACAGTCAAATATAGGTTAAAGCTTGGTTCCATCACAGGATTTGACGGGACTTAGGGACAGGTTCTTGGACCCTGTTCGCATTAGCTTGATTCTTTATTAACAATGGACTGGGTGGATTAACCTGTCCCTAGTCCCAATATACAGATTAATGTTGGTCCTTGCCCCTCTTATACTTCAATCATTACCGGATTACGAATCTTTTCAATGATTTTTAACGTTTCATATCCATCTTCAAAACCGGAAATCTGTGACGGCCGCCCCATAATAGCATCGATTAAGTGATCAATGATCCAGCCATTTGGGGGATTTAACGGTAATTCAACCGATTCCTCACTTCCATCTAATGCTCCTTTTAATAATCGCCAATTTTCAATGAATATAAATCCTTTGTCCCCATAAATGGTGAGTGAAACTTTTTTCTTAAAAATCTCCACTTGACTTATTTCCCATTAAACGGTGACACGCGATCCCTTTGCTTTACTATTTGCGTAATCATTCAGCCGTAGCAAGCGACTTTTGAACGAAAAAAATTATTGTAACAAAATGAAAAAATATCCGTCTACTTCAAAGTTAAGACAAAAATGTAGGAGGACAACATGAAAAATATCTATCGTTTATTTGTACTAACTTTTGTCATTAGCTTAATTGTTGGCTGTACGAACCAATCTAAAGAAAAGGATAAAAAACCCGAAGTCTCTTTAGAGGAAATCAGCACGAAGGTAAAAGAACAAATGGCTGAAGACTTGAAGGAACTAGGCGCTGGTGACGACGTACTTGTTGACGGGAAATTACAAATGCATTTGGAAGTTGATTTAACAAATGAAGATGACCCCTCTGCACCTATTTACTTGGAAAATATGAAATTGAACAAAGAAGAGCTTGAAGATGGGATCGTTATTGCGCACATGATGAATGTCAAATCCGATGAGATTATTCTATTAAAAGCAAAAGACGAAGCAAACGTAAAGTCTCTTAAAGAAGCGCTAGAGAGGGAAAGGGAAAACCAAATCAAGACATGGGAAATCTATTTACCTGAGCAATTTGAAAAAGTAAAAAATAATGTGATTAAAACAAACGGAAAATACTTATTGTATGTTACTAGTGATCATCCAGAAAAGATAGAAGAGGTATTTGAAATTTTTTTTAAATAATATAGACGGGGCACTTCGTGTGCCTTTTTCTATTACAGTAATGGAAGTGGTCTCATGGTTTTTAGTAGCTTATTATTTCTATTTTTCTTTCTACCTTTTACACTATTCTTCTATTTTATTAGTCCGAGAAAATGTAAAAATGTCGTCTTACTTCTTGTCAGTTTGGTTTTTTATGCATGGGGAGAGCCGGTATATATTGTCTTAATGATTTTCTCCGCTTTCGTTGACTATTTTCATGGATTGTTTATTCATAAATATCGTTTAAGTCAACCGTTGAAGGCGAAAATTTTCCTTGTTTCTTCATTAATCATTAACATAGGATTGCTATCCTTTTTTAAATATGCCGATTTTTTAATAGTGAATTTAAATAGCTTGATTGGAACGAAGATTGCACCGCTAGAACTACCTCTTCCAATTGGGATTTCTTTTTATACCTTCCAGATTATGTCCTATTCAATAGATATCTATCGTGGTCGTTTAATACCACAAAAAAACCCTCTTGATTTTGCGATGTATGTATCTTTCTTTCCACAGCTTGTTGCGGGGCCGATTGTTCGGTATGAATCAATGGCAGAAGATCTTCATTTTCGCAGATGGAATGCAGCTCAATTTGCGGATGGGGTAAAAATTTTCATCATCGGGTTAGGAAAAAAGGTCCTGCTTGCCAATAATATTGGTTTGCTTTGGAGTAACATTCAAGGTCAAGGCGTAAATGATTTGCCACTTTTGACGGCATGGCTAGGTATCATTGCCTTTGCTTTTCAAATTTATTTTGATTTTAGCGGATATTCTGATATGGCTGTTGGGCTAGGAAGGATGTTTGGATTTAACTTCCCTCGGAATTTCCATTATCCCTATATATCAAAAAGTGTTACGGAGTTTTGGCGTAGATGGCATATGACATTAGGATCGTGGTTTCGAGATTATGTCTACTTCCCTTTGGGCGGAAGTAAACAGGGAAAGATGAAGACTTATCGCAATTTAATCATCGTTTGGAGTTTAACAGGCTTGTGGCACGGAGCAAGTTGGAATTTCGCCTTATGGGGAATTTATTTTGGCCTAATGATTGCTATTGAAAAAGCAGGTTTACTAAAAATGATGAGTAAGATACATCCCGTTTTCCAACATTTATACCTCATTTTTGCCATCCTGATTGGTTGGGTTTTATTTGAATTTGATGATTATGCTACAGGTCTCACCTATTTAAAAATCATGTTTGGTTTTTCTGGGAATAGCCTTTTGGATACGCATTTCTTGTACTATTTATATACAAATTTCATTCTAATCATTATGGTGGTTATTGGTTCCACACCCGCGTTTATGAATGTCTATCAAAAATATTCTAAAAACAGATTAGTGGATACGGTTGTTTTGCCTGTATTTTATTTAACTATTCTCTTTTTATCAACTGCTTATTTAGTCGATGAATCCTATAATCCATTTCTTTATTTTCGCTTTTAAAAGGGGGCTACCATGAATAAAATACTGATTGGAATATTTGTTAGTTTTATAGGCGGTCTTGGGTTGCTTCATGTATTGGTGGACGATCGAAGTTTTTCCGAACAGGAAAACCGAGTGCTTGCTCAAATGCCTTCGTTTACATTTAAAAGCTTTCTATCTGGTGATTTTACGAAGGATTTTGAAGAGTATGTAAGTGATCAATTTGTTTGGAAGGATTTTTGGACCGGAATGAAGGCGGAAGCTGAAATGGCTTCACTCAAGCAGGAGAACGATGGTGTCTTTTTTGGGAAAGATGGATTTTTATTAGAGGGTTATGAGAAGCCAGGAGAACAGTTTCAAAAAAATCTAAATAGCATTCAATACTTTAAAGAAAAAGCGAATGACATCCATACGTACTTGTTGTTAGCCCCAACATCGGTAGAAATGTATAAAGATAAACTCCCTTTGTTTGCAAATTCCTATAGTCAAAAAGAAATGCTGGCATTCGCAAAAGAACACCTCACTGTAAATTTTATTGATGTGTACGACAAGCTTTTAGAAAAAAAAGAGGAACCCATTTACTTTCGAACCGATCATCATTGGACAATGAGAGGCGCCTATTATGCCTATGAAGTTGCAGCAAAAGAAATGGGAATAGCCGCATATAAATGGACGGATTTTACTATTCATAACGTATCAAATAATTTTAATGGTACCTATTATTCAAAGGCAAATAATCATCGAATAAAGTCAGACAGGATAGAAGTGTTCGAGCCGAAATTTGATGTTAAATATAACGTAAAATATGAAAATAACCAAAATAGTACCGATTCATTATATGAATGGAACTATTTAACTAAAAAGGACCAATATTCTTTCTTTTTAGGTGGGAATCATAGTTTAGTAAAGATTCAATCTAGCGTTCATAACGGCCGTAAGCTTGCCGTCATGAAAGATTCTTACGCCCACTCGTTTATCCCTTTTTTAGCCAATCATTTTGAAGAAATTCATGTCATTGACTTACGTTATTATCATTCCAATATTTATGAATATATGAAGGAAAACGATATTAATGACGCTTTATTTTTATATAATATCGCCAATTTTTCTAAAGATACGAATATGATTTGGCTGGAGCGTTGAAGAATAGATGAGGTTTATTTTAGAAATTCGCGGACATAGGTTCCGTTATAAGCATCAAAAGGTGGCCATTTTTAAGGTTTGAGGACATACGTTCCGTTATTCTACTAAAATGAGGTCCATTTGC
Organism: Pseudoneobacillus rhizolycopersici; assembly: GCF_054786815.1. Lineage (NCBI taxonomy): Bacteria > Bacillati > Bacillota > Bacilli > Caryophanales > Bacillaceae > Pseudoneobacillus > Pseudoneobacillus rhizolycopersici. Next base: position 71,686 of record NZ_JBTOOE010000012.1, on the reverse strand, counting down.
CTTCAGATTGGGACAATAACGGAATGTATGTCCTCGAAATCCTCAAAAGTACCCCTTTTTAGCCAAATAGCGGATTGTATGTCCTCCATGCTTAAGACGGGACTTAGGGACAGGTTCCTTGACCCAGTTTGCATCAGCTTGATTCTTTATTAACAATGGACTGGGAGGATTAACCTGTCCCCTGGTCCCACAGGTTAATGTATGTCTTGAATCACTTTTTCTAGAAATTCACCCATTCGTTTTACGACTAGTTCTGAAAAATCAAAACGGACACCCGTTTCCTCATAAATGGCTGCGATGGATTGGTTGTAGTCCGCACTTGCTCCTTTTTTATAGGAAGCGACCGCTTGCTCTGGATGTTTCTGATAATTCTCAAATAATTGAAGTGCACCCAGCATGGCCATGGCGTATTCTACCGCATAAAAAGGATATTGAACATAATGAATGGTGTCTGCCCAGGTCATCCCAATTTCCTCTTCAAACCCAGAAGTATCGACAGGATTTAAGCTATAACGTCTTGAGATTTCATAGAACTTTTCATCACGCTCTTTGGCTGTATGATTAGGGTTCGTGTACATCCAATGCTGGAAGACATCCCCGATTAATGGTTTTAATAACATGGAAAATGCCCATTTTAGTTCCTCACGCTGGAAGCTCTTACAATCTTCTTCTTCTGGATAAAATGAATCTAACTTATCCAATAATAGCAATTCCATCCCAAAAGAATACAGTTCAGCCACTTCCGAACGTAGTTGGTATTCTTCCAATGGGCCTTGTTCAGAAAACTGAAGATACCCATTTATCGCATGTCCCATTTCATGAATTAGCGCGCTAAGAGAATCAAAGGACGGACTAAAATTAGAAAAAACAAAACTATTTCTTGAAGCAGGTAAGTAAGTACAGAAAGCACCTGGGCCTTTTCCTACCCGTTCTTCAAGATCTAGCAGCCCATGCTCTCTCATATAATCGAAACGTTCTCCAAAATAGCGATCGGTCTTTCTTAACATTACAGACATGCCATCCAAAAGAGTTGTTACTTCTGAGTATGGTGCGTTTTTTAACAGTTTTGCCGTATGATCCCAAGGGCGATAGGTATCAATAGCAAGCTTGGACTGAAAAACATCTGCAAGCCTGTTCCATACTGGGATAATATGCTTTTCTACATTTTTATGAAGATCATAACAATCTTGAACACTATACTCACGATTTTTGGCAACAAACATATAATCACGATAGTTTTCAAAGCCTGCATTTAAAGCGATTCTATGACGTAATTGAACGAGCTCGCCCATGATGGCATCCATATCAGGTTTCAATTTGCGATGGGCCGACATGATCGCTCGATATGCTTGCTCTCGCACGTCTCTGTCTAAATCATCGAGCTTAGATTTGATAAACGGTAAAGGTTTTTCCTCACCTTCCCATTCAATGGTTAATCCTCCCATCATTTCACTATACTTAGTACCGAGCTCCTGTTCTTTTACCATTAATGGAATATTTTCTTCTCTGAACAGTTTCACTTTAGACTCGCGAACACGTCGCATCAAGCCGTAACGCTTTTCATCTAATTGTTGAAAATAAGGAGACTCACAGCATTTCGCATTGAGTTTTCCTTCATATTTCATTAAGATTGGCAGGATAACCTGTTGATCGTGAAAATAAGTCGACTTAAACTCCGCATCATCTGTGTTTCGGTAAAAGTCGACTTCGTGACCAGTCAACGCCTCCACAATTTTAATGATTAATTCCTTTTCATCTGTTAACCATTTTTCCAGGTCAGAAACGGATTCAATTCGAACATCTAGTAAGCTTTGAAATTGAGCTTCAACACTTTCTACATCCTGTAAATCAATTAATTCTATATAATACTTTTGACTTAATTCTTTTGTCATTAGATCACTTCCAATCCCTTTTTTCACTATTTATATTATCGAACACTATGGCTTAAGTCTATTTTATTTTTTAAAAATTCTGACCATTATATTCAAGGAACTTAGCCTTAATCATCAATTGTTCTAGTAGACGAAGCAAGTTGAACATCAGCATAGTCAGGATCCTCAAACCCCTAGTCCCATTAATCTAAACAGATGTGAAACGTCTTGTCCCTTGATACGAAGAACCTTACCCTAACTTTAACAATTGTTCCTTCTCTCAGAATAAATGGCTTCATCAGTTGAAATATGACCAACTCTTTTGAGTAAAAGAGAATCTGAGAAAGACTGGGGAAACCTTAACTTGCTCAGAAGCGGAAAACAAAATTCACTGCTGGTAATTGATGTTTTAGGACAAGGAACTTGCCACTCATTCCACCTTAACATCAGCAAAAAAACGGTTATATGCTTTTACATATTCATTAATAGTTTCTGTCCAAATTTGGTCCATATTCAATCCTGCATCGGGAAATGTATTAAAATATACTTTAAAAGTTTGAAACAAAAGGTTCATAGAATTCGTTATCACGGTACTGATTCCACCAGCATAATAACTGCTATTTTTAATTTTCATATCATCAATATCATATGAGATTTCATCATTAAATGATAAGTTCACTCCAATAGAAGATCCATGAATAGATTGAGATATGATTTTATAAAGACCAAGATACCATTGTTTAGTACCTTCTTGAATTCCCACAATATGATTCATAAGCATTCGTAGATTAATTTGTTTTTCATTCTGCAGACAAGGAGCCACCTTAGCCCATGCAAGGTTTGTTTTGGGGTGAAGGTGGTCTTCGATTGACTTAAAAAAATGATTAACATACTCTTCAGCCACCTTTTCACCCTGCTCCAGTATGAAAATAATGATGATTGAATATTCAAGGAACGTTCTCCATCTTTGCATAGCTCCGTCCGGAAAGCCATTTTCCATGAGGCAAATGATTTCATCAAAAACCTCTAAGTACTTAATCAGCAATGAATCGAGTGCCTTATGTCTTTTTATCCAACTTTTATGATCAATATCTTTCTTATTGACTATTAAATCTACATTTTGAACACCAAGAATGGTTAATCTCCTAATAACTTGTATAATCGCAAATAAATCTCCGTATTGTTGTAAAATTTCTTTACGAATTCTGTTTCTGTTAGATTTATAGCCTATACTTAAATCTAGAATGCTTTTATCATCACCAGTTGACTTTAATAGCTGAATGCTTTTTCTTACTTTCTCTAATTCCTTACTAACTTTTCCATACAAATAGGTCCCCTTTTTCATGCTTAAATTTCCCCTTTTAAAGTGATGAACTTAGGAAGTAGGGAAAGGATCCCTATCCCATTAAGCCAATGAATTGGGTTCAGAAAATCTGTCCTTACATCCATTATTGAAGGTTCCTTTAATTGATCAAACTGAAAAACGGCTCTTTTTTGGTCTACTGTATACATTGATTATCTACTGATCACCAATCATTTTTTCTTATTCTTTCATCCATCAAAATAGCAAATAAATAAGACGGAGCCTGTAGATGTTGTACGGGTACAGTATTACATAAAGGAACAAATTTTAAGGCATCGTTAAAGGTACCTTTCGAAACGGAACGTCTTGTCCTGCTTAAGTATAGAATATTGCCCTTCACCTTATAAGAAAACTCACCACCCCTAATTTGACGAAAAACTTGTCCTTCGTTCTCAATAATCCTTTTCCAAACTTCATCTATCATGTTTTTACCTCGCTATATTTGTTCTTGATTTTCCCTAATATTAAGACATTCAACATCTTCCACCTTTATCCTTTAACTATTAAAGGATTTTTCTATAAAAAATAGCCACCTAAATAGGTGACTTAAAATGCTACTACCTCTCACATGCTATTAAATCTTTATCTCTATCACTTTTTTTGTTTGCTTCATATAGCTCTTTGGAGACAAATGGCTTGTATTTTGTTTTTCCACCTTTGTTTTTCACATTGGCAGATTGAGCTACTCCACCAGGATAATCTTTGTTAAGTTCTTTGCAGTTACTATAGGTCTTTATCGGTGTTGCCGCATCGATTGTGAAGGAAAAGCCAAATACAATTCCTAACGATAATAAGACACTTAATAGCTTCTTCATATTTACATCCCCTTTATTTTCCATTTTTATATATTATACTATATATCTATTAAAAAATATCTTCAAATCATTAATAGGATGATCTCTTCAAATAACAAAATTTATGAATCTGTCCGTGATTATATGAAACCTCCTTCAGTATCTGTTTAAAAAGCCAATACTTTTGATCACACTGCTGATACATTAGAGAAGAAATAAAAGTTATGGACATGATATGATATGGATTAATGCATTAGTATTAGGAGGCATCAAAATTGAAGAAAACCGTAAAAGTAGTAGCTGCCATCATCGAAAACGACCAAAACGAAATCCTATGTGCTCTACGCTCACCTCAAATGTCTATCCCAAATATGTGGGAATTTCCTGGCGGTAAGGTAGAACCAGATGAGGATATTTTTTCTGCCTTAAAAAGAGAAATTGAAGAAGAGTTGCATTGCCAAATCGAAACGAATGATTTGCATAATGACATCATTCATGAATACGAGACTTTCATCATTAACTTGATTGCCATTAAGTGCAAAATCATTGGAGGCACACCGACTCCAACTGAGCATTCCAAATTAATTTGGTTAAAGCGTGAAAACCTTGCTTCACTCGTCTGGGCTCCGGCAGACATTCCAGCGGTGGAATTATTAATCCATGAAAAATAGTCTTCTCGCAATGAGAAGACTATACTCTTTTTGTGAATTCGATATATAGATTTGCAGGGATTTCATGCTCTAATTTAAGCTTGACGGTAATCGGTTTGTCTCCCTTATATTCAACAGCATCGCCCTTGCCGATATAAATAAACGGCTCATTTTTGCCATCAATCTCCTTGTACTTCCGCACAAATAAATGAAGATTAATTCCACGCTGCTTATTGCGAATAATATTTTGGCCACGTTCGGATTGTTGGCTGGTGCTATTCTGAGTTTGCCATTGAAAATACCTTTGGTCGATAAACTTATCCTGGTAGTTGATACTTTCCTTGATATCCTCTTCTTTGTGTAAATCGATATAAAGAAAATAATCATTCCCATTTGCTAGCAGGCCCGCACCTCTAAAGGAACTATGCATTTTACGATAATTAGAAAGTAGGGCAGCATCGGCCATTTTATATTGCTCATACAACTTAAAGTGTGGAACACCATAGTACTCTGACTTATATTCCTTCTCATATCGGAAAATCGCATAGTTGATTACGTCGACGATAAATTTTTTATAATCAGCATTCTCTAATATCTTTCCAAACACTAGTGTCTTCCTCAATACACCATCCGAAAAATCGAATAGTTTCAACGAGCTTCTTAGCTGCCCACTATCATAATAGTCCTGATTTAAGCATTGGAATGCGTGCAGAATACTGTCATCGTCGACATTTTTCACTAGCTTTAAAATCTCATGTTTAGCGGTACTAAGAGTCATCTCATCATGGTCAACCAGATAGCGAGCGATGACAAAATCGTACACTCTTTTCAGAGGCAATTTACTTGATAATTCTTTAAGAGCCCCCTCAAAGGCATCATTGGCTAACAGTGACTTCAAGCGATCATCCTTCTCCACTTTAGCGACAAATTGGAGATAGGTTTTCTCACGATCAATGAATTTCACCGGATCGGGTGCCCCGTCATATTTCATGTAATCCATCAGCATATAAGGGATCCGTCCTTGGTTGAGCTTTTTGAATTCAATGTACTCTTCCCTTAAATATTTCATCGAATTAAAATTTTCATTATCGATTTGCTGAAGAATTCGTTCTTGAGAAATCTTATCCATCTGAATATGGGTGCAGCCCGGAATATTGGCAAATCCTGTCGCCACCGCGACCTTTAAGCTCTCTTTATCGTAATATCGACTTCCATTTAGGGCTAATGCAATCAGAAATGTTTTATTATGATTTCCGATAAAATCAAGGACGGTTAGAAAGCTCTTATTCGCATGTTTACGAAGACCTCTTCCTAACTGTTGAATAAACACGATTGGAGAGTTGGTTGGTCTTAGCATGAGAACACTATTGACTGAAGGAATATCAACCCCTTCATTAAAAATATCAACCGTAAAAATAACTTCTAATTCGTCTTGGTCATTTTCTAATCGGTTCATCATTCTTTGCCGAATTTCAGATGAATCTTCTCCAGTTAGGCAGGTGCTTTTATAGCCCCGTTTATTAAACTCCGCTGCCATATACTGCGCATGTTCAATGCTGGCACAGAAGCCCAGGCACTTCCGTTTTTCGCCATCATAACCATAAAAGTTCATTTTCTCAATGATAAAGTCCACCCGTTCATTTACCTTTAACCGTTTCGTAATTTCTGCGATATCGTCAATTTGGACATCACTCAAATCAATACCTTCAATATCGGTAATACCGAAATAATGGAATGGGATCACTAATTCATCCTCTAAAGCCTCGTGTAAGCGAACTTCTAAAGCAACGTTATTATCAAACAAATCAAATACATTATTGGCATCGCTTCGTTCTGGAGTAGCCGTCATCCCGAGGGTGAATTTGGGTTCAAAATAATTTAGCACCGTCTGATAGGTAGGACTTGTCGCATGGTGCGCTTCGTCAATTATGAGATAATCAAATTCTTCTTGATCAAATTCATGGTAACAACGTGAAATCGTTTGGATTGTCGCAAAAACATAATCAACATGCTTTTGCTTATGGTTACCCGTTAATAAGCCAAAGGTAATTTTTTCATTGGGTAGAAGTTTTTCAAAAGTCTCCTTCGCTTTTCGTAAAATTTCTTCTCGATGAACAATGAAAAGGAGCTTCTTTGGCTTATAGTTCTTCACATCAAAGGCAGACATATAAGTTTTTCCTGTACCAGTTGCCGCAATGACTAAAGCTTTCTTTTCACCAAAGCTACGAAGTCGATCGAGGTTCTCAATCGCTCGCTTTTGCATTCGGTTGGGAATGATATATTCAGCGCGTTCATAGATAAGCTGCTGAGCAGATTGAGTGGATTTTATCGACTTTAAAAAGTCTTCGTACTTAGTAATAAAATCGTCGTCAGCATCCTGACTAATATTCCATAAGTGGTCGTATTCTTTCAAAACCTCTTTAATGAAATAGGCGTCCTCTTTCGAGATAATCTCAACATTCCACTCGATATTACTTTTCAAAGCACTTTGTGTAATATTCGATGAACCGATAATTACCTTATAAGTGTCATCGTATTCAAAAATATAGGCCTTAGTATGGAAGCCAATCTCTTTATCGGTCACAAACACTTTTAACTCGACATGATTAAATTCCCTTATCTTTTCAAGCGCTTTTGCCTCAGTGAAGTTTAGATATGTAGAGGTAATAACCTTCCCTGTCACACCTTTTTCCTGTGCTTCCTTTAAAGGATCTAGCAGAAGTTGGAGGCCGCTAAAATTAATGAATGCCACACTAAAGTAAAAGCGTTTACATTCATTCATTGATTTGACTAGTTCGTTTAATAAATTCCCTCTATCGGAATTGACGATTAGCTTTTTTGCTACTACTTCCATGGCTGAGTCCCCTGACTACTTAATGATCATATATGTAAAATTTTACTATAGTCATGGGATGATAGAAAGATCAAATCATAAAAAGGAAGTTGGCAATTTATGTTTTGGAGGCAGTTGAAGAAATAGATAAGCGGGTAATGTCTGACTCTTGCTTGCTTACTTTCAACAGTTAACAGAATGTCCCTAATTAAATCATATCTCTTTTCATCGATATCACCTTAATGTCAATTTATCTTATGGTTTTTTCTAGGATAATACTATTATTCCAAATACTAGAAAGGATTATAATAGTATTAGGTAATATTAAGACTAAGGAGAGATGGCAATGGCTACCTACAAAGAGATTCAAGAATATGTTAAAAACCTATATGGATACACACCTAAAACATGTTGGATTGCCCATATGAAGGAAATCAGTGGTCTAAAACCTAAAGTTGCTAACAACAGGCACTCAATTAATTCACGGACTCACCCTTGTCCAATAGAAAAACAAAAAGATATTAAAGAAGCCCTTTTACACTTTAATATGCTATAAATTATCTTCCAAATGGGGTGAAACCAATTGAGAGTTAACAAAGAAATAGTTTTACAGAATAAACTAATAGTCCGCCATGATGTAATTGAAGATGGATTAAAGTTAGTTGAAAGGGAAACGGTTATTGGTTCAACCAAGAAAAGATGTGATATCTTATTTAAGGACAAGCGTGACAGTGAGTTATATGTGGAAGTAAAAGAGGATATAGATGAAAAAGCTATTCAGCAAATTCAAGAATATAGGACAATGGTTTTAAATCCAAAAGCAAGATTCATGCTAGTAGCTAACCATCCTATAGATAAAACATATAAACAGCAACTTAACAATCTTAATATCGAGTTTATGTCGATTCATAAGGATAGTATTATAGTACAATCTGAAACAATTATAGAAGTTCTAAAGGGCGGTTCTAAATACAAAATAAAAGAAAATGTTTTAAAAAAATTGAACCAGCAACAAAGAATCGGATCTGAAATTTTCGAATATGTTTCATCTCAATTACATAAAAATGATATGCCAATTTTATGTAATATCTCAGATGGCATAATGTTTCAAATCGTCAACTCAAATGAGAAATTTTTATCCATTTCAACTATAGGAAATCGCATATTGTTTCATTTCCCAAACGGTAAAAGAGATGAGGTTTACAATAATTTCAAATCAAGTATCCCAGAGATTTATTGTTATAAGGACAAACACCCTAATGAAAGGGATAAAGAACAAAATCAAATAGACATTAAATTAATGGACATTAAGAATTTAGAGTATATCAAACAGCTTATTGATGAAGCCTATTTGAAATCTATAGAGAATTATTAAGAACTGTTACTTATACAGAAGTTTATACACGGTTTAACCAAGTACAGAAATAAGCCCTTCTTTTTCAAGAGAGCTAATTTTTTTAGATGTGCTTTCATTAGCCAAAAAAAGAAATTATCAATTGTCTCCGTTACATTACATACCGAAGCAGAAAATATCACCTTCCAAAATTCAGCATTGCCTCCGCGAATACGTAGATAGGTACCAGGTACCTTTATACGTAGGATGGTCCAATGGGAGATTTCAGTCTACAATTTCGGGATATCTTAGTGATTATAGGAGTTTTTGACGAGACTGTAGAATTAAAAATAGCCCTCACAAACGTTAACTTCTTAACGAGTGTGAGGGCAAGCTTTTGGATGTTAGATCAAATTTTCCGGATTAAGTCCCTCCAAATTAGGTACTACAAATCTACCGTCCTTTCTGATAAGTTGATTGTCAAACCATATTTCTCCTCCCCCGAAATCAGGTCTTTGGATTAGTACCATATCCCAATGGATAGCAGAGTGGTTTCCATTTGAGCAGTCAGCAATGCAATTACCGAGTGCGAGGTGAAGGGACCCATTGATTTTTTCGTCAAAGAGAATATCTTTCATTGGATTTAATATATATGGATTTACTCCTAGGGCAAATTCACCTAAATATCGAGAACCTTCGTCAGTATCCAATATTTTTTCTAATCGTTTGCTATCATTGGCACTTGCCTCTACTATTTTTCCATCTTTAAATGTAAGTTTCACATTTTCAAAGACAAAGCCGTTATATGGGGAAGGGGTATTAAACGTGATGATTCCTTTTACTGAATTTTTTACAGGTGCTGTATATACTTCTCCATCGGGTATGTTGTGAGTACCGGCGCATTTGAAGGCATTCTCTCCTTGAATCGAAAACTGCAAATCCGTGCCTTGCCCTTTTATGGTAACGACATCGGTTTGATTCATTAAATAAATTAATGGTTCCATGGCTGTGCTCATTTTTTGATAATCAACCGTACATACTTCATAGAAAAACTTCTCAAAGGCTCGCGTACTCATATTGGCTAATTGAGCAACGGATGGGTTAGGGTAGCGCAGAACCACCCATTTCTTTTTAATACGATGATTAAAATGAACTCCTTTTTGGTAGATTTGATTGAACATGGACAATTTCTCATCGGGAATATCCGACCAATCATAAATATTGTAACTTCCTCGAATTCCAATATAGGCATCGATGGCTTCCATTTGGAATTGATCGACGTCTGCCCATAATTCGATTTGTTCTTTCGAAGCATTGATGATTAGATCTCTCATCAACTGATTATCTCGTATCGTCAAGATTGGATATCCACCCGCTTTCTGGATTTCCGATATTAGAGAAGAAATCAGTTCATAATTATCCACATCAAATGCTTCGATCAATACTTTATCCCCTACTTGTAGGTTGATGGAATATCGCACGATTCCATGGGCTAGTTCTATTGTTTTTGCACTCATGGTAACCTCCAATTTGTACTATTTAGAAAAAGAGAACTCATCTCCCTCTACCACCATTTATAAAACCATGTTTGACTGAATGTAGTGATAGAGCAATTTAGCAGTGTTTTCGATGGCCGAAATATGCGTGCGTTCGTAAGCATGAGAGGCATCAACTCCCGGACCGATTAAGCCGTGGACAATATCATATCCGGAACGAATCGCTGCCGCTGCATCTGAACCATAGTTAGGATATATATCCACTTTATAACTGATACCATTTTCCTCTGCTAACTGAATTAAATGATTTCTTAGCTGGTAATGATAAGGACCGGACATGTCTTTTGCACAAATTGAAACAGACTTCTCATCTGATGTTTGTCCATCTCCCGTTACCCCTAAATCTAAGGCAAGGTACTCAACCGTTTCTGGACTAATATTCGAATTCCCACCATAGTAGATTTCTTCGGCATTGGAAATGAGAAAATGAGTGGTATATGGTAGAATGAGATTTTCCTGTTTTACTTGTTTGATTAACTCAAGAAGCACAGCTACGGCAGCTTTATCATCCAAATGTCGTGATTTAATATAGCCCGAGGGATTGACATGAAACCTTGGATCAAAAGAGATAAAGTCTCCTACTTCGATTCCAAGTTGGCGTACCTCTTCGGGATTATAAACATCTTCATCCAGACGGATTTCCATGTTAACTTGGTTTCTTTCGAGTTTACCTTCCATATCTCGGTACACATGAAGGGAGGTTTGGTGCATCAGAATGGTCCCCGTATAGATTTTCCCGCTCCTTGTTTGAATCTGGCAATACTCCCCTTCCACTGAGTTAAAAGAAAATCCACCAATCCTATCCAGTTTCAGTCTTCCACTCGGCTTAATTTCTTTTACTATCGCTCCTAATGTGTCCACGTGGGCCGTGACTAAGCGATGGTGATCAACGTCCTCCCCAGGAATCGTGACGATAAGCCCTCCCTTACGTGTTCTAGTTGACTCCACATTGAATTTCAATAAATATTTTTCAATATAGTTCATCACCTCATATGTATTTCCTGCCGGGCTTGGGATTTGGACTAATTCTTTTAGCAATTGCACCGTATCATCTATTTTCATCATTCATGGATTTCCCCTTTCAATGTTTATCTTCTTTTATCTTAAGCGTTATCGGAACATTCAGTAAGTTACAGTTTTTTATGAAAACCCCTAAAAAGTGTCCCCTTTTAGGTAATAAAAAAAGAATTTGGTCACCCAAACTCTTTTTTCAGTTGAAGAATCGCTTCTTCCATATACTTTTTTTGTAAGCCACCATAATGAAGGATAAACTGTGGATGCTTCGGTTGATATTGATACCAGAATTGTTTGGTTGATTTCATCAGAATGCCAGATTGGAAAAGAAAATTCGTTATTTCCTCTTCGTCCTCGATAGCTCTATTCTTGAATTCTATGATTAAATGGGTCCCTGAATTCTGATTGGCTATTCGAATATGAGCGGCTAGATGTTTTTCAATTAATTCAACGATAAATTGTGTTTTCTGTGCATATAATCTTTTCATTTTCTTTAAATGCTTATAAAAATATCCTTCAGTCAGAAAGATGGATAATTGCTTTTGAAGGTGCGAAGGAAGTAAAGGAGTTGAAAACGTCCAAATTGTGCTTTTATATTTCTCTAATAGCTGTGGTGGCAATACCATAAAACTGCATAAAATTTCAGGACAGAGTAACTTATCGAAGCCGCTAAAGTAGATGACTTTCTCGTTCGTATCAAGGCTCTGAAGGGATGGTAAGGTCTGGCCCTTATATTTATAGACACTATAATAATCATCTTCCAAAATATAAATATTGTTTTCTGCAGCCCACTGTAATAGAGTGGTTCTTTTTTCCAATGACATTTCTACCCCTAAGGGAACTTGATGAGATGGGGCCGTATATAAAAATTGTCCACGCCGGTGCTTGGTTAGCTCCTTCAAATCGATGCCATCAAACTCTATTGGTAACGGGTGCAGCTGATAGTCATGGTGAATAAATAGTTTACGCGCCTTATCATAGCTGGGGTCTTCAAAGTAAACAATGGGATTAGCCTCTTTTTTAATGATTAATAGAATGGTTTGTAACAACTGTGTGAAGTTTGCCCCAATCACAATTTGTTCAGGTGAACACTTAATTCCTCTTGCTAAGAAAAGATAGTTGGCAACTTCTTTTCTTAATTCGATATCCCCTTGTGAATCTGTTTGAAAATGGGACCCGATACTCTTATGAAATGGAACCAACCTAGAGATATTGTCCCATACCTGATATGGAAAATGCTGATAATCAATAGGGAAGTGAATAAAATCATAAGTGTTTTTACTGGTTGGAGGATTTGTATTCTGCTTATTACGATGTGTATCATGCTCCACTTGGTCCTGTGTACCATTTACATAAAATCCGCTCCCCTTAACGGAGTAAATATACCCTTCTCCTAAAAGCTCCTGGTAGGCTAAGTCCACTGTATTCCGACTTACACTTAGGTAATCAGCTAGGGACCTAATCGAGGGCAACCCCATTCCATTGGGCAAAGATCCTCTTTCAATCTCCTCCTTTATATAAAGATACAATTGACGATACAGAGGCTCCTTCGCGTTCTTCTGAAGATTAGGAGTCAGCATTGAGAGTTTTGACATCATCTTCCTCCTTCCATTGGGACGTGGGGTCATGTTCATTGTCCCGGCTTCTTTTTCAAATAATAACCAGGTGTTTAGAACACCTGGTATAATTTTTGGCCAGCTATCCATTAATTTTTGTTGCCAGACACTCCCACAAAACCCTCTCAACCTCACCCTGAAAATCATCATCCCCAGGATAAGCCTTTATTGCCCCAAGCCCATCAAAATAATGAATAGTTTTACCCGGATACAATATAGAAGCATACATAACAACTAACTGCCCATCACGATCTCTAATAGAATCCCGATAAGCATGCATCTTATCAATGTCCACCTTTTTCGGTTTTCCCTTAGCTACTTCGTTTTCCTCGTTATTCCATTCCTCACTATCTAACTTGTATTTAGGGTCAAAGATGATCACTTTTCTCTCCGAAGCAGATTCCACCTCAATCGAGATGTCAGGTATTTGTTGAAAACTGACACTTTTAATATCCGCCGAGTAACGACTATATGCTTTTTCTGGATAAAATGTGATCCGAGTATGAGTGTGAGGGTTTTCAAGAATCAAAGCAGCCTCACCATTTTTAAAAACCTGTAAGCCAAAATGATTTCGACTCTGCGAAACTAGCTTCTGTTGCTTCACCAAATACCCCAATTCGCTTCCAACCCTCAATAAAGACATATACACCTTCAATGTAGCCCAAAACTGATAGAGGAAGGGTAAGTTTTCTAATGGAGCATCCATTGCCGGAATATTTGCCTCAATGATGGGTGTACGTTGTAGTTCTAAATATCCCTCCAAGGCAGCACGGTAGGCAGGAACCTTTAGCAATACCATCGTGCTCTTGGCAATAAAATGTTGTGGCAACGTCACATTTTTTAAAAAAGTCGCCTTTCTAAGCACTTTCTGAAGCGAAGCAACCAAGTCTTGTGCCAACCTGACACTCTCGTCTTTCCTCAAAACCTTTAATTTAGTAATTGCCGCTTTCAATCCCGTCTCCACTTGGTGAACAAACAGCTTGACTAACCTGTTCTCATACGTATCCACGGTGTGGACCATTTTAGTATCGATTACTTCGATAGGTTTATGACCTTCGAGATTTCTAGGCCTTGTAAAGGCATAATGGAGTTTGGCTGGATGAGGTCTTCTCACTCGCTCCCTCGGTGTCCATTCATGCCGTTGGCTTAGAACTTGATGGTGATTCTTTTGTAACAGCCTAACAACTTCTAATAATCCAAGTCTATCTTTTGTGCCCTCTAATGCTCGCTTAAATCGTTCTAGCTCTTGTGCCAATGTCCTTGCTTGATGCTTTTGAGCCACCCTAACCGCACCAAAGCCGGACATGCGATCAAGACTTATCACTATATCCAGGGGCAAGTTTTGGTTAAGGTCCTCTATTAACTGATAATAGGCCGGCTCTGATATTTTTCTAGGAAAAACGGTAAACGTACAATCTTCTGTTTCCCCACGATAACCAGTCTGTAATTGATAGATTCCCGTATTCAGTCTTGGTAAATCAACGATAATCGCCACTTTACCGGCCAGCTTTTTTAAATAAGGCTCAAGAGGTTGATTCTGAAACGTTACTAGGAGGTCCTCCCATCCAATGGGATCCACATTGATTTGCACTAATGTAGGTTCCCATTCGATTGGTTGCTTGATAATGGCACCATTTTTATCAAGAAAAGAGAATTTAGAAATAGGATGTAATTCCATAAGCCTTATACCCTTTGTTCATTTTGGTTATCTTTTCGTGACTTATCGGGAACCGCTCCACTGCCACAATATCCAATAATTCTTCCAACACGACTCCCGTTTCCTGAGAAGTACCTTTTATCTTTGGTAAAATTTTTTGGACAATCTGATCGTCTAATGCTTCTTCCCAGGTTAACCCGACCCCGCTAGATAACGAAACGTAGCTTTTAATTTCGTCAATGACTCGATAGGAAAATGGAGCAATATAACATAGCTTACGCCATAAATCCATTAAAATTGCTCGATAAGGAACATTGCCAATATGCTCATAAATATCAGCAGCCTCCACTGTCATTTCAATCAGTTGAGCTCGGTCATATACCTTGTCAGCAAAACCGTGAGTCGTTTCATCTATATTAACCGTACCGATGACAACTAAATTTGGCGGTAATAACATAGAATGGTCCGGCGCTAATTCTAAATAGGCTAATTCACCACGAGCGCGTGTTTCCATTAACGATAAGAATTTGGAGAAGTAATATTCCACTCGAGCTAAATTCATTTCATCCAAAACTAAGTGGAATGGCTCGGGCTTCACACCAGAGGCGATGGATTCAATATAAGCCTTTTCAGCTTCTGCGATAAATTCGCTTACTTCTGTATGCTTGTATGCACCTTCAACCGGATTATAGTAACCTAACAAATCCTCATTCGTCATCCAGTTTGGCGCAACCGGGACAAGTAAATACTGTGCCTCAACGGCATTCGCGTAGTTCTCCGTTAACCATGTCTTACCTGTCCCACTAATTCCCGATAACACAACAAATCCCCTCGTTTTGAGAGATAGATGGTAGCGTTGCAGCATTCTTTCCGATACCTTCATACCCTTTGACTGAATCCGTGCAAATATATCAGCCCAATGCGGTTCGACATATCCTTTTTTAGATTCGGGTTTAGGAACTGGAGTTTGACGGTTTAAATAATACAGAAAAGCATCTAACTCGATGTAATTCTCTGCCTTTACCATGTCCTTCACTTCAGCAATACAGCTCATAAATTCATCGAGATTAGCAAATTGATAACCTAGCGAGGAGATGGCCTGCTTGGATTCACTGTTAAAAAGAGCAAAATCATTCGGATGATAAACCATTGCAAGACCAGTAGCGATATTGAAACCAAACCCTTTGATTTTACACATGGCTTTAACCTTATCAATTGGCTCCAGTTCGGTATCATTCAATATTTCCAGAGCAGAGCGTATATAGTCCGTTTTTTCCTCTTCTGTTGCAGTAGGAAGACTACTGCCAAAAATACGGCTAGCCGTTCCCCAGATGGAATTACCTACGTATTCAAGCTTATTACTCCCGACCAAATTATGTATCGCATTGATTGTTGACTGACTTTGTTCTTCAATTTTATTAAAATTAATCTTCTCGCCACTTAAAAGAATATATCCAAGATTCCAGACTTCCCTATTAAAAGTAGCTAGGTCAATTTCCATTAGGTCAGATAATAATTCTCTAAGCTCTGCAGCACGATAATGTCTTACAGCAAGAATTAGTTGATTCATAGGATTGGCAAGAAACTCTTGGAACTTATCTTCTAACTCATTGTCCTCTAGTGTCCATTCATCTTCGACTAATTCCGCTTCTTCTTCCTCAGTTTCATGAAGCGCCACAATCGTGAACCCCCTTTCCCTTATGTATTTATTAGCCTCATTTCCTCCCCCGAAGCTTCCAAACCCATCTGTTGCATAGCGGATAATTGCTTTAACAGGGTAAAGTTGTCCTTCATAGGATATAGCAAATTTATGGTTCTTCTTTTGCTCCCAACCAGTCCATTTATTTGTGTAGCGGTCGTATTGATCGAATTGATTGAATGCTCTCACTATCTTTTCTCTAGTTGTGTGAGGTATAGCCATTTTTGTCACCTTCTGTTGTACTTGAATTATGGAGTATAATTTTTATTTACCTACTTTGCCCTATTATACTAATTTTTTCTAACAAATTGTTCCTTGAGGAATTAATGGGTCATGTCTAATTTCCCTTGGGACGCGAATATCACTCTGCTAGATTGTTGGTTTGGAATCATGGTTAACAACCATATTTTAAATATTCGACAAAAAAGCACCCTTATCTCCAAATTGATTGAGTTCAAGGTTCTTTCCCAGTTTATAAAAAGGACTCTTTCAGTGCCCTCGTCACACGAAGTACCCGGCCATAAATTACTGATTATAGTTGAAATACCTATAAATACAATGTCAGCACTTAATCTATGCTATTTCTTTTTTGAATTAATTTTTCTAAAGCTTTTTTTGAATGATTAATATTATAATCTAAGTTTTCTTTAGCAAGTTTAGATAGTTTGTCGCAATCCCACATTTCAGTTAACTTGAAATATTTTATTGCTTTTTCAAAGGTTGTGACTTTGTACCCTTTATCTTTAAGACTTTTATAATTCGAATAGGTACGACTATAGGGACTAAAAATAATGGCAAATTTAGCTGACTTTGCTTTAGACTTAAAATATCTTCCACCGTTTACTTCACAAATTTCTTTAATCTTTTCCTCCGTTTTGATAAGTTGCTGATGAGTACCAACTTCTTCTGTCATACCAGATTTATTATTTATAAAACAGTGGTAGATGTCTTGGTCAATTTCATCGAATTCAAAAGGAACATCAATTTGCTTTAGAATACTCTTGTGGCGATCTATTCTGGAATCAATTAAATCCAACTGCCTGATTTTTGCAAGCTTCATAAAACCCTTAAGGTCTTTGGGATTAACCCAAAATTTATATTCTGGTGTTGCTATACGATAGTATTTCCGGTCACTACTTAACCCTTCATTTTCAACATAGTAAGCATCAAAATAGTGTTCTTTACTATCAATGTAAATCTTTTGATAATCATCAACAAATTCAACATAAACTTTCTTAAGTGTAGATTGTTCCGCTCTAAAACTAACAAAATCAATTAAGAATCTCGAATTATTTTCATTTGACAATTGAGTTGAAGGGTAAAAATTACTACTCTTTATATCTAGCGGTTCTAAGGTACGATTATGAACTACCCCATTTATTTTATTAATTCTTTTTCCAATAAAAAATAGGTCTATAAACCACCATACCCCACCTCCACCTAAAGTAAGTAACATTAAAATTCCAATAAGATAATTTCTAGTGTAAAATCGATGAACCCCAAATATCCCTAGGAATAACCATAGTAAATAGGCAACAGTTTTACTTTTTATTTCATACATCAGTATCCTCCTAAAAAATAACATGACACCTAAATATGCATTTCTTCTGAGAACCAGACTGTAATAAGAATAGTAAAGACGACACAGGATTAGTTTGTGTCGCCTTTTACTTCTTTGCAGGATTACAAAAAACCCACTTTCTTTTCTATGCATTATTTAAACCATCTGCCTCGGGGTTATCCCCATCTCCTCCAACTTCACCCACAAAGATTCCATCGCTTTTTCACGATCCCAATAGAACTGACTTCCTCTTACACGCCAAAAGGTCCATCCAACGCGCTCTAAGATTCGTTGGCGCTCGATATCTTCTTCCCATTTGTCGACTCCGTGCCACTGATCTCCGTCACATTCAATGGCTAGCCGGCTTCTCATTCCTTCAATGACTAAATCGATTCTCTTACCAAGTGTGCCAACTTTGACTTGTGGAATAACTCTATATCCACGGGCGGAAATGATCCTGAACACATCTTCCTCAAATTGTGAATCAAATTCACTCTTTACTTCGTCTACCTCTTTTTGAACTCTATGTGGGTCATGGAAGTATTGAAGTAAACGATAACGCATATCCTCAGGGTTTAAATCCTTCAAATCCACTGAATGGAACAAGAACATTTGATCACGAGCCCGGCTTGCGGCAACGTTAAAACGCTGGGAGTCTGTACGTTTGGTAAGTGGCCCTATTCTAGAGCTTTCTGATTTTGCAGCGACCATCGACAGGAAGATGACATCCCTTTCATCTCCTTGGAAGGAATAGGAATCCCCACAAATGATATTTCGATTTAGGTATTCTTCCTCACCAATCTTATCTCGAAGAAGATTTTCAATTAGTTTTGCTTGATCCGAACCTTGTAGAGAAATGACACCAAACGACTTACCATTATATTTGCTATCGAAACAACATTCATATATTTGTTGGACGATTGCTTCCGCTTCTGGTTCATTCAGAGCCTTTCTTGTATTTTCCTTACGATAACCCTCTTCCACTCTAACCGCTTTTACAGGTGGTTCTAATACTTCACTTCCTAATGGCAAACGAAGCGGATCAATCATGCCGTTATACATGAGATCATTACTAAATTGAATGATTTCGGGTACACAACGGAAATGTTCTTTAAGGATAATCTTGCTATCAAAAATTCGGCTTGCTGTGTCATATAGGCTAGTTTTCAACTCAAACTGCAGCTTATTAGGAATGTTGTAAAGATGTCTTTCAATCAGGTCATGGACCTCACTTATATCCGAACCAACCGTTTCTGGACTGATTTGATTGTCATCTCCAACAATTACAGTTTTCTTTCCTCTTAATAATGCGCTTAAGGAAAACAGGGTGCTTTGACTGCTTTCATCAACAATGACAACATCAAATAATTCATTTGTTAACTCAATATTTTCAATCACTCGATGGATCGGCATGATCCAAACCGGAATAGCACCTCGAGCCGTTTTCATTTCCTTACTCGCTTCTTTCCGATACACATTAGCATACTTTCCAGTCCCTTTTCCGATTCGTTTGATGGCATTTAACCAAGCCAGTAAACTCCGCTTTTGCTCTCTGGTCGTACGTTCTATTTGTGCTTTCCAAGTAGATTCGGCAGCAAGTTCTTGAATTAATTGGGATTCCTTACGGCTCTCTCGCTGCAGTTCTTGCTCTAGTTCCTCAATTTTTGGTTTAGCTTGGAGCTCGGTAATCCACTTATTCACCTGGCTATACATCCATGCTTCATGAATATCTGCTGGAGGAAATAATGGCTTACCAGTGCCACCAGTAAGCAATAGGTTCTGAACCCACTTTGGAGCAACCACTTGTAACTCTTGTTTTAGCGAAAGAAATTGATTATACGTTTCTTGGATACCTTCAAGTCTTACAAGCTCCTGATAATGTTGCTTCCAACTTTGTGTATCCCTTGTCTTACACGCCTTTAAAAGCTCTTCGATAGCAACATGCCCATTGGGATGGGCATAATATTTTTGAAATTGGTCAAATGTATCAGCAAAGAAGATTTGTGTCTTTTTCCACTTTATTTTACGTTGTAAGGCCAATAGACCTGCTTTCACTTTTGTAAACCATTCTAAACTGTCCCAATCCACCTCTCCAGAAACCCCTAATGCCTGTATTTTCGGTTTCATCGGTACTACCACCCGTTGCTCCCAAAGTAAAACGTTTTGCAGAGATTGTAAATATTCCATTACTACCGCCGTTAAACGCGCTTGAGACGCTTCCAATTGGGGTCCACGTATTTCTTCCAAACTGCGATTCCATTTTAATACTAATTTTTTTCTTAATTCAGCTTGCTCTATGTATTGAAGGATTTTGTTAATATCCTCAACACTTCGAATCGGCAACGAGTTTATTCTAACTTTTTCAAAAATATAATTGTACTTTCTCCCTGTAAACGTTTTGAAAAACCAGCTGTTCCCTTTGCTTTCTGCAAACCTTTGTTTCAATGGTAATAGATCCTCTTTTAACAAAGTAAGATTTTGGTCCACTGGAATATCAATCTCATCCTCAATTAATTGATTGGAAAGTTGATTGATTCGCCCAACTCTTTCCTCAATTTCGTTAAAAAATGCTTGCCATTCCTGATGCTTATTTGGAAACGCCAATGCTTCCTCTAATATGAGTTTGAGCCAGCCTTCTTGAATCAATTGCTCTAATTTTTCATATGTATCTTTGACAAAACTGATAAATTCATCAAGTGAGAATGAAAGTCTTTCCGGGATGTTCCAACCTTTTAAGTCCACTTTCGTCTGCTCGATATTTCGCTCAATTTCGATAATATTTTTTACATGTTGCTCAAAAACAGAAGGAGATGGAATTTCCTCCGATTTAGGACGATACAACGATAGGGCAAGCTGATCTTGGGTTAGGATGCTCCCTAATAATTGAAAGAATAACCTGCTTTCATCTGCCGTAAAAGGATAAGTTACGGAAATATCTAATTGGTCAGGTAACCAAGAATACAATTCATTAGCTCTTAGCCACTTGGTTGCCTCTAATGGCGTAAGTCTCTGCCCAGCAAAAGTTTTTTCCTCATTTTCCTCTTCCGCGGCTTCATTAATCCTTTTATTGTATTTTGCAATCATCCGCTTTGTATAATCTAATTCCGTTGTCAATCTCTCAATGTTCTTAGCAAGTACCTCAGTTTGCTTGTTATCTAGATTTTCCGCAATGACTCTAATCGATTCTTCAATTTCTTTAACCGATTTCGAATCTCCTCCAAGTACACTTACACATAGGGCTCTTACATCTTCAGGTATTTTATCTCGTAATACTTGAAGAGCTCTTTCCTTTTCACTAGTAACCAGCACTCGCTTCCCATGAGCTAATAAATGACAAATTAAATTGGCAATCGTATGACTTTTTCCTGTCCCTGGAGGTCCCTGAACAATGACCCCATCATTAAAAGCCAATTTATTTGCAATCAGCTTCTGCTCAGCATTTGCAGGTAATGGAAAAAGAAGTTCCTCTGCAACTTTCCCCCACTCAGCAAGAGTAGAATTCTTTGCTGAATTGATTACATTTTCATCTGTTGTTGTCAGACTAATAATTGATGAAGGAACTGGAAACCCCTCTCTAATTTTTTGTATCGCCGTGGAAAGCTCCTTTTGCCAAATACGTCCACCACTTTTTCTTAAAAAAATGGCCGGAGAAAAAGTTACAACCGGAGTTGCCTTTATTTTCGTTAACCTATCATCTGAATCCAGATATTCCCCATAGGAACTGATTGTATGAGCAATTTCTTTAAAAATGGGTGTAACAGTGCTCTTTTCCCAAGTTGAAAACTCCGTTTCAGCAAGCTGTAATTCCATTTCATGAAGTCGCACTGCGTTCGGAATGCTGATATTTGTCAACATATCTGTTTCTAGTAGGGTTCCTTTACTTGTAGGAATGAGAGTAAAAATCCCTTTTCTGGCATTAAATTGTAGTTCCATTTTTGTTACTAGTAGATGTCTTTGGATTGTTTCCCCATCTACATTCCACGATAGGAGTCCATGTCCCCAACCAATCTCAAGAATATCACCTTCTCTTTGCATCTGTTGATGGAGGGCAAAAAACTCGTCATAAAGCTTTTGAATTTTTAATTTTGGTAAGATTTCTGCAGCCCATGGTCTCCACTTCCCTGTTAACCATTCCTTATATGTATGCTCTCTTTCTTGATCATCCGAAAATAATTCATATATTTCTTCCTTCGTTTCCGGATCAATTCCTCTTAATTGTCTAGCGGCATAAACTGGCTCTTTATCCGGTGAGTCCCATTTGTTTACCCAACTAGTTAATATTCTTGGTAATGCAGGTACAGATGGAATGATTTGCTTATGTACCTCTAACCAAGCCTCGTCATCTTGACCGTTTCCACCTAGATGACATCCTTCTAAATTAGGGATGTCTTCTTGCCACCACACACGGTCATACTCACTAACACTTCTCGTAATTTTTTCTTTCAAGTTTTTCACAGCTAATAGGTATTCAAATATTTGAATAACCTTTGAATAGTCTGGATGAGCCATCCTTTCCATTCACCTCGATTCCGTCATTGTTGTTAGTCATATTTTACCATAAATTATATTCTCTCTAATATAAGCTATATGACAATTATGGACGGGGGATTTTATTTCATACAAAAAGCACCCTTTTATGGGGTGCTAATAATCTCTATGATTTGGTTTTCCTTCACCGAAGGTACCTGACTCGCAATACACAAATTTCTTTATTGGTAGCGGAAACTCACTTACAGCATTTTATTTATCTTCACTTTCTAACTCGCGCAAAGTCTTTCCATCTTTGGCGGCCCACATAATCAATCCATTGGCACTTGCATATGTTACAAAGCCAGCAGCGGCCGACGGGCTACTAAAAAGGGTATCTTCAGTCAATAAATAGTCTGCGTTGATCCGTTCAGCATTTTGCTCACGCAGATGATGAATAGTATCTGGACAGCTTTTAGTAGGATTGGGAGACACTTCACTGTTTTTGAAAACCACAAACCCATCACTGGTACGACGTCCAGTTGCTTTTACCTTCGTAGTTTTCAGATACAGAACTGGCTCAGTTTCATTAATACTGTTGTCATTTATACTAATAGTTGATACCGTATCGACCGGAATAAAAATTTTATGACCCAACGTAGCCATAATAATCTTGGCATAGTCTATGAATTCTTCTAATTCACTTTCTTTTTCTTCTGTGATATGACCTTGCGAAGGGTCGTTGCCATTCTTTATAACATATCTTTTGGCGTTAATTGCAAGATTACAAAAGCGATTTTCACGGTAGCTAATTTCCGTTGGGCCAAAGGAATTATTTGAGGTGGTGAACACAATCGCCTCTGTCCAGTAATTTTATCTATATTGCGTTTATGCTCCTGTAAGCGATTCAAAATACCTTCGCCATTTTTCCTTGCACCTGCCTGTCCGATATATACCATATTTTCACCGGTAGTATCAGAGATGCCGAATAGGAAATAGACACCGCTTTGTTTCAAATCGTTTCGCTCTTTACACTTTTCCAATTCCGTCCGTGGAATTTTGTACGCAACACCTGTCCAGTTTGCTAAAGAACATTTAATACGCCCGCTTGCTTCGCCATCCATAAGATATAGATTTATGCTTTTTCCTCTTGCAGCCACAACCCAGTCCCCTTTATTCTTTCGCACCCTAGATATCGAACTCGCCTTTAAGACGTTCACGGAGGATACCTTATTGTCCAAACCATCAATTCCCGCTATTATGTAAGCTTATTTTAGGCCACTTAGAGAAAAAATATCCTTGATGTTCATGCAACCACTCCAGATCATCAGATGGGACGTAGGTTCCATGTCCCAGCTGCATTAGGTTATTCTTTATTAGCATTGGACTGGGACGGTCCTGTCCTTACGTCCCAGCAACTGTCCTCTCCACGCGAACAAATACAGCCAATTTGTCCACGGGAGGTACCTGACACGCGATTCTGGAACGCACGACCTGTCCCCTTGGACCACAACCCTAGCAAGCAATCCATTTATCAACTTCCAAAAAGTAAAGATATACCGTCTCTACTTTTTCCCCAGTCATTTCTTCCCAAGCAGCCTTATAAAAGGTTAACTGGTCACGATAATAGTCTACTAACTTCTCATAATCTTCCTCATGCTTAGCCCGGTCTGTTTTATAGTCAACAATTGTCCAAGCGCCATCTTTTTTATAAATTAAATCAATGATACCCTTTACCAAGTATGGCTGCTTCCCTTCTGGGTCCTTACTAATGAAGCCATAAAGTCGGTCGCTCTTCTCAACCTTTAGCGAAAACGGAACCTCGGTTAACACTTGTTCTGCAATGAAAAGCTCCTTCCAAAGGGAAGATTCCTTCACCTGTTGGAGGTACGCCCAAACCTCCTCCTCTCTCTCCACAGGGAGATGATACTTATGTAATGCTAGTTTCACATAATTAGATAAATCATGGCCTTGAACAGCTTTTTCCATGACATCATGTACCAAAGTTCCCCATTCCTTACCGCCACCAGACTCACGTTCGATGGTAAAATCAATGCCCTCCTTATCCTTTGTAGGGCTCCAATGTTCATAGGTTTTTTCTTTACTAAATTCGAGCCAAAGATTCTTGCTTACTGTTTTCGCTTGGAATTCCGCTAAGGTTACCTCATGCACAGAACGTTCTCTGCTATCAGCCTCTAACTCTGGTATTTCCAACTCCTCCATATGTTCCATTTCAAAAAGAAGATTCCATGGATTCTTTTTGTTGTTACCATTCGAACTAATGATGAGGGCTTGTTCCGCGCGAGTAGCAGCAACATAGATAATGCGCAACTCTTCTTCCATTAAATACTTTAATTCTTCGGCCTTATGTTCTTCCCATTCTAATGGAATGGCAATTTCTTTGCTCTGGTATCCACTTTTTACTTGAAACATAAAATACCCTTTAGAGGATTCGTCCTCGCGTTTTATATGCTTACTTAAGTATGATTCAGGATTAACCGTTTTAGCCGGATGAGCAAGAAATACAAACTTAGCCTCTAACCCCTTTGCTTTATGAACATTCATGATTCGGACTGCATCCGCCTCTTCCTCAAGGTTAGCCACTTCTGTTTTTTCAAAAATGAATGTCGTTAACGTGTCAATCGCTTGTTTATAGGTTGTACTTCCTTCAGCCTCTAGCTTTCTTAGCCTTTCCACAATCTGGAGCAAACTCTTAAAGGTACGTTTTTTTCGGCCATTATGTAGGAGTAAAGGATAAAATCCAATTTCCTCTAAAATTCTCTCTATGGCAGATGTAGGTGTTAGGTTGCGAATTAGCTTTTGACAAAGCTGCAATTTATTTAACGCTAACTCAAATTTAGACTTTATTTCAAAAGACAGCTCTCCAGGTACATCGGAATAGATCGAGAATCTGCCTCCAGCCAGCTTCCATTGATACAGTTCTTCATCACTAAATCCAAAGAATATCCCGCGTAAAACAGAGACAAAGCCTACTTCATCGGTTGGGTCCACGAAGGATTTTAATAGGATCCATAAATCTTGGAATTCTCTCGTCTCACCAAGGATGACCTCACCGCTTACGCTCACCGTTATTCCCATTGATTCAATCATATTCGAGTAGGAGGCAACCCCGTCGTTATATCGTGTAAGTACCATAAAATCCTTGGCCTTATAGCCTTGTTTGATGAGGCTTTTAATCGTAACGGCAATATTCTCAGCATCCTGAAGAACCACTTCATCCTTTTTCGTAAAAGAGGCTGGTACGGATAATCGTTTGATGCCTGAAAAGCCGTTTCGCTGATCCTCATGATAGGAAATTAACGGTCGATAAGCAGCTTGATAATTCGATTCTACTTCAGGTAAATGCTTCACAAATACGCTGTTTAACTCACTCGTTACCGAATCAAGGGATCTGAAATTCATCGTTAACTGAAGAACTTCTCCATTATGTTCTTCAATTAATTGTTTTACCCTATTGTACGTATCAATATCAGCACGACGAAAACGATAGATGGCCTGCTTGGGATCACCGACGACAAACAAGGAACCCTTGCGCGGCTTACAGCTTGTCCAGTTCGTTTCATGGATATCCTCCGCTGCTAAATAAAACATAATCTCTGCCTGAATCGGGTCTGTGTCCTGAAATTCATCAACTAGTAGATAATGATATTTTGCCTGAAAATAAGCACGAACCTCGGCATTGTCTTTTAATAGCTTTGAAGTATAAATCATTAAATCCTGAAAGTTTAATAGCGAACGTTCCTTTTTAAGCTGTTCATACCCTTGCAGAGCATCTTTTATGAAGCCAACGATTCTAAAATGAGCATACTCCTTCCATGCTTGAATCAGAGGTTTGATTTTTACATCGAAATGGTCGGACACTTTATCTCGGTAAAACTTGGCATCCTCGTTTGTACTCCATCTATTTTGCACAACAGAAAGGTTTTTGTTAAAAAGCTCGAAAATGGTTAAGATGTTTTTCTCATGAGAGTAATCCAAAAATCTATCCTTTTTTAAAGCCGTTAAGACGGCAGCCTGTAAGACATCATATCCCCTATCTGGCTCTTCTTCAGGAATGCATTTCTTCGCTTCTTTTATCAAATTGTTGAAAGATTGATAGTCTGCAGTTAGGTCCGGCTTTGGAAGCTCTTCCGTCACCCATTCCACATCTGAATATTCCTTCAGGTCTTTTAACCATGGAAAAAGCTGATCTACTGAGATTCCTAGCTCCTCTAGTTCTTTTATCTTTGCCGGTGCATTCTCCATCATGTCAGTTAAGTAAAGTTGCCACGCTTCCTCTAAAACATCGACATCGTCTGCATCTTCAAGCTCTTTGAAGTTTAAATCCAAACCTGCTTCAATTGGGCGCTCCCGAAGCAGTTTGGCACAAAAAGCATGAACTGTTCCTAAAAAGCAGCGTTCGATATTTTGCATCGCCATTCCTAAACGAAATTGTATATCAGGGTCTTGTTCCTTTTTCCAGGCATCCTCAAGCTTAGCTTGAAACCGGACCTTCAACTCATCCGCTGCCTTACGGGTAAATGTTATGGCAACGATTTCCTCTATTTTGGCGGTTCCTGTATAAATAAGATTCACCATTCGGTCAACAAGGCTCGTTGTCTTTCCTGAACCCGCTCCCGCTTCAACAAGAAAATTCGTATTCAACTCGTGTTTTATTTTATCGCGTGCCGCTTGATCAATCACTGTTTTAGTCATAAATTCGCACCCCCTTTAGTTTCTGATTTGATTGCTTCGCTTCAAGTGTATCTTCGTCGTAGAAATGACGTCGGCAAACCAACTGGTAATCACAATATTTACAATCATTTTCATCATCCGTCATTTCGAAATGACCATGGCGGATGATGTCAATTAACTTCTCCAAAATTTCCATACCATTCGTTCGAAGCGTTTGGTCTTGCCTGCGATTATAGCGATCGGCCATTCCTTTGACGGTCGGAAAATAATAGGAGCTCTCTTGAACCGCACCTTCCTCGAGATTCAAATGCTGTTCAATCGCTAACGCATAAATCATATGCTGCAGCTGACGACCACCCTTAAAAGCACCTTTTTTGTCATAACCATAGGTGCTTCCTGTTTTATAATCAATAATATGGTAAGACCCGTTCGTTGCTCGGTCTATCCGGTCTACGATACCAGAAACCTTCATTTTTCCTAATGAGAGAGTAATCACCGCTGGTTCCACTCCGTCCCTACCAAACAAATATTCAAAATGCAACGGGTCATAATATTTGGAATGTTGCTCTTCTTCTTGTAGAAAGATTTTACAACACTCCAACATATCCGTTAACTCTCGCAGGTAGACTCTTTCATTAGGAGGTGGAATCAGTTCCTTCTGCTCCTCAATAAGCTGAGAGGCCAAAGCTAAGAGCTTATCCACATGAATGGCATAGACCGGTTTCGCCTTGTCTTGCTGTAGTTGTTTATAAAACTGTTCAAAGATACGATGTAGCAGGCTTCCTCTTGTTGCGGCATCAAGCCAACGATTCGCATCAAAGGAAACATCCTCCACAGGCTTCAGTCGTAACACTTCCTTTAAAAAGTAAGAATACGGACACTTCGCCAATGTTTCCAGCTTGCTAGAACTCATCGTCTTCTCTTGATTGAGACACGGATCAAATAGGGCAGCATCAATAGTCACTTTGCCATCGTACTCTGAAAAACTTTCCTCCGTTCGAGCCCTCTCCGCTGTTAACCCATGCCGGATATTTGCGAAATGCTCGAAAACACTTCCAGTAATAGTGGTTGCATCCTCATTGGTAAGCTGATCACACCAGAAATCCTTCTCTTCTAAAATATCCGTGGCTACTAGAGTGGAATCAAGAGACTTTAAGTCGTTAAACTCTGCTTCCTTGTTACCGGTCATCATTCGGTAGCATTGTAAAACAACAAAAGCCGGATTCATAACACGATTGCCATTGATATCAAAATGACAATAACTCACCGTTACTGGACCAGTCGAACCAGCCAATACCTGTAGCAAGGCGTAAAGATTTTCCTGACCTTTCTCACCCATCAAAGGAAGGCCATGATATAGTTGAGCTCTCTCAGTATCGAGCAGTAATGGGTCTTCACCTGAGTTACCAGGAAACTTTTTATTATCCAAGCCGACCACAAACAGATGTGATCGATTGTTGTACGCCCCACTCTTATAAGAAGCAATATGTAAATGACCTGGCTTCGGACGTGAAGCATTCACTTTCAAAGACAGCAACAAGTCAGTCACCTTTTCAAATACCTCATAGCTCGAAAGCGTTTCATCCGCGTACGGAAGTATTTTTCCGATTTCCTCTAGTAAGGTGAACTTAGCGATTTCGTCTAAGGCAGAACTTGTTTTAGCATGATTTTTTAATAGAAACTCCATCCCCTTAAGCAAAGCTTGAAAGTTCATGGAAGACTCTAATAATGGTAGCTTTTTAAAAATAGTAGCAAACCATTCGCGTAACCAAGCTATTTCACGGATAAGAGTTTCATAGGAAGGTGGGTCTGTTTCTCGTTCGTTCAGGCGTTCTAATTCTGAATTCAAGAAGCTAATGTATCGTTCGGGTGACCAACCAATTTGCAGGTCACGAAGCACTTTAGAAATCCTAGCTTTCGAAGGTGCTCCCTCCCCAAACTCCAATACCCCCTCATTTAACAGCTGAATAAAGGTTTGAACACTGTAATTGGATTGAATCCAACTAATCATTCCCGATAACAATTTACCAGGACGACTGAACCCAATCGACAACCCATCACCGAAGGTCACAGGAATAGCTAGCTTTTGCGAAAGCTGATAAAAAATGGTGCTATAGGATTCTGAACTCGTGTAATAGACAACACAGTTGTCGAGAGGTGTTCGTTCCTTCTTGATTTTTTCTAAAATTTGTTTGACCTCTAATTCCTCCGTCTTAGCCGTAAAGATATGTAGGTTAGGCTGTACGCTAGCATCCTCCTGCTGGTAAAGATAGCTGAGCGGTGTAGGCTCCCCCATTCGAATAGAGCTTAAGCTCGTCCCTTCCGGAGGTTTCATTCCAAAGACAGGTGCTAATGGCAGCTTCACGACAGACTCTGGGAGGATTTTATGAAGAAATTTCTCCTCTAAATGGGTGAGTTGTAAATGAGACTGTAGAATCCACACTTTAGATGAATCCATTTCTACATTTTCAGTGGCTTTGGTTAAAAGAGCGGCCCTGTCCACAAAAGAATGTGCCTGAAGAATTTCTTCGTACTCGGTAAGAATTTCAGCAATATCAGCTACTTTCGCCGCTGTAATAAACATTGCTTTATTCAAACTGTCCTTCGTATAATCTGCAAGTCGCAAGGTTTGAATCATGCTATAAATCGCATGGCTAAAGGAGGGAGTGATTTCCATATTGTTAAAATAACGGAGAGCTCCCTTTTCCTTCAAATTCTTTAAAAGACTGAAGGTAAAATGCACGCCAACTGTGTGGTCTAATAAATCCATTGGCTGTGAGGATGAAAGCTCAATTACATTTTGAGCTAGGTCCAAAACCGTGCGATATTTAAGATTAATCGCACGATGGCCTGCCTTTGTATATGCTTCGATGATTTGTTCACCGATGGAGTGAGAATCAACAATGACGACTTTTTCTTGGAAGGGGAACTTGGTACAAATTTGATTTAGTTCACTTATTAGTGATTGCATGGTTGGCCTCCTTTTATATGTAAAATTGGCTGATGGAAGGGGAAATCAGATTTAAAACTCTATTTAATATTACCATTATTTACAAAAATCGAGTCATTTTTTATATAATAAAAAGCAGAAGTTCTATCACCAACTTTGGTGAAGTATAACTTCTGCTATCATCATTTAGTTGAAAGAGTATTTGGTACTCCTAGTTGGAGAGTATTTTATATGGAACTGGTGTGACAGGTCTGTCCCTGGGAGGATGTCCCTTGGCCGTACGACTGTCCCCTTGGACCATCGTATAAAAACAGCATCGGATTATTCAGATGCTGTTTTCAGTGAAGAAGGTATCCTGTCAACATCAACTAAATGGATTAGGGACAGAGAACCTGTCCCTAAGTTCCTGGGGGGATCTTTTTCGGTTATGATGGAACTTTTTAGTAGACATGAGAATTTTGAGTGTAATATAATTTAATTACGGTGTGGAAGATTAGGGTCTGCTTAGTTCTTTTAAAAAAACTATTATGAAGCCGTCAAAAGAAAATCCACTAATAGAAAAAGATAAAAATCCTAATAAAACTAATAGCCAAGAGTGCGAATAATAGAGTAGGTACATAAAAGTGAAGAGTGGTTAAAAAGGCTAAAACATAATTAAGTAGCCGTTAGAATAAATCCACGATATAGATAAGTAAAATCCTACATAACCAAGCCAAGAGGGCGAATACAAAGAATAGGTACATAAAAAGTGAAGAGTGGTTAATAACAGGCAAAATAAAAATTAAATTAAAAAGAGAAGAACTGTTTTCCCTTACCCATCACGCCGAAAATAAACTCGGAGGGTAAAATAAAATGAAACCATTCTTCACTCGTATTAAACGTACTATGATTAGTAAGAGATTCTGGGCGGAAGTAACTGCCAAGGTAATTATTGCTTTAATTATTTGGGTTGTTCAAACGAAGCTTCTATAGAGGAATTTTAACCCCTTCCAAACTGCTTGGAAGGGGTTTTGTTTAGTAACAGTTCACATCATTTGAGATTTGTAACGATAGATTATTTTAGTCGTTTTGTAATTTTTATTATGTCATTTGTATTTATAGATAAACTAGGAAACTTTAAAAAGTCGATGAAAAAAACAGTATCAACATATTTACGACGGTTGTCGTTCACTTCAATTTGTTGAATTCTACTTCTAAATTGCCGTAAACATGAAGGATATCGAATTCCTTGAAAATAGTGTCTGCATAGGCTTTTTGGGCTGTGGTTATATATTCAAAGGCACTACTTGAAATCAAGTTTTTTTCTTCCTGGAAATAGCGTCCTTATTTCGTCCGCCTGCTACTGCTTAAATTTATTTAGGAACGGATTGTAAGACTACTAGATCCTCGTCCTTTTCGTCTTTTTCTGTTTTCAACTTCTCCAGACTTTTACGGACCTTGTTTTCCTGGATGCGGTCTCAGGTCAATACTCGTCTTTGAACCGCTTCCGGGATCTCTTTTTTTATTATATGAAACGGATCTCTAGTGCTAGTTCTTCCAGATCCATGGGGACAGGTTCCTTTTCCCATCTGTCAGAAAAATAGTATTGAAGTGCTGGGACACGAAACTGTCCCCTATTACCTCTTGAAGAGTGATCATGAAATCAACCGCCTGAAGAGGAAGTTTAGCATCAGCGACAATCTCTCCTAACCTTTTCCTCATCCCTTCTAAGCTTGCATGTTTAAACTTTTTACTCCATTCATCAATAATGGAATGGGTAATTTGAAAACTTGGATACGATTCACGAATCAATTTTAATAAATCAAATGTCTTCTGTTTAGTCATTGAGATCAAACTCCTCATCAAGATACATCTTGATCGGTGATTTTTGGTTCACGTACGCCTCAAACTTTGGTCCAAATATCGTCAGCGGTCGTAAGAATTTGTTCCAATATGGATCATCCAGCCATTCCTCCGCTTTTAAATCAATTACCTTTTTAAAATCTTCCAGCGTAAAACCTTCATTCCAACGGGCGACAATCAACTCTTGCGTTTTTTTCGATTTCGCTTTGTAATTGGATTGGGTTTTAGCATTCAAATAATCAATAATTTGCTCGAATGGCACAGAATTCTTTTTCATTGTTGTATTCTCTGAAGTAATCTCTGGTATTGGTGTGGTCAGATCGGTCTCTGTAGCGTTCCAGTTTGTACGATTAGCCAAATCAGGTTGAACAGAGATTGGGTCAGCCGTGAGGGAGCTTGCATCCTCAAAAGCTGATAGCATCTAATAATCAATGCTGTACCACTTTGTATTGTCGAGCTTGAACTTATTCCAATTGGCGGTCATTAACAATCCCTTTTCCTCCAGTGACTTCACCACCCGCTTAATCGTACTCTCTGACCAAGACGGCAGCTGCTCCTGCCAATCCTTGTACGTGTTGTAAATCCAAGTTCTCCCTTCCTTCACATGTGAACTTTTCACTAACCAATAATGGACCTGCTGCAACACAACCGCTTCATTAACCCCAATCCGCACCGCCAAGGACGGCAAAATGATAATCGGACCCTCACTGATTAATAGCTTACTCATACTTCTTTCCTCCCTTTTCATGGTGATGGAGCTTCGAGTCGGAGCTGGTCGCCTCGACCCGTTCACTCCTCTCACCTTATAAATACAAATGAGGATGGCAAAACGGACAGGGTGAATTTTAAAAATTTTGGTGCTTGTAACCATTCCTTAATAACTGAAACTTTTTTCTCATAAAAATCAAAAAATCCCTGGAGTCACCAATAGTTTTGGTGAAACCAGAGATTCTATCGGCTTATAATTGGCAATAAGGAGTAGGAGACTTTCTTTACGCTATGAGCAACAAAATTAGTATTGTTACGTGATACATTTGATAGACATTTTCTCTTTGGAACAAGTACGGTCCCCTTCTGTCCTCCCTCCGTGGACAAATTCGTTATTTGTCCTCGGGAGGCACCTGACTCGCGATTTCGTGATTTACAAATAAATAGAAAATGGCCACCGTTTTCGTAGAAAGGTAGGCCATTTTATATTAATTTGGTACTGATTTACTTAACTTGATGGCTATGGTAGCGGACACTCTATCGTTAATTTAGTACATTGACCATTTTAATTGGAACCACCCACTATTTATCTCCTACAATTCATCATCCTCAAGCGGGTACCATCTAAAATAATATTCTGCAGAGTTTTCATCATAGTTTTTCCAGCTAAAATAATTCCGATCCTTTGGCTCATTTTCATTTTTGATAATACTAATATCACTAAATGGAACTATTACTCCTGGAGCAGGATAATAATATCTCCCAGACACTTTACTATTTTTGTTGATTTGGCTTAAGATGGTCCCGATTTTTTCTTGATGTTCTTTTAATAAACGTTTTACCTCTTCTCTAGTAGATGCATCATAATATTTATTTGGATTTTGTTTTCCTATGTCTCTGAAAAAACTTCCATCGAACCAAGTCGATGTCCAATAATCAGAACCTCGATGTGACCCTACCACTGCAAACGTAAACTCCGCTTTTCCAACTGGCGTGTACAAATAAGAAAAGTTTTCTTTTAAGAATTTAAAAACCTCGTCTTCTGTTTGGAATTCTCGTTCGGGTAATTTTATTTTACTAAGGTCTACATTTTTGTCTTGATATTCGTTTTTCCAAGACCATGATTGAAAATAAGTTACAAGCTCTGACCGATTGAGTCCTACAGCATATTCGTAGGGATTCGAATAACCTTTCCATGCTGGGTCATCATTTGAAATGTTATGCGGACTGAAATCTTTATAAGGTGGGAAGCCATATTGTACTAACAATTTGGCAATATTTGTTTGTTTTTTTGTAATCGCATACGCTAAATAGGATCTACCATCTGAATTGCCAAGTCCATCAGGATTAACTTTATGAGTTTTTAAAAGCAATTCAGCCAGTTTATATTCTCCACTATCAATTGCTATTTGTAATGGTCTAAGGTTGAAATAGGTTCTGTCGTTTACATTTGCACCATAGTCAATTAATAACTGAATCATTTCGTAATTCTTGTTATTTATGGCTGGATACAACATAGATACTTCGCCGGAATTAGCATTGGGAAAATATTTCCACAAAGTATAATTTCTTAAATATCCATTGGGATTAGCACCAATTTCTAATAAAAATCTGACTTCATCGATGTCATCTTTATTAATACTGTCAAATAAAAGATCATCAATCGACACGCTAAGAGTGTGATAAACAAAAGCAGCCATTTGAGCGCGTGTAATAGAATCGCTAGGTTTAAAATCTACCTCAGATTCAGATGAACTTTCCGTACTGTTTCCTTGCATAATACCGAAAGCAATAATGGTTTGAACATATTTATATGCCCAGTGATTCGTTTTCATATCTGAAATCGAAAACCTAGAATTAACAATTGGCAACCCAAACGCTTTTACCAAAACGGTTGCCATTTGAGCACGAGTAAGTGGTTCTTTCGGTTTAAAGGTTCCATCTTCATATCCACCGAAAATACCATCTTTTGTTGCTGCCTGTATGTACTTTAAGTTTTCATCGTTTGATTCTATATCTCTATAAGATATAGAGTTTAATGAGGGGTCGTTAACCGATATACCCTTTGCTTTTACTAGTATTCGAGCAGCCATTTCTCGAGTCATAACTATGTCAGGCATATAACGATCGTCATTTAAAGGCTCAGCAATTCCCTTTTCCTTTAACCATTGTATTTCTTTGTATGCCCAGTATGATTGAGGTACATCAGAAAATGGTACTGTCTCACCTACTTTAGTGGTGGTAGTTGCCAATACTATTTTAGTGTCATTTCCGAAAATATTCGTAGGGCTGGTCACAAAAAAGCCGGTTAAGGCTAGTAGCGAAACAAGTGTAATAGAAATACTTTTCTTTTTCATTTGAACCTCCTACCAAATGGATTAACTACTAAATATAATAACATTTAACCTTTGAGATTTGGAAACTTCAGTAATTATTTTCCTATATGTGCCATTTACCTGCAAAGAAGTCCCTAATTGATCTAATGAGACAACATTTTAAAACACGGAAGGTACCTGACTCACAAATTAAAGTTTAATAACCGAATTTCCCTTTTAGAATTTTCCACAGTCCAGTTCCAACCATGTTGTCTGCTACCTCTAAAATTTGCTTTATGACCTTAAGAACATCTTCATCACCTGCCCAATGTTTTTGAACAATTTCAGGGCTAGAATTATTAATTATACCATTTAAGACATAGGCAGCTATTGCCACATCATCCACATAACCTACCGGCCCTGTTAACGCTTCAGGGATTAGGTCGACTGGAGAAACAAAGTAAGCTATTGCTGCTGCTAGCTTTGCTTTATCAGCTACAGAAACATTTTCATCAACTGTTAATTTACATAAAAGATGGAACAAATCCGGACCAAACATTAATATATCAGCAAACTTGTTAATCTTGCCATCTTCACTTATCTTCCATTCTTGCATTCTTCTTCTAAAACTTTGATAAAAATCTTCTTTCTCCATAATTTCGCCTCCATACTATTTAATCTAATAATAATTTTCGACACTATTTTCATTATTCCCTTGTTAAATAATGGATTTTTCAAATAATTTTTTCACCTTGCATCTTCCTTAGAAGAACCCGCAAGATGATCCACGCGGACAGGTTCTCTGTTCCAGGGACGGTGGTGATGATTGCGGATTTATTGAGCTACTTATGCGGAGTTTTAAGATAGTAGATGCGGATAAAAGAGCCACCATTTGCGCCTTCCACAACTCTCAACTTACTTCGATTATATGTATGTATGTTTGTTTGTTTGTAATAAAGGTCTATTACAAATATGTTATAATAGAAAATAATTGAATTATTATGTTTTATTTTACAATTATGACTATTAGGAATTCGAATGGAGAGACTAAAATATTGAAAAAAACATATCTAATTTGGGCTTCTCCCTGTAAAATCAATTCCAGGTATGACTGATATTGCAATCGTGGAAAGTCATAACATAACTATTTCCATTTAAAGCTGATGTAATAGGTTGTTCAGTTTATCCTACTTTTATTGGGGACAACTGATCAGCCTTTTATTATCCACTAACTTCCATCCTCTCAAACATTAGGGCCAATGAAATGTACCTGACAACGCTTTCATTGGGGAAATTGAGATTATTGATAAGCAATTAAAGAATACAAACAGCCATTGAAACGAACTCTGTTCTAATGGCTGTTAATATATTTTGTGCTTTACTAACAGTGGCTATCTTCACCGCACTTACTGGCTCAGATGTTCGCAATCAGTGGCTCAAAATTACGCACTGCTGGCTCATTCTATCCGCAATACTCAGGTGGACTGATCTGTCACATTGGACCTTATGACGGTAGCCATATTCTGAGATATGTGTGGAAAGATACTTGGCTCCTTTGCAAATGGATAGCTCTTTCTCCAGGACGATGGACACTGTACTAGGGACGCTCCTGGTCCCTTCTCCACTCTCCAATCAAAGGTAACAGAGAACATACAACTTAATTCCCCTGATTTGCTTTTTCAACGGAATATTTTAGTAGAAAATCCTTTATTTCACCCTCACTTAGAGTTGCCTTTTTTGGAATTCCATATGCTTCACCGACTAACCTGTCAAGTTCACTATGAAGGTTTATCAAAGTTGGGTAAGCATGATTATAAATTTTTGTTAACCCTATTCCTTTAAGTGCCATAAGTCTGTTTCTTTCGTTGATTATATCTTCTGCTATCATGGAAATTTTACTTTTTAAATCGGGTTCTATTTCTGGAAATGGATAGGTTTCTAATATAGTGGTTGGTGTGTACCGTAAATCGCCTTTTAGTGTTGAACCATGCATCCAAGCCCAGATTTTGTGAAACTTGGAGTTTAAAATTCCACAAGTACATAAATCATCTGAGGCAATTGCTACAACACCATTATCAGGCAAGATATCTTTAGGAACAAATGTGAAGTGAGGTTCTTTGCAGTGCCTAGCCACTACTATATATTTTTCTAATTTTGCGATGTGTTTTCGAAGAGTAGGACGGCTTTTATGAAATTGCCACCAGTAGAGTTTGCAGTGATAATTATCAGGAGTATCGCGTAATTTTTTTCTGCTTGGCAATACTTTAGCTTTAATTATTTTTAATGGTTCAATATATTCCTCCGCTTCTTCCAAAGGCATATTATTAAAGTCTATTATATATTTATCGAATTTTACTAGTGGATTTGACTGAAGAGCTCTAGCAGTTAAAAAAGGTCGTATTACCTCTTTATTTTTCGAATTATCCACTATTAATTTTTCGGCAGTTTCATAATCTATAATAAAACCTGTGGAACGTGGTGTAACCCCTTGAAATCCCATACCAGACCATATGGATCTCTGTTTTTTGGGTGTTCCTTCGTTTATCTCGGAGGTTAAACTCGACGATATCGTTTGGACAAATTTACCATTCAATTCCTTATTAATATTGCTTATTCCTTTTTCCCAGTTAACTATACTTACATGAACTGAAGCATCACCGTTCCAAACCATAGAAGACCATGCATTATGAATATTACCATCAGTATTTAGAATATAATCTAAGCTAGCTTTCCTACTATGATTCTCCCTAATTGTATTTGTACCAATTAGCCCGGCCCTAGCGTGTTGTTTCATTTCATCATGGACTTTTCTGAAAAAATATGTACATAAATCAGCCCTTTTATTATGATCCTTATATCTTTTATTTAGTTTATCAACATAATCATCCCCTAATGCCCCTCTCATTCTCTTTGCTCCTAAAAAAGGCGGGTTACCGATATATACATCCACGTCTTTTGGCCATTCGATAAATAAAGAATCTCCACATTTTATTGTTGATAAATCTGGTAAAGGTAAGTCTTGTTCTTCTATACTCAACTCTTTATTAATTAGTTGCTGGCCAACCCATAATGTTACTCTTGCTAGCATTACTGCAAATTCGTCAATATCAATACCAAATACATTTGAGATAGGAAAAATCGCATTAGGTTTCTTTGTTACTTTACTGCCAAGTAATTCTGTTTCACGATCATGAATTAGCCTTTCAAGTTTTTTTATTTCTCTGTAAGCCACATACAAGAAATTTCCAGACCCACATGCAAAATCTAAAATTTTATAGGTTTTTAGCCTTCTCTTAGCATCAGTTAAATCTTCAATCGATTTAATCCTTTCAATAATAGAAAGCCACGGCTGTACAATTGTTGGTTGTACGATTTTTTGAATATCAATTTCCGAGGTATAATATGCACCTAACTTTGATCTGTCTTGCTCGGCCAAACTAAATTGAAATAGGGTGCCGAATATTTCTGGCCTGATATATGACCAGTCGTGGTCACATGCAGCTATTAATCTTTTTATCTCTGAATCTAATAAATCTATAACAAACACGTCCTTAAACAATCCCCCATTAATATATGGAATATCCCTCCCCCTTCTTTTACGCTCATCAATTTCATTTAAGCGTTGGAAAAGTAAAAATAACACATCACCCGTAGGCTCTTTTTTCTGGATACAATTTTTAAGGGCATTTGTAAAATGTTGTCTGGGAATTAACGAAATATCCTCTGCAAACATTGCGAAAACACACTGTAAAATAAAAAGTCTTGACTCATCTGGGGAATATCGGGACAACAGGGATTTATATACCCAAATCGTATGGTCAGCAGCCTTCAC
Organism: Pseudoneobacillus rhizolycopersici; assembly: GCF_054786815.1. Taxonomy (NCBI): domain Bacteria; kingdom Bacillati; phylum Bacillota; class Bacilli; order Caryophanales; family Bacillaceae; genus Pseudoneobacillus; species Pseudoneobacillus rhizolycopersici. Next base: position 32,930 of record NZ_JBTOOE010000012.1, on the reverse strand, counting down.
GGTAACTTGTATTTGCGTTTCCGGAAAAACCGGTTCACCATCTATCATAAATAAGAGAGATTCAACATTCTTTTCTAGCTCATCAATTGCTATGGTTTTTAGAGGTTTCCCATATTGTTGTCTTGGGTCATGAATCTCTATACTATGAAAATTGCTTAACAAAACGTATTTAGGACTTGGATTTAACCGGAGCCAATAATTATAAGCCTGATCATAATGTTTTGAGAGTTTTTTTTCTGAAGGTCGTTTCATCTCAATAAGTAATTTATCTGGCCAAACAAGGTCCGCTCTAGTGCTGTCGCTATATATTTTTTGCTCAAAAACAGCCCCAACCTCTCTTCGGTTTAGACCAAAACAAGAAAAGAATTCATTACAAAATGTTTGTGCCTCCTCTCGTTCGGTCCCTTGGTAATGACTCCATCTTAATGAAAAACTTGTTAAAGCAAATTTAATATCTTGTCGATCCATTCCCTCACCCCAAAAAGATATTATGTCTGTTTTATCTTATGAGTGGGAAATTTTGATTAGAATTTTATTTTTCAACAGGATTTTCGTCCTTAAAATTGCATTAATTTTCCTTTCGTGGGTTTGGTAATAAATATTAATTTTATTCCATTAATGAACTGCCCCCCTATGTCCTACGGAAAAAACATTTTCCAATTTCCTTCATACTAACTTCTCCACAGAAGGTACCAAAACATCATTTTTTGTGGGTCCTTGAGGACTGGCTCTTTGTCACAGTTTTTATTGACAGTGAATACTTATTAGCAATGGTTGAGACGATGGACCTGTCCCTCAGTCCCTCGTGAAGTATAACTCCTGCTTTCATAATCTGTCAGCATATATTTAGTCGTCGCAATATACACAATAACCCTTCCCATTAGTAATAGGAACAGGAGCACAACAAATTGAACAAAGGACTAACTCCCGTTGATTGTATTTCTTAGCTTCCTCTTCCTCTAGCTTTTTTTTTTCTTTGGATCAACTACTAGTGGCAAACATGTCAATGAATTTTCTGCCATGTAAACGACAGCGGTGTAGGCTTGTGTGAGGATTTTGTCGTAGGCGGTCGCTTCTCTCCACTTTATGTTTACCGCTAACGGGGACATGGGTCCCACGACCCGAATACAAAGTGTCTATCAAATGTGTATAATCAGACCCAGTGTAGTAGTTTGTTGGTTTCTCTCTCTTTCCTAAACCTTAAGATAATTGGTATTTTCATGAGTATTCCTCCTTCAAAATGGAATGAAATAAGCACCTACCGAAGTAGATGCTCAATAAAAATCTAATTATTAAAAAGGGAGTAGCAAAATACCATTTTTTAATTGCTCGATGGTTTCCTTTGCTTTATTATAACCCGATTTACTCACTCGGCTGTCTGCATCCAGTAACTGCTTAAGTGCAAAATCAGCTTTACCAGACCGGATGATTCGAACGGCAGAGTTAACTCTTACCCTTGTTCCAGTTACATCCTTATCGAAGTAACCATCTTGGTTTCTATATTATTCCTCAATCAATTTCGTTTTTAACCCTTTGTCATTAAGTTCAGCAATTCTGGTAATCATATCTCCAAGTCTCATTCCAAGAAAATTCTGTCCTGCTGACTGTACATCTCGTAAAATATCCTCATCGCTTCTTCCTTTATATTCCACTGTTTTCACCCCTTGTACATTTACAGGGAAATTATACCATGTAAAAATGTAGCTAACACTTGATTTTACAGTTCTATATATGGGACAAAGGGACATTTATCCCGTGAAGGCAACCCTTTTTCCAAGAATGTTTTTTATTACAATTAGGTTAATTCAACTTATTCTCTTAAATTAAACCTTTCTTTTTAAACTCTTCAATCATTTTTAATTCTTCAGGGGTTGGTACTGGAGATTGTCCTTCTTGAACTGGGGTTCCAGATTGATTTAGTCCCCATTCATTTAGTAGTATTAACAACTCATCCGAGATTCGTATGTCTCTTTCTCGAATTTCATTTAGCCCCCAATCATTATGCTGGTTAGAAAGGTTAAGTAATAACTGTACTTTTGATTTCTTGTAGCTATCTTTTTTCTTTTTAAAGTATCCATTACTTGCAATAATGTTTAGCTTTTTTTCAAACGGAATCTTATTTCCAATATGTTCTACTAACTCTTTTACTTCTTCATCGGAATTGCTTGGAAAATAACTTGACTGCCATTTTTGCGGGAGAATATGCTCTATTTCCCATTTATCAGGAAGTAGTTCATCCTGACTTTGATAAGCAAGAATTTTTAATATCATACGGACTGTATGACGGTGAGCCACTCTGACCTTTCCTTTTAATTCCTGTTCATCTACTTTAGCAAAGTCAAATATTGGCCTAGAAGATTTAATAATTTCAGAGTTTAAATTTAAGATTCCTCGTTTTACTGCATTAATAGTTGGCGTAACAATAGACCTTGCCGCCAAAATTGCAAGTAATTTCTTAAGGAATTTCAAAAATAGTCCCTCGAAATCCTGCGAATCATGATATTTAAGATAATAGATTACCACTGGATACTTCCAAAATTCATTTGGGTACGAGGTTAAACCATCAAGCACTTGTTTAATTTCAATATTTTTAGACCAGTCTTCATCTTCGATTTCTACACGATTATTAACCACCAGCCATAGGTTAAGCACCGTATTTAAATTTTTCATCACGTCGTTCTTATATAACTGCTCAAAATTATTCCTTGAATAGTATTTCCTTAATCCTGGTGTTGTTGTATTTCTATCGTTTTCTAATGCTCTCAAATAGAACATATAATAATAGAACAGTTTTTGAATGCTTTCATTCGCATTTGTAGCATCTTCATCAAGTTGCTGCCATTTTTCAATAAATACTGCTTTCCCTTCAGAATCCAAGTGATTATAAATCTTTGCTTTAAAGATATCTGCATCGGATAAAGCTAACCCTCTATCGTTCAGAGTTGAGAAGATAGTTAATGCGGTATCTTGTGAATCTGCTGTAATTGGCAATAAAATTGCTTTGTTCAAAACATTTCGGATGAACCAGAAAAATAACTCTGGCTCACTAGTAGCATATTTCTCTATTAGCTCAGTGAATAATTTGTAATTTACCGAGTAGTTATCTTTAGAACCTTCTTCAATCATACCACTGATCAGAATTTTGGCGAAAGTTTCGTTTCCTTCATCTCTCATCACCCTTGATTCAATAAGCGTTTTTTCGAAATTAACCTCTGCAGTTAATTCATCCTGTTCCCATAATGCAGATTCAATTTGACTCTTAAAATTTTTCACTTCCTTTGTTTCTGTCATTGAATTAAGTTTTGAGTAAAGTGCACGAAGCAATAAAAACAAAGAAGTGATTCGTTGTTGGCCATCTATAATTTCCTGTTCATCATTCTCATTCTCGTAAGAAACAATCGTTCCGAGAAAATAAGTACTTTCATTATCATTTTTTGTGTATTCTGCTAAATCCTCAAAGAGCGTTTGAATTTGTTCGTCAGTCCATGCGTATGGACGTTGATACTCTGGGATAATGAATTTATTAACTTTGCCTGTTTCTAATAATTGTTTGACACTCTGTTTGTTCACTTCGATTGTTGTAGCCATTGTCTATTCTCCGTTCTGTACCTTGTCATTATTTACAATCCGTTACCCACTTCAGTCAATATGACAGTTTAATACCTGATAACCGAACTTTCAGTAGCTTTTTCGTTATTCTTTAAATTATTCTCTGCATATTTCACCCCAAATAAATGATCTTTTGCTATTTGGCCCCCTCCTCCAACTCTCATCTAAAAAGGTTCTCATTTGTAACGAAATTTTTTATAGTACTTTTTTCGCTATATGAACAACAAAACCCTTCAAACATATTGATAAATATTAAAGCATACTAATAATAGAATCGAAATCTTCGTCAGACAAATCCGGTTCCCTCATTATTGGGTTTATATCAACACTCCGTCCCATTGATATGCACCTACTCCACAAACCGCCCAATCTCTTTCCGAAACTTAAGCTTCACCGTCCCAAGCGCCCCATGTCGATGCTTGGCAACAACGATGTCCATTGTGTCCTTTTCGACCGCGTCCCCACCTGGGTAATAGTCACCTCGGTGGAGAAATAGAATAATATCGGCGTCCTGTTCAATTTGGCCGCTTTCTCTTAGGTCGGACAGCAATGGTAGTTTATTTTGCCTGCCTTCTAGGTTTCGGCTAAGCTGAGAAAGAGCGACGACCGCGACATCTAGCTGACGGGCCATCTCCTTCAACATCCGGCTCACTTCGCTGATTTCATTGTAGCGATTTCCCTTATGCTTGGGGTCGCCCTGCACCAACTGAAGGTAATCAATGATCACCAGAAACTTCTTTTCATCCCCAAACTCCCGTTTAATTTTGCGAACCTTAGACCAGATTTCATTTAACTTTAAGCCCGACTGATCAATAATGCGCAAGTTCGCCTTCGAAAGGACACCCATAGCTGCCGAATAGTTCTTCCAATCGTTCTCATCGAAATCTCTCTTCGGGTAAGCCATTTTAAAATTATGAATACCACCCAAACAACTAATTGCTCGTTTAACCATTTGGGCTTTGGGCATTTCTAACGAAAAAATGATACACACATCGGTCTCGACCGCCTTTAACGCAAGGTTCACCGCAAACGCTGATTTCCCCACACTTGGTCTGGCACCGACAATGACCAAATCCTTTGGCTTCAGCCCCTCCATCAGCAAACGGTCCAAATCGGCAAAGCCGGTTGCGATTCCTGGTAATACCGTGCCATCCCGCTCGGTTTGATCGTATAGCTCGACCAGCGAATCACGAATCAATCCGACATCATCACCTGCTCTTCCAGCTTCAATCGCCATCAGGTTATTAACCCCACGTTGAATCGTATCGGAAATGTCATTGGTCCAAGTTTCTTGTAAAATTTGATTGGCAACCTCGACCGTTTTACGCTTTTGAAAATATTCCATCACTAAGCCTTCATAGTAAGAAAAGTTAGCTGTAGTCGGACAACTTCTCGCAACCTCCATAATAAAACTAACTCCACCTATCTCATCCAAGAGCATTAAACCAGCTCTTTCGACAACCGATACGATATCAATCGGTTTACCATCTCGATCAAGCTCCTTCATCACCATAAACAATTTTCGTAGCTTCCGAGAATAAAGATGCTCCGACTCAATAGTACACTCCTTTATCAATGATTCATCTTTAAAAATCGCCCCAACGACCGCTTGCTCCGCCTCTAAATGATAAAGTCCAAAATCCTCCATACTTATCTCAGAATCCCTAAAATTTTCGAGATGATTTTTCGCGATTCTCTTATGCTGCTTTCGGAGGCAGGCTTGTAAGGTAGATAGAGATACGACTTCGTTTCCTCTGGTGTTGGATATGTACCTGCCGGGGGAACGAGCATGAAATCAACCGCCCGAGGAGGAAGCTTCGCTTCAGCCACAATCTCCGCTAACTTTTTCTTCATTCCTTCAAAGCTTGCATATTTAAACTTTTTACTCCATTCATCAATAATGGCTTGCGAAATTTGGAAACTTGGATACGACTCGTGGATCAATTTTAATAAATCAAACGTCTCCTGTTTAGTCATTGAGATCAAACTCCTCATCACGATACATTTGAATTGGAGATTTTTGGTTTACATATGCTTCAAACTTCGGTCCGAATAAGGTCTGCGGTCGTAAAAATTTGTTCCAATACGGATCATCTAGCCACTCCTCCGTTTTTAAATCAATCACCTTCTTGAAATCCTCCAACATAAAGCCTTCATTCCAACGGGCGACAATCAACTCTTGCGTTTTTTTGGATTTCGCTTTGTAGTTGGATTGGGTTTTAGCATTCAAATAATCAATAATCTCCTCGAATGGCACAGGATTCTTTTTCTCTGTTGAATTCTCTGAAGTATTCTCTGGTATTGGTGTGGTCAAATTGGACTCTGTAGCGTTCCAGTTTGTCCGATTAGCCAAATCAGGTTGAACAGAGGTCTGGTCAGCCGTCAGAGAGTTTGCATTCTCAAAAGTTGCTAACTTCTGATAATCAATGCTGTACCACTTTGTATTATCAAGCTTGGCCTTATTCCAATTAGCGGTCATTAACAATCCCTTTTCCTCCAGTGACTTCACGGCCCGCTTAATCGTACTCTCCGACCAAAACGGCAGCTGCTCCTGCCAATCCTTGTACGTGTTGTAGATCCATGTTCTCCCTTCCTTCACATGCGAACTTTTCACCAACCAATAATGAACCTGCTGCATCACAACAGCTTCATTCACCCCGATCCGCACCGCCAAGGACGGCAAAATCATAATCGGACTCTCACTGATTAATAGCTTACTCATCTCTGTTTCCTCCTTGTTATTTCGGATAGAGCCACGAATCGGTGCATGGTCGACTCGACCCGTCCACTCCTCTCACCTTATAAATACAAATGAAGAGGGCAAAACGGACAGGGTGAACTTTTGAAAAATAAAAAAATCTCTAAAAATTTTGGTGCCTGTCACCATTACCCTAATAACTGGAAACTATTTTCTCATAAAAATTAAAAAATCTCTGAAGACACCAAAAGTTTTGGTGACACCAGAGATTCTCGCGGTTTGTAATTGGCAATAAGGAGTAGGAGATTTTCTTTCCGCTATGAGCAGCAAAATTAGGTAATGCTACGTGATACATTTGATAGGCATTTTTTCTTTGGAACAAAGACGGTCCTTTCTGTCCTCCGCCCGTGGACAAATTCAGGTAATTTGTCCACGGGAGGTACCTGACTCGCGATTTCAAAAGCGGCGCTAATTTAATGTTCTTCCAATAACCATCGTTGTTCATGCACTACAATTATATTTTAATGTTTATCTTTATGTCGAGGACAACGACCATTCCATTCTATTACCTTTTGACTTGGAATTTTAGCTATACAACCGTTTACGCTACACTTTTGGTATTTACTATCTGGATTTTTCAAAATTGTTTCCTGCTTAAAATTTTTTGAATTATTTTTTTCACATAATCCCTTAGTAGAGGAGCATTAGGAAGAACTCTTACGCTTATTTCCCGTCTAATACTTCGATAGATTGGATTATTCTCAATAACTCCTATGGAAAATAAATTATGAATTGATTCGATACTGCCGTGATAGATATAATACCCATCTTTACTTGCTCCCTCTAGCATTCTTAACAATATTTCCATTTCATGTGTTGTTATGTTTTTTATCATTCTTTCAAGCTTCTCTTCGGAAATCACAAGCTTCTTCTTCGTTTCACGGTGTTGTTCTGGTTGAAGTTTACTTCTTAAATTCATCTTAATTAAATTTACTCGAATTCTTTCCTCCAACCAATAAAGTGTTGGGTTCTCATCCAGCATTCGAAACTTTTCTTTCTGTCGAATTGCTTCTGGACTTTTCTTAGGAATTTCTACTCTGTTATTCGTAAAAGGATTCTTTTCACGTTCTCCAATAAAAAAGACTGAGTTTTTTCTATTCCTAATTTTCCTCTTTTCCTGTTCAATTAGTTCTTTTCTTTTTTGATCATGAGATAAAGCTTGGTCAAGTTTTGTAATAGTTTGAGATATTTCTTGGATACAGGTGTTGATTCCGTTTCGGAGTTGGTTGCGGTTAAAACGTAACACAGCTTGATAACCGTTTGTTATTGTCCATACATCTCGAAGCGAATCTCTATACCATTGTTCTTGTTGGTAATGGTGCGGGCCGTCACATTCAACCACCACTCGGCAATAATCCCCGTAAACAACGAAATCAAACTGAAAATGTTTTTGTTCTTTTCTTACATATACCTGTTCATCAAAGAAAAAACCGCTTTCTAGAAGAGCTTCCCTCATAATTACTTCTAGTTCAGTTGCTTGATTATCCATATATCACCTCAAATATTACAAAGGAATAACCAATACAGGCAAAAGATGAATCAAAATAATTATTCATCCTTTTGCATTGTAGTGCTAATCTTCCCAAACATCTTGCATTAGTTGGTCAATTTCACTTTTTAACTTTTTGGTCTCTTCCTTAAGCAAAGTTATCGTAATTTCTAGGACATCTCCCACTTGAGCGTCAGATGGGAGAATTTCTCTTGGTAAATCCTTCGTTTGACCATCTATTTCGACTACTGCCAAGTCTCCTTCGAACCGATCAATAATACCTTTCATTCTTCATCACTTCTTTTCTGTAGAAATAGTAATCTTTTCTCCATCACTAGTAACAATAATCGTTCCTTTTTGATCTGTTCTATAAACCTTTGACTTAATAGTATTTAATCGAGTAAGAACTTCATTTGTAGGATGCTTGTAAGAATTTTTTGCACCGACTGAAATAATGGAATAGGTAGGTTTTGCTACTTTTAAAAATTCACTAGTCGTTGTTTCCTTTGCTCCATGATGACCCACTTTAAGAACATCTACTTTGGATATTAATTTTTTTGCTAACATATCCTTTTCAGCTTGAGTCTCGGCATCTCCCATAAATAAGAATTTATTCTTATTGTAGGTTAATTGTAGAACGGCACTCCAATTATTTAAGTCAGTTTTATTGTAATCCTTAACTGGCCCAATAAACTTCGCCTGGATACTCTTATCATTTAGTGGTAAAGGTACATCAAGTTTGGCTGTCTTGATTGTTAATTTTTGATTTTTCACGGCAGTCAAGAAATCTTTAAAAGCTTGTGTAGTATGTTGTACTTTCGGGGCATACACATTTTTGACCTTAAAAGCAGCCAATACTTCATCTAGTCCACCTATGTGGTCAGCATCAGGATGAGTTGATATTAAAACCTCAATGTCATCGACTTTTTGTTTTTTGAGGTAAGCTACTACCTTAGAACCACTTGCTTTACTTCCACCATCTATTAAAATATCATCACCAGCTGGAGTTTTTATATAGATTGAATCACCCTGGCCGATATTAATATAATGGATGTTCAAGCCTTTGGTTGGCTGAACTTGAACCTTGTCATCTGATTTTGGTGAATCAGTTTTTGGTGGTTCATCTGATTTTGGTGGGTCAGTGTTTGGCTGATCCTCTGAATTTGGTGGACTTGGAAATTTATATCCCTCCAAATCTATTTTATCGGCAGTTAAAGTAGCCCCACATTTTTTATTAGAATTGTGGATCTTAATCAAAGCAATAAGTTCGTCTATATTTGCTGCTGTTCTTGCTAGTGCAGTAGGTGAATGTAAAAGATACATGCAATCAGAGGTTCTAAAATGACCTCCTAATTCATCTCTAGCCCCATTATGTGCAATTGACTGGGTAGGAAAAACCGCAAATAATAAAATTAAGATCAAGATACCATGAATCTTTCTCATATAACCAAATCTCCCCTAAAATTTACTTAATAAGGAAATAATATCATATAAAGTACAAGTATAATAGAGATGTTAAGGTCCAAAGTATATTCACGGCTACATAAACTTAAAGTTCGTTCAAAGTTTGAAATAACTGTAAAGCTCCAATTTTATTAATAAAGATAAATCAACAAAATACCTATTATATTGAAAGGTAAATTAACTTAAGCATATTTGAAACATGTAGATAGTGATAGTATCAGTATATTCACGTAAGCTTCACAATCTATCTGTTATGAATCTGTTATAGTCAAGTTAGGGGTAAATGAATCACAAGGAACTGTAAAGAGGTCCAAATATGGAGATAAACTACTACCTTGACACATCATAAAGTCTTTGTATAGCAACATGAGCTTTTGATCCACTTACATCAGTTAACTCAAGAAACCCTGTTGTATTTGATAAATCCCTATTCATAAATTCAGAGTATTCTTCTACTCCTTCATATTTAAACCCCATATTCACTTTTTAATATTTCATTAGGTGGTATCTTAATATTCATCATATGCTAAACGATACCAACGACCGTCTGGCTTATTGTAAAAGCTATTGTGTTTAAACATATATATTTCACTTTGAGCTTCAATTAAAACTAATTTTGCATCCTTGACCATGTTTATGTTTTGACCTGTATTTAATATATGACCACTAACCCCTAAAGTTCTATTTCTTTTTTCCCCAACCGCTGGAATTTATGTAAAAGTTGTATTCTGAGATAGATGAATTCCTAACCTATGGGTGGAACCACTATTTTATCTCTTTCACTGTACATTAAATCTATATCATATTTTGTCGCTGCATTTATACTAGTACCTTTACGTACAGGAATAAAATGATCTCTTCCATTAAAAGATTTAATTAGATGTGGTTTATTTTTTCGGGATATGAACAATTACAATATTCTTCCCTTCAACTTCTTCTTGATAGAACCCAACATCCATTGGCTCAACAACCTTTTTATATACTAAACCAACTATCCTAGAAGAATCGTCATAATTACCTTGTGGAAAAGGTAAATTAAAGAAGTCACCAGTTCAGTTTTTCCATCTAGTCCTATAATTATATATCCATCCCTCCCTGTGTATTTGCCATAGCTGTTACATCCTTGATAAATTCTTCTTCCCCCTTACTTTGCTTAAAATCCCACCACTCTTTTTTTTAGTTCGATATTTAGATTTTCTACAGTTCCTCCGTTTTGTATATATTCTTTTGAAAAAAATAATAAATTAACAAAAATAAGGAAATACTGTTAATTTATATGAATTTAATATGATATGATAATTATGAAAAATAGACTAGGAGGAAGATTAGATGCCAGAACTTAAGACTCGTGACATATTTATAAGCCATGTTTGGAGAAAGGAGCAAAACTCGGAGTATTATCGTCTGGTGAATTTGCTAAATGAAGCAAATAATTTCAAATGGCGCAATTATTCAGTACCGGAACATGACCCACTAGGAGTAAAAACTGATAAAGACCTTCGTGATGCATTAGATAGACAAATCCAACCAGTAAACTGTGTGCTTGTTGTTTCAGGAATGTATGTTAATCACCGAAAATGGATTCAAGAAGAAATTGAAATTGCAAAAAAGTATAATAAGCCTATTATCGGTATTGTTCCCTGGGGACAAGAAAAAGTTCCTACTGAGGTACAAAATGTTGCAATTGAAATGGTTAAGTGGAACACAAGTTCAATAATCGCAGCAATACGAGAACATTCACTATAAATAAATTGTAAATAAGGAAACAATCATATGACACAAGGAAATATTGAAATTCAAACTGATTCACCAGGTAATCAGGCGCATCCAGCAATTGGACAAGCTCAATCCGTGCAAACACAAGTAGAAGACAAAGTGGATTTATTGTCAGTTAGTAAAGAAACATATGGGGGAGACTATAGCATCCATTGTTTTGAACAGTACAAGCTTTATGTTGAGATGGCCGATAGAGTTAGTTCAAGAAGGATGCTTGCTAACACATTCTTTCTAACAGTAAATACGATGCTAGTGACCGTGCTAACAGCATTAATTTCTAAATTAGAAGTTTCATTGACTTGGCTCCTTCCTTCTCTTATTGCTGAATTAACACTTTGTTTTGCTTGGTGGCGTATGGTGAAATCATATGGACAACTTAACTCAGGTAAATATCAAGTAGTTAATGAATTGGAGAATTACTTGCCTATTAAACCATATGCAGCTGAGTGGGTTATTCTAGGAGAAGGAAAAGATCCTAAAAAATACCGACCGCTAACTCGTGTTGAGAACTGGATACCTAAAATATTTTCTGTTATTTATGTTATGTTGGCAATTATATTAATGTTCAGTTCTAATGATATTTCTAAGAAAACTACTGAGCCTAAGACTATTCTTGAGAAGATTGGCTTCACTAAGGAGTACCGTGAACTACCAGAAAAAAAGAAAGCCATTACACCCAACCATACTTTACCCGAAAATAGTAAGCAGTAGCAAAGAACTAGGTATCTTTGTAGGTATCTAGCTCTTTTGTTTATCATGTAATAAGGCTTTTTACTCAAAAATTGTTGCTTCCAATATGGCTTAACATTATTGATCCCAAATACGACGATTTTTTCCTTTGTTCATCAAACCAGATGGTACGAAGTGGTAAACAGGCTGTCATTCATTGGTACACTTTTGACACACTGTGGTAAAAAATATGTCAAGGATGGTAAATTTCACTGGCCGTAAGCAGTTTCCCTCTTAGTTAAGTATAACACCGTAATTACAGCAGAAATGGTTCCAATTGCCGGTAACCAGTCAGCGATGTTACCTATGTCATATACTACTCCCCCACCATCAAAAACTAACATTTATATCCTCCTCAAAGATAAAGTTAAGGACTACCCTATATTATTACAAGGAATTCCTATGTGGGATTTAATAACATAGCTAGGGAGAATACTTTTTACTAGAATTTCCCTTCCCCTTCATAACAAAGAGATTCGACAAATGGGGGGAATTACCTATATTTTTGCCGAATATTGTAATAAAAGGAGGTGTATATCATGAACGAAGAACAAGCCGAAAAGATAATAAAATTGTTAGAGTCTATCGATAATAAATTAGATAGCATTAAATCAGAAAATGAATGGATAAGAATCCACACAAGTAACATCGAAGCTAATACTGATAATTAATTTACTAATTAAATTACTACTATCATTTGTATGACAATAATTGAGCCTTTTTCACGAAACTAGAAAAAGGCTCTCATGTTTGCTTAATTCAATTTTCTTTTCGGCACGTTCGAGATGAGTCTGCACAGTGCATTCATCCCTTTATCTAATGGTCTTTTTATTGAGAAGAGTTTATCTTTAAGGAATTGGTCTTTTGGCTCTTTTGGGTATATTGACAATTCCACATTTTTTTAATCATAAAGTTCTTTAAAACTCACCCCAGATTTGTCAAATTCAGATTGTTCCCAATAACATGCTAAACACATTCCTTTTTCTATAAGGTTTATATATTCTTAACTTTTCAAAACTGTCATCAATCCTAATGATATTGAAATCGGATTAATTAGCGATAAATAAATGATGATAATGGATTAGGTTTTTGTAAAAAACAAGACTTTTTATTTACAAATCATAAAAATAAATCTTGTATAAATCCTTAAAAAATCAATGTTAATTGCATTAAAGTTACCCGTTTTTATATTAACCCTTCTAGTAATCTCTTCTGCTAAACGAAATTCTGCCTTAGTTTAATTTGACTCACACGTTCCGCTTTTATATTGAACTCCACAGCAATAGTATGCATTCGGACACTTTCTTGATTTACTCCATAAAGCTGGTCTAAAACAAGGCATTCTCTTTCCGAAAGAATGCTTTTTATTCCTTTGTATATTTCAATAAACTTTTTATATTCCGTTGATTCCCTATCCTTAAGAAGGTATAGAATGGTTTCCTTTACCCATCGGCTGACGGTTAGGAATTATTTAAGAATAATATATAGCCTCATCACGTGAGATATTTGTCATTATTCTTACTCCTAACTTTTAATAATAATTTGGCTATGTTACTGTTCATTGTTGATTTTCGGCAGGTATGCTCACTTAATCGGAGGAATTCCGTTTATTTTTAAAAGTATTGGTTAGGAGATAAAACAGGCAGAGATTTTCCGTTTAAATAACCTGAAAAGCCTTATAATCACGGAAATGTATAGATTAACAAGAAATGTTCCGCTTATTTAAAGGGAAATATTTGAATTTCCTGATTTAGTAAGAAGCTTTCCGCCTATTTTTCAATGCCATAAACTCAGCATCCATTTTTAACAGTGCCAATAATTTATAAATAGTTAGGTTTATACATAATCTTTGGTAATATTCAGAACTAAAATAGTTGTTAATATTCGATATTTTGTTAGCACTTTAAACCCCCGAACACTTTCCAAATATAGGTATAAACAGTAAGCTCCTACTTAAACTTTAACATATTTACGTCAGAAATATGACAATTTTGATATAAGACTCAAATAGAATTATGAATCACCCCTACCCATATTAATAAACTAATTGAATCCTGATTTACTTTTTTGTCACAATATTTTCGGAAGGAACTATGAAGGTTGTGTAGAACTATCTCCATAAAAGGAGGAAGTTAAATGGCAACTTTTAATACCGTTGAGAAGGCAAAAGCAGAGATAATAAGAATTCAAATGTACATTGATCTTGTGGAATCTTATGTTCCAAACACCCTTGATAAGTTCATCATTAAAGAATATGCAATATGTAACAGCATAGATAAAGCTCTTAGGGCGGTAAATGACGCCGGTTACTCAATTAAAGATAGTAAGGTCGACCGAGATTATGTAGTAACATTATTAAAAAGTAAAAGCGCTGATGAATTACATAGGCTTGTGAGAGCTAGATATTTGAAAAAGACAAAACATAGAAGAAATTTTTAGGAAAACATTACAATGCTAAGAATATCTAATCTAACTAATTAAAACTCAATAACCGGCAAGTTTTTAGAAAAAATTTTCAAAACTTGCCCTTCTATAAAAATTGAAATTTAGAGTTCTAACTCTACTTTCAAAGACATATACCTCGAATACAACCTATAAAACGTTTAAAGAAAGGTTCCAACATGGGATGACAACCACAGAAAAGGCAAGGGAAGTTATTCCTCAAATTCTAAAGAGGGAAGAACACCCGTTATCCACCAAACAACTAAGTGCCTTAATCGCTAAGGAAGTAACAGGCTATGTAGACGATGGCAAAGAACGAACAGGAATCATTCAGGGAATTGTTCGTAAACACCAGTCAAATCAAATTCCTATCCCACATGTGACCTTATCGAAATTTAACGATGTCCTATATTTTGAATATATCGAAGACAAGGTAGATCTTCTAACAAAAGAAATCTAACAGTTTCTAAAAATAGTAGAGGAAAAACAGCTATTAAGCAAAACATGATGTCACTAAGTAAAGAGAAACTAAATCAGTACCATCTACTGGTTCAAGAAATCATCACGCTGAGTGATTTAGTAAACTCGTAAGGGAAAAGTTCAAATAATAAATAACGGGAGTGATGTAAGTATGTTGACAACTACAGAAAAAATCATTAATGTGTTGCCCATGATTCTAAAACGAGAAAATCGGCCCATCCAAACCCAAGAATTAGAGTTATTAATTGAAAAGGAAATTCCTGAAATTAATAATTTGAATGGAGAAATTCGGATTGGACTTCTATCAGGAATTACAATCCGACACAGAGATGGGGTTAGAGTTGTTCCACATGTAGCCATTTGGAAACTAAGTGATTTAAATTATTACCAATATGAGGACTAAATAGAATAGGCGAGATTCGTATCTTACGAATCTCGTCTTATTCTTTTTGGTTTTTGTTCATTCGTTTTAAATAGAACTTATTCCTTAATACACCTTTCAAGCGGACCAATAACTTTAGGATAATTTTGGGTCCGACTTTGATTCGTCTGTCCACCCAATCTTTTTCGAGGTAACCCGTTGATACTGTATCAATAAAAAAATTTGCTCGAAAACGCCGAGGTTCCACTGGCTCTCCTAACTACTGACTCAACATACATAATGAAGAGGTGGTAATTATACTAATTGGTCCCTCATCAAAATGAGATATTGAATCTTCTCTTGTCAAAGTTACTTGAAATCCGAGCAACCTAGTCAATGCCTCATAGATGGTATCATCGTCACCTCGATAATCTGTTCCATTAGGCATAGTTAGAATTGGAGTAGTCCCCTCACATCTTGCTTTATATTTAAATAAACCTTCGATTTGTTGAAAACGACGTGTTGTTTTACCACTACTAAACTTTCGATTCATCTTTTTTATTGCCCACAGACGGTCTCCAAAGAGACCTCTCTTGTCACTTGAAGTTGATGATAAAGACTCTCCTAAAATTGATTTTACAGGGTACCGACGGATATCCTTAACTATCCCTACAAATTCGTTAATATTCTAAATGTTTAACCCCTAACTGAAACTAACCATCTCCAATCCATATCTAACTTTAAAAATGAAAAAATCGCCAAATAATGGAGAACTCTTCCTAATCATAAATTTCCCGGAGTATTCAGTCATTGACGCTTGCCAAGAGGAAATGATTGGCACACCTTTTAATAGTACCCAACACGCTAAAACACTATCTAACTCAGATACGTTGCCACATTTGCCCGCACCCCAAGCTGGTTCATAAATTACTTCTCCGGTAACTGTTGCAAACTTTTTTGGAACCATAATAAAGGGGTCTTCTTTGTTTAAAAATACTAATTCAGCGAGCTCATAAGTCTTTTTGCTATCCTGCCATTGCAAGAAGGTTTCTGGACTTTCACAAAAGGCAATTGTGTTTAAGCTTTTATTAAAGTCTGGTAGTTCAAATTTATCTCCGGGTTTAATCAAGTTCCCCTCGTTCGCATCCATTAGCCAATTTATCGCTCTTTCAAAATGCCATAATAACCGTTGTTCCGAATTAAACGGCTCTGTGTCCAATCCCAAGTGTCTTAAATTATTGTAGCTGGTGTCTAAGCAAAGGTTTCCTGTAGTCCAAGGTGCTTCCTTTCTTCCTTTTCCGTTGTAATTCTGGTGTGGGAAAGTGCCTTCTAAACCATCAGTTTTTGCCGGGTAAAATCTTATAATCCCTTATAATCCCCCAGGGATATGAATCCTCAATATGTCAACCCTGTGGTTGATGACTTTCCTCCTATTGTAAAGAATTCAAAACATAAGGATCTTTGAACTGAAGAACAAACTAAAAAATTTATGTCTTAGGTTTCAGCAAGAAATAAGGGAAGCAAGTATATTCCAACTATTTTTACAGGAATGCGCCGAGGAAAAATCTGGGCTTAAAATGAATTGATATAGATTTGGAACATGGCACTATTCATATTCTGCATAGTTTAACTCGTACTAAAACAAATGGAATCATCTTTAAAGATTAAAAATCTGAGAGTTCAAAACGGGTAATAGCTGTTTCGGAATATGTTCTTCAAATGTTAAATGAACGCTTGTTGTGGCAAAAGAAACAAATAGCCCTATTAAGTCCATCGTATAATGATTTTGGACTTATTAATTGTACAGAAGATGTAAAACCAATCGATCCACGAAATTTATTACGCCAATTCTACAAATTGATGGAAGAAGCTAACCTTCCAAAAATTACTTACCATGATTTGCGCCATCTTCATACAACCTTTCTGATAGAAATGGGCAAAATCCAAAAGTTGTTCAAGAGAGACTTGGTCATTCACGTGTCCAAGTAACTCTGGATACATATACACATTTCAACATACAAATGCAAAGAAACTGTGCAAAGAAGTTTGAGGACAGTATTCTGAAGAACATAGAAAAATATATCTGTGCAATAATTGTGCAATTCCTAAGTAGTATTGAATAGTTGCAAAAAATTTTTAGAATACCAAGAGACCCCAATCCCTTGGTCTACCAATGAATTGGGGTTTCTCAACCGTATGACCTGTGAGGGACTTGAACCCCCGACCCCTTCCCTGTCAAGGTAGGAAGTTTATATCCTCTATTATCCCATAACATCCGAAAACCCTTGGTATTACTAGGTTTTCGTTTTTTTTATTTTCCTTTAGTATCCTTCGATATCCTCCGATATTTTTTATTTCGTGACCACGATGTGACCATTAAGAGCTTTTCCAAAGTTTTACTTTAATAATGTGATAAATGTTATAAATATGACCTTGGTTAATAATAAGAGACCTAACAAAAAAGCCTTAACCAATGGTTAGGGCTTTGCCGTAGATATAAATATTACCAAATTATTAAGGTTGTTTTCCATAATGAAAATAAAAATAACCATTTTTTTGCAATTGGTTAAAATGTCTGATATAAAAGGTGTTAGTCTTGCTCAATCGATAGGATAGTTTCGTCCCCACAAATGTTTCTTATTTTAATCCTTTTAGGAGCTTCATGAAATTGAATCGTACCGTCCCAAAAATCCTTTGTTTGCACACCATTTCTTATTACTAAACCAGTTTTAGTGATTTTTAATTCATAATCCGAACACCAAACACCTTTAGAATTCCTACAATCTAAACTAATATATTCAATAAGCTCTAAACCGTTATCACTTATTGTAATAGGAATAAACTTCTTGTTCTTTGTTGCATTTAGTTTCCCCTTTTGATTGTACTCATCTATTTTCCTTTCTATTCTTTCGCTTATGAATTTTGTAAACTTAACAATAAATTCCTTTGAATCTTCTTGTAGATGGTCAATCAGGTCATATTCAACGTAATCATTTACTATTACATCATCAAGAATTTCTTTTAGATCATGTAGTTCAATTTCCCTACCAGTATCATTATAGTCATTAATAAATTTTTCAATTTCTTTTCTATCAGTTATATCAATGTAATATACGATTATTTTTTGTATATTATTGGGTAAATCAGGTATGGCTTCATTAATAATTTGATTCATTAAATACTCATCAAGTAACTTAGAAGAACTGTCTAACAGATTGGGAATATACACAGGTATCAGCCCGTCCTTTGTTGATTGTATTGCTCCCCCCCAGAACTTATCAAGTTTGTCCTCGTTTTTTAATCCTCGTATTAAGCTTTTTAATTTATCCATTGTTTGGGCTGGATTACGATATAGAGAAACACCGTCTTTTATCTCATAAACATTAAAACTAGCTTTATTCAAAGCTAATCTGTCGCGTGTCGTTTGAATACTATTTATTCCAATATCTGCATGAATGAAACTTCGGTTAAGTTTTTTTGATGTTGCCGCAGTAACACCACTACCGCCAAAGAAGTCTGCAACAATCATATTTTCATTTGTACTAGCTTTTATAATACGTTCTAGTAATGCCTCAGGCTTTTGGGTCGAATAATCCTGCCTTTCAGCCGCTACCGGGTTTACAGGAGGTATATCATTCCACACGGAATCAACAATATCCCCAGGAATCTCGTCTAAATAAATAATTCTTGTCCCGCCTGCAGTAGGGTTTACATCGTCTCTATAAAGTCTTCCATCTTTATCTTTCTTAAATCTTTTTTTATAGTCCTCACTATGAGGTTTGTATTGAGTGTTCCAAACATATTCTGCTGATTTCGAATAAGAATATATTACATCATGTTTCTGTGGGAATTTTTTGGATGTCTTCCTTTTAAAACCAAAGTAACTCCAAATGATTTCGTTTATTAGATTCTTTTCACCAAATATCTCATCAAGCAATATTTTAACATAGTGGCCAATATGCCAATCAAGATGGACATAAATAGTTGCTCTTTCACTCATAATACTCTTAATTGCCATTAAGTTTTCGTACATCCAATTTAAATACGCTTCCTTTTGCCATACATCTCCATACATCTTTTCTTCAAATACTTTTAAATCTTCAAATTCAAGTTCATCCTCAGCCTTTTCTATAGCTTTAGCAACTTCAGGATTATTACGAATATACACTTTTTTTGCATAATCTGCTCCACTTGCAAAAGGTGGATCAATATAAACGAGGTCAACTTCTATCCCTTGATCTTTAAGATATGCACAGGCAGATACACATTCGCCTCGAATCACCATGTTTTTGCTGTTGTCACCGTCTCCTATTACCTCGACCTTTTCAAGTTCATATAGAGGCATACCCCTTTTAACTTTCTCAACAACCTTTTCGTTATCTCTATATTTTAAAAAGCGTCTAGTTCGGATAAATTCATCTAAAATAGCTTGTCCTTCTATAGTTTCTGGAAAATAAGGAACATATCTTATTGCCATCTATACTCCCCCTAAAAAAATTTATTTATAGCGTTAATTACTGCTTCAATTCTGTTTGATTCACTTAAGCTATCTTCCAAATAAAGATAATCAAAACGGTTATAACCAAATTCAATATTGTTCATTTCTAAAAATTTATTTTCGACAAACTCTTTTTTGCAAAGAAAATCTTTATCATTTGAATAGCCTGATCCCTTTGTTTCAATCATTAATAACTTAATAATTTTCTCTTCATCTCGATTAACTATTAAAAAGTCAGGAGTGTACTTACCTATATACTTCCAACTACCATTACTGTTTTTATAACACTTGATTTTAAATTCAGTAAGAGCCCTATCCCCGTTATAATAAATTTCAAGTTGTTTTTCATTAAATAATCTAAGGTTCAGGACCTGATTTATGAAATATTTCTCAAAAGTACTATCCATTTTGTATGGAATGTAATGAAATGTTTTATCTTTATAATTAGGAGCTCCTTTTTTATTTCTAAGAGCATTAGCTGCAGCAAATTCCCCTATATTTTCAAGGGCTTTAATAGCATTATTTGTGTCTTCATCTACAAGGGTTATACCTTTATCGGCCTCGATAATTTTATTAACCACATCTTGATTAGGATAAAACTTTAAAGGCTCTTCAGTTTGAAAAGGTGTAATAAAATTATCCACCTTCAAAAGGGAAGCATTATTAGGAATCAACTCCTCATTAATTAGGAAAGAGCGTTTTTCATAAAATTCTTTACGAATATTTTCCCGAATTAAGGATTGATTATAGACATCGTTAAAATACCTTTCTCCACCCTTTATATAAGTAATTTCATCAAAAATAGTCTTTAAAGTTAACTCATATTTCTTTAACTGCTTCATTGGAACAAATCCAAAACTTTCTTTAGTAATTTGCAACAACCATGTATTCAAATTAGCAATTGAATCTCCATACTCAGTTGTAATGTCGGTTTCAATTATCTCCATATTAAAATCTTGTGTTTTGGTTACTATTGCTTGTTTTTCACCAAGAGAAAGCACGTCAGTAAAATTATTTAGTAGCCGAGGTTTTTCAACAATCAGGGAATTATATTGAACCTTTAACTGATAAAAATCAACGGGTGGTAACTTTAAGTGTTCAATTCTAGAATACCTATTAATTAATGTTTTGTTGCCTTCTCGACCGCTAGTAAATTCCTCTAATGTAATATCTTGTTCATCCTCTAATTGTTTAATTAATATCTTAGAATTATATTCATTTAACCAGATAAGGGCTGTTTCATTTGAACCTTTATCTACTTGTCTTAGACATCGACATGAAGTTTGTAAAACCATATTTGTTGGGGAATCGCCTTTTTGTGATAGTATAACACCTGTAAGGCTTTTACAATCCCAACCCTCCTTGCCAATCTGCACTAATAAGATTATCCTTTTCTTACTTAGAGGAGTGTCAAGAGATAAATATTCTAATTCTGCTTCTTTTGAAATTTTATACTCCTTATTCCCTTTATGATATTTTAATATAACTTCATCAGGATTAAGACCATATTCATTAACTATTTCCATCACTTTTGGTTGTACTACTTCTTCTAGGGTAGGTATTTTACCACAGTAAATTGCAAGCTTTGCTGTTGTCCCGTTACTGTATTTTTTATCCTTATATCTATCAAGGAAATCCCTCAGACCTTGTTCAATAATTTTTAAACTATCTTTAGTATGAGAAACTTTCACTACTGGTTGTTTTAAAAAATTATTAATACCATTAATTAAATGATAATAATAAACCACATTAGATAGTTGCCCATTTTTTAATCCTAGGTTTGCTTTAACATCAACTACTTCAACTTTTGAAAGATATGGTGTCCCTGTAAAACCAATTATTGAATTAATCGTTTTACCTTCAGTCCATTTTGTAATTACCCTTCTTAATTTGATGTCATCATTTGCAGCATGATGCACCTCATCTAAGAAAATTGCAAGGTTGGGTATTTTTCCTATTAAGTTTCTGAGCTCATTTGCCTGCCTATCTTTTTCATCTTCACTATCCTCAAAAAGGTTTATCTGTCCCTCTGATAATTCAATTCTATCAAGAATAACCTTTTCAGCATTTGTCACTAAAACTAACCCAAGCAATTCGTTAAATGGCTGATAATTATTAACTTTTGATACATTCGGATTCTTCGTGGTAGTGGACTTTGAAGCAGTTTTTTGTTGGTCTAGTACCTCGAATTTCACCAATCTTTTTATTCTGCTAGCAGACGGTTCTGGTAATATCCATGTTGGATTGAAGTTCTTAATTGTCTTAAGACTCGGTACTACAGAAGATTTTAAACCCGACGGAGCAAAAATTATGAAATTATGTGCAAATGATCTATTTTCGGGCTCGTTAATCGCGAAATAAAGATCCAAATAGATAAATGCAGACATTAAAAATGTTTTCCCCGCCCCCATTGGTAAACTAAATATATAGTCTGTATATGATTTTCCATAGAAGAATTTTTGAAATACATCAGTATAGTCAATTGAAGTTGGATTATTGGTAATTTCCATTTCCAAGGACTTTGAAAGTTGTTCACCGTTTTCCTTTTTTGTTATTGAGTATTCATAAAGAGCCATTGCAGCTTTATTTTCCATTAACACTTCTCTGGTAGACAATGGTATAGGTAGTTTGTCGAGATTAATATCACTATTAAAATAGCCTTCACAAAATAACTCCCATAAAGGTTTGTTATCACAAGCAATTTTTAAAAAGAGATATGTTTTTATTGCTTCAATTTGAGCATCCCGTAACTTTCCTTGTTCGATAATGTAATTAATTACTTCTTTTACGGTACAATCATTTGAATTAAACCACATTTCACTCTTCTTATTAATCATTTTATAAAACATTATTACACCCACTTTTTTTTAAAAGAAATAAACTTTAATTATTTTGTTAACATCAAATAGTAGAAAACAGCGACCCTAATATTATATATTAAAATTTACTTAATGCGTACTATCCCAACAATTTTAAGAAATCAATAAAACCGTTTAACATTGTTAAGTAATTCATGAATAATCTGTTTTCTCATGTTCAACTTGCCCATAGTAAGTTGTACTAAGAGAAGAAATGGGCTATTTCCTCTTGGCTTAACCTCTTCATTTATATAAGGGTTTTTATTCTTTTTCTACAACTCTTTACAAGTCAGCCTAAAATAATACCCTACCTGTTAAAAGTAAATGTTATCAGGTAATTTTTTCCTACTAACCAAGAAGTTCTATTTAATATCAATTAACACGAAGGTATATACAGCTAGCATATCAACACGAAATCATTTTCAAGGAAATCATAAACAAAAAAAAAACGCTCTGCATTATTTTAGCATAGCGTTACCAATTATTTGTTCCTTTTTCCGTCCAACAAGTTTAATATATTTTTTACAGTTTGATGCACTAATATTACCTCATCTTCACTTCGTGTTTCCAGTAGTCTTTTATGGACATCTAGTAAACCTTTTATTGAAAGTGTCATATCTTCTTCTATTTCAATATGTTGGAAGTCCAATAATGACCTGGCTTCAATATTAAGTCCCTTTGCGACCTTTTCAAATGTCTCCAATGATATGTTACGTTCCCCAAGCTCAATACCACCGATATAAGTATTCTGTAAACCTGTTACTTCTGCTAATTTTTCTTGGGTCATCCCTCTTTATTTTCTAATTTAGGAGTACAAATTTTTCAACTTTTCCAACGAAAACGAGAATAATTAAAATAAAGGGATAGTTTACAACCACCCCTTTTCTTACATTTTTCGCTTCGTTTTACTTAATCCACCATCTCAGTTATATTACTCAATATTTCTAAAATTTTCGATTGTTCCTTTAAGCTCCTACTTTTAATCAACTCTATTAACTTAAGCAATACTTCATTGTCTACGTTTAACTTTGGATCGATTAGACTAAAAAATTCTTCTAAGGAAACCCCTAGAGCCTTAGTAACTTTTACCAAACTCTCAAGGGTGAGATTCATTTCGCCTCGTTCAATTTTGCCTATATGTGTATTATGTAAACCCGATATCTCAGCCAACTCTTCCTGGCTTAACTCTTTATTCTTTCGAATTATGCGGATTTGCTCGCCAACAATTTTAACTAGATTGTCCATTTGACCACCCCTTAAGGGTAGTAAAACCTACATTCCTTCACACTTGAACATACATTAATGATTATTTGATAGTATAATAATCATTAAAATGATTAAAGTTACTGAAATATTATTTTACATTAAGTGAGGTGATTGTATTTTGCCAAGAGAAGATATAAAGAAAAAGGTAACTCCCAAAACGCTAGAAAAACAAAAAAAGATGGATGAACTGGCAAAGCAAGGTATAAATGCTAATGAAGCCTCAAAGTTATTAAAAATGAGCACCAGGGATACATACAATTATTATCACGAAAAAGGTTATAACACTTCAAATAAATACACTGCTAACTATGATGTATTTGAAGTAATCGATAATGAAGAGAAGGCATACTGGTTAGGCTTTTTGTATGCGGATGGGAATGTACGAACTGCTGAGAGCAAAGATAATTATCAACAAAAGGGGTACACTGTCTCCTTAAGGCTCCATGTTCAAGATATAAAACATTTGTACAAGTTTAAAGAATTTACTCAAACAACAAGCCCTGTGGTGTATGAAGAAAAATTTACTGGTGGAGCTATTAGGCATCAATGTGTCCTAAACATCCATTCAAAGAAAATGTGCCAAGACTTAATTAATTGGGGCTGTACACCAAGGAAATCCCTAGCATTACAATTTCCAAAGCATCTGCCTAAGAATTTGATTAACCATTTTGTTAGAGGTTACTTTGACGGTGATGGTCATATAAAAAGAGAAAAAATGGGTATTGAACTAGTAGGTACGAAGGATTTTTTAGATTACATAGTGGATTATTACAAGCTAACCGAACCGAATTGGGGGAGAGAAGGAAGAGCATACTGCATATGGTTTTATGGTAAAAATGCTAATAGGCTAATTGACGAGATGTATAAAGACTCAACAGTTTATTTAGACAGAAAATACTTTCGATCAATGTATTTACAAGAAAAGCTAGCCTACTATGAAAAAGTTAAGAATATTGCATTGGAATTATATAATACTGATTTAATTGAAGTTAAGGAAATTAGTAGAATAACAGGTGTGCCTTTAACAACCCTATATAGGACTAAAGAAAAGAATAATACACCTGGGAGGCGATTAAGTAAAGAAGAGAAGGTGCTTACTTGCTTGGTTGATGGTTGCAATAATATAACTAGCAAGAAAAATTTGTGTGAGAAACACTATACAAGGCAATATCGATACGGTGACATTCATTTTTCCAAATACAAAAGAGGAAATAATTCGAAAAAATCTTAGTTTAATAAAGGGAACACTGCAAAAGGTAAACCATCCAAAACTAAGTGGAAAAATAATTTGCTTAGAGTTATGAAATACCAAAAGCGAAGGCTTGTAACCTTCGCTTTTGCATCTAAATCTAAGAGTTAAACATTTAAAAGGGATGTTTACAGATCAAACGATAACTGGTCGGTATTCTTTTTCCCCATTGGAGAGGCAATGAGTTCTTTACCCCTAATCCCATTCCTATACCGTCTCCATATGGTACTCCGTTTAATTCCGTTCTCTTTTCCCCATTTTGATAGGGATTTGGTCACTCCTTCAATTTCCACAAAAATGTCTTTACGTTTATTCTCAAACAGCGCCTCTCCTCGAATCCCTGCTTTATAACGACTTCCTATCATATATTCTGAAACGCCTTTCTCCCTTGCCCACTCGTTAATGCATTTAGTTTCATCCCCTATAGTGATGTAAATTTTCTGTACCCCTACTGGGACAAGTAAGTCATCTTCGCTCCATCCAGACTCAATGCGATACCGAAGGGCTTTTTGGCTGATGCCTGATTTATCTGACCACTCTGCTATTGTCTTCGTTTCCCCTTTAATAGTAATGTAGCGGTTTACTCTTTTATTGTTTGCCTGCTCCTTTACAGTTAACCATCTACAGTTAGATGGCTCATAATTTCCATTCACATCTATTCGGTCAATTGTTAGGTGTTCAGCATATCCATTTTCCATTGCCCACTCATAAAATAATTCAAACTTACTTTTCCATTCCTCACAAATGCTAATTCCCCTTGCTCCGTAATTTTTGAAATCCTTGCTATAAGATCGGTAGCAACGTGCTTTCATTGTGTCCCATATATGATATAGTCGGGTGTTTCTCATATTGTGTGTAGCATTTCTTTTGTTTCGTGCCACTAGGATTTCCCTAGAAAGGCAACCACAACTTTGGGTAATCCCTCGAAGTAGATTGTGATAATGAACTGTAGTTAATGCCCCACAATCGCATACACAGTCCCAAAATCCATTTTTCGCATTAGGATTTAGAACTATCAATTTCCCAAACTTTCTGTTCGTTAAATCTTGACTCTTTAGGCATTTACCGCAGTTCTTTTTATCTTTTAACAGAGTAGTACCCCTTACAGTAATTTCATTCCCACACTCACATCTGCATCTCCACATCGAGCGGTTACCCTTTTTCTCAGCAACTATTACATTTTCTAGGACAGTTAATTCTCCAAATTGTTGTCCAATAGACACCAAATCTCTAAAACAGCCGTTGCATGTTTGTGTTTTTCCTGCTAACAATGCTGAGCCATCAATAATCTTTTCTTTTCCACAGTCACACAAGCATATCCACCTGGTACGATAGCGGTCTTTCCCAATTGGTACCTGATGAGCCGATAACACAACCAACTTTCCAAACCGTCTTCCTGTTAAATCCATCCCTAGTGGTCTAACCATGGGTTTCATCCCCTGATACATTTTTGGTTATTCTACTTTCGATACTAAGAAACACATTCCTCTAAGCATTACTTCATTTGGTTGACAATGGTTTGTAAGCCCGATAGATTTCCCTTGCCAAGTGTTGAGTAATAATCGATATGTCCTTGCACTGCCTTTAAAGCTTTTTGAAAGTAAACATCACCGAAATCTTTTCTTATACTTTCAAGTAAAAATTTATTGGCATCATTATTGAATGCTCTTTTATATTCCTGCCCATTCATCATTGAGAGAAAAATCGTTATAAAATCATGAGCAGAACCTTCACTCATTCCTGTAACTCTATTAATTTTCACTTTTCCTTCAGTTCTAGTCAGTTGTCCCGAATGTACTTTCTTAGCGATTTCATACGCACCTATACTCATTTCCAAAGTAATCTTCATTAAGAATCCCCCAATCTTACTAATAGTTCAATTTTACCATGGAATATCCAAAATATTAGGAGGGGTTTTTATAGATTAATAGAATAGTAATATTATTATGTATTAAAAAGGATGTGGATAAAGTGAAAGGCGATATTATTTATGTTATTAGGTCTTGGAGAGACTTCGTTAAATCCGATCAGGAAGAACTAATGAAGGTATTTGGAAGTCCTAGTCATAATATTCCTGGAATGCAAAGTTTTTCAGTGCTACAACAAATAACAGACGGTCCACTGTCATTTAGACATTTCGGAATTGATATTGGGGATGGTACTGTAGTTCATTTTACTGGAGAAAAAGCTTTCTCTAAGTCTAACTTGATTCAACATACATCATTAGATAAATTCCTAAAAGGCGGTGACCTTGAAGTGGATTTAGCAACCCCACTTACATATAAACGTGATGAAATTGTTGAGAGGGCTTTGTCAAAAGTTGGCTCTGATTTTGGAGGCTATAATTTATTTGATAACAACTGCGAGCACTTTGCAAACTGGTGTGCCAGAGGGAGAAAAACATCAAGGCAAATAAACTTTAAAAACGATGATATGGGTATAATTGAAAAAGCTTCAGAAATAATTATTGCTGAACCGTTAGCAAAATTTGCTGATAAACTGGAACGTTTTGTTAACAAACTCCCCCGATTCTAAAATTGCCCAGCTAATATATATATCTCACAAACATATGATATTATACAGGCAAATTGACAGACAAATTAGAATTTTTCTCTTTCCAATGTATTCACTAATGAAACCCTTTGATATAATACGGTTAGAATGAAAAAACTCGAATTACAATAATAAATTTTTCAGGAGGGAATTTAGATGATACATACTAAAACGCCTGCAGGAACTTACGATGAGAATGATTATTGGACTGTTTCATACATTGACGTTCAATCAGACAATCCTGATGATCACAAAGAAGTAGTTCGTGAGTATGGAGATGTTGATAATGCTTACGAAGATTATTGCTCTTTGAAAAAAAAATGGTGGGTAAGAGACTGCACATATCAGCACCATAGAAGATAAACCCAACTACAATGCAAGTTCCGATAAGATTGAAGTATAAATTCCAGTTTATCGGTGAGCTTGATTTGAAAGTACATAAGACACTTCGGTGTCTTTTTTTTATTTCTCCCCCTTTTTCCCCGGTCAGACCTAATTGTTATTTCTTCCACTAACCTGTTTTCCTTAGTTCCTTAGTTCCTTAGTTCCTTAACGCTATCTAATCGTTGAATTTTTAATACAGGGGTTATACATTAAATTTCTAACCTAAAAATCCCAAAAATGACTATGATTCTCGTCTTAGTGAAAAATTCTAATTGAAACTAAGAGGAAAGTTTCTAATAATGTGAGGCGGGGGTGGGTATATTAGCCAAAGTACCCTTTAATGGGCCTACCCCCGGGTCCAATCAATTTAATTGGGAACGCTTTGAGCTAACAAAAAGCGAGTATTGTTACAGTCAAGTTCGTAATTTTACAAAGATCGTAACAGGAATGTAAAATGTTACATCCCTTTGAGTTCAATTGACACAATATCCTCGAACCTTATTCTTTCCAAAGAACCTCCACCATCTGTTATTGCTAAATAGATATACCTACCGATTCCATCTAACCGATTAATCATTCCTTCGTACTTGGTAAAAAAGCCATCATGCCATACCGTGATAGCTACACTGATAGCAAACTCCATAGCCTCATGAATCTTATTTTCAATTTCCTCTACCTGATAAGTATCGAGAATCGGTTTTTGCTGCTTATGATAATCTGATCTCATTTCTTTGAGCATTTTCACATGTTCAGGCATAAAGAAAGCAGAACCCCATTTAATTTTACCTCGATCTCGAATTGCCATAATTACACACCTCCTAAGTTAGGAACACACGTTCTTATTATATCCAATTCCAAATAAAAAATCACCCTCAAACATGAGAGTGACTAAAAATAAGACAAAACAGTACTGCCTATAACATCATGTAGCGAATGAAGAATCACCCATGACGATCATACAAACGCTTATTTTGTATTTCTAATAACATATTTTTGCGTGATTCTATGGTGACTCTAGCCAATTCGTGAATAATTTCTGAATCTTTATGAAAAGTGACATAATATGCCCCATTTATTGGTGGGTCAACAATACAGCCGTATAGTATCTTGGTTTTTGAGTTAGCTACTTCTTTAAGTATTTTTACTTCGTCCTCGGCTTCAAATTGAAACGTTATTTTCTCAAAAGAAAAAAGTTCGAACGCTTTATAGCCTTCTTCCCAGAGGAGTTGCGTACTTTGTCTGAAATATACATCACCTAAAGTTGGGAAAAATATTACACTTATTATTCGTCCAACTTCCAAATCGTCTACCAAACCCTTTTTCACCTTTGCCTCAATTAACATTACACAACCCCAATTCATAAGAATAATTTGCACACTAACTGTATGGGTTGAATAATTAAGTTTTATACTGACGACCTAGGAATTTTGCTACATAATTTCATTTATGTTGCATTTTTGCATGATGATTGATAGAATACTAGTCAAATATGTAACATAACTTACGAGAATCACAGGAAATAAATTGCAACATAATTTAGGAGAGTGACAACATGATAGAGCAATTACAAGAGGATCTTCAAATTTTAGAACAAATGGAAAAACAACAGGTATTGACTGAACAGTTTGAACAATACCTAAACAAAGCGGAAAAGAGTGAAAACACTATTCATAGTTACCTGTTACATATTAAGGGATTCATGAGATGGATTGATGAGTCAAAAGGTACAAACTTTGTTAAACTACATAGAGAAAATGTGAAGGATTACGTTTCTTACCTAAGAACTATAAAACAAGCGAAACCTAGCACCGTTAATGCAAAAATCAGTTCTCTAATAATGTTTAATGAATACCTAATAGATAAAGGCATACAAAACGACCTAGTGGTTTCAAAGAAAGATAACGTCAAAATCCAAAACCAGTATGCCTCCCTTGCCAAGGTAGAATTGAAAGATGTTGAGAAATTCCGTCAGCTATTACTCGATAATGAAAAAAGTAAACGAAACCATGCTCTTATCACACTCATGGCATACACAGGATTACGAATTAGTGAAGCTCTAAACATCAAAATGAATGACTTTA
Source organism: Pseudoneobacillus rhizolycopersici (assembly GCF_054786815.1). NCBI lineage: Bacteria > Bacillati > Bacillota > Bacilli > Caryophanales > Bacillaceae > Pseudoneobacillus > Pseudoneobacillus rhizolycopersici. Next base: position 2,933 of record NZ_JBTOOE010000012.1, on the reverse strand, counting down.
ATCTTACATCTAAGGAACTGATCATCGTGGGTAAAGGCAATAAAACAAGGACAGTTTTCTTAAACGATAAAGTAATTACCTCATTGAAGGAATGGCTTAAGGAGAGGAAACACCTTGACAGTGAATATCTTTTTGTCAGCAACCGGGGGACTGCGTTAAATCGGACTGTCGTTAATAAGCTTTTTAAGGAGTATTCCACTTTGCTTAAGAAGGAAATCACCCCTCACGATCTACGACATTTCTTTTGCAGCTATGCAATTTCAAATGGCTTTAGCGTTCACGAAGTTGCCAATCTTGCGGGCCATAGCAATATCCATACAACCTTGCTTTATACCAACCCAAGTAAAAAAGACTTACTAGAAATAATAAACAAATTATAATACCAATAGGGGGATTAATTTGAAACTTACTCAACTCGAATTAATAAAGATAATAAAAAATGCAAAAAACTTAAATGAAAACAAGTATCTTGCAGAACATTTGCTAACCAGAAAAGACGAAAAACTTATTCGAAACCTCTTAACCTGGGAAATTAGTGATTATGTTAGGAACAATAATCCTCAAAACCTTAATGGTAAGGAAATCCATGTAAGCCATGAACACAAAAAACATGATGTCAGTATTTTGTATGGAAAAAGAAAAGGTGGAAGGGGTATTAAAAAGGATGATATTGTATATTTTCCCGAAACCATAATCGAGTTAAAATTTACAAAACCATCTTGGATTATTGATAAAGAAAATGCTCCTATTGAATTACTTTCCCCCCAAGACAACATATGGAAGGAGAATCATAGAGAGTGGAAGAAGAGAGTTGGACAAGAAGGTGGGGTAATTAGGGATTTAAATAAGATGTTAGAAAAGCAACACAAAACACTTACTGAAACAGGAGAAACTCCAGTTATACATCACATATATGTATTACCAAGTCCACACGAGGTTATTGACAATAGGTACAATGGTATTATTGAGGGTTTATTAGGTTTTAATGAGAAATTAAAAGATCACGCTGTTATTGGAAAGAAAGCCCACCACACAATTTACAAAGACTTAGTTAGAGTTTATCGTAAACAGTTAAGAAGAGTAGAATCCAATAATTTATTATGCCGAAAAACTTGTTTTAAATTATCATCAGTAGCCATTCAAATAGGAATAGGATTTGGAGTAAAGACAGATTTGATTTTCTTAATTCTTTCAGAAAGTAACAATAGATAATGATAAATATCATTATCGCTCAGAGTATATTTAATTGTACCTGAGCGTCATTTTTTTTTATTACTGAACTATCAGACACTTTTTTATTTGGCACTTCTGTAATATTTCTTATATTGAACTTCCTCCCAAGTGCCCTTATTTTTATCCCATGAATATTCTGTGATTTTTTTTAATTTCCTGAGTTCATTTATTTTTTGCTTTGCATAATCATCTGATACAAAGAACTCTGCATTTCCCCTACAATATCCGGGGAATTCTCTATGATAACTAAACTGAAGAATAAATACATCCTTCCCATCTCACGAAAAGCTTCTACATTCAAAATCTACGAACCATTCTTCATCTTTAACTAGTGTCTTATCTTAAACTGTTGAGACGGTCCACCATTTAGTTGGAACTGGACGATCTACTAATAGAACCGCTTCTGGCTCACTTTTTAGATTATTAATATTTCCACCTTCAACACCGAGCACAAAACCCTCTTTTGTTTTATAGACTTCCATAAAGTGCCTCCTCTCTACTCAAGTCTATTTTAACTATTAATTCATTAGTTTTTGTTTTTAATTGTTACAAGGTTTTGAATTCTATCTGAAAATAAAAAGCTGCCGAAGCAGCTTGTTCTTATGTCAGTAATCATTTCCACTTTAATCACCAAAAGATGGTTTATACAATTGGTTATCAGTTCAACATGAGTTTCACTTTTGACCCTTATATTCATTTAAATCTGCATCATGAAATGTTGCTTTCCATATTTCAAAAGTCTTAAAAAGCATTCTTTCACCATTTTTAGTCAGATGGACATTAGCATATCCATATTCATCACCATTTCTATGACGTACCCGGTTATTTCTTTTTATTATAATCCTGCCTGATCTTGTGATATCGTATAAGTCACCATACTTATCCCCATAACCATTAACTTTAATACTTCTTCTTTCTTCCACAGTATCACCTCAAATAAAGCAATTCGCTTAAAAACTGCATGGAAAATCATACAGGGTGGGCATTTATGTCTATCAATTTATTTTTGTAAATTTTTAACATTTTTTCGTTGGTGTATGTACATTTTTGTGTATAATTTACTAAAGCAAAGGAAAAAAGACTCCTAAATAATTATATTCCTTGTCCCTGAACATGGGCCAGGTTCTGTCCATACACACTATATATTACTAGGGATTACTAAATCAATCGGACGATGGACCTTCCCTTTGTCCCTTGGCAGTTTTCTCTTAAGTCGGCAGCAATGGCTATTTATTTTGTCGCCACTCAACGTTTCGGCTAAGGTGGGGAAGGGCGACGATTTACCTTTTGCAGTACCAGACACTTTTATCAATTATTTTTTACTTTTATGCACTTTTTCATCTATACACTCATCAAGTATATTAATAACCAAATTAAGTCTATTCTCTCCTCTATGAGGTAAAAGGAAATAGTATAATGAAATCATAACTATAGAAAATATAAGACCCCACGAGTTAATGGGATGAAATAGCTCTAAAATATTTTGGTCGGTAATTTTCCCTTGCATTATCGCTTGAACACTAAATATTACTAAACTAAGAAATGAAGTTCCAATAGTCTTATAATAAAGTGCTGCTGCTTGCCTATTTTTATAGGCTTTAAAATAAGCTCTCATTAGCTTTAATTCCTTAATGTCATTATTTGTTGTAACCGTCAAGTAGTTCTGAACACTTTTTGCTAATTTATTTTGAACACTCTTA
>NZ_JBTOOE010000011.1:0-153219 GCF_054786815.1 Pseudoneobacillus rhizolycopersici | reverse complement strand
GATCATCTCCTTAATTGGAAAGTATATCCATTTACACAAAATTTTAGACGCTCTCGAATAAGGGTGCTATTCGGACAGGAAGGGGTCAAAAAAAGCTGATCTGAGTCCGAATAAGGGTGCTATTCGGACAGGATAGGATCAAAAAAGGCAATCCAAGTCCGAATAGGGCGGCTATTCGGACAGGAAAGGATCAAAAAAGACAAACCGAGTGGGAGTAGGTTGGCTATTCGGACAGGAAGGGGTCAAAAAAAGCTGATCTGAGTCTGAATGAGGGTGCTATTCGGACAGGAAAGTGCCCAAAAAAGCAAACCGAGTCCGAACCCACTCTTTTTATCCTAGTTAAAGTATGCCGCCACCCAATCCTGCCAATAATGGTTTATATCAATTAAAGGCTAGGAGATAACAAATGTTAAGAACGATATCACTAATTAGCTGGGCGGGCCTTATCTTTCTTTTTACCTGCACAGAAAGCATGGAGCACCTTATTCATCAGGGGAAAATATCGTTCGCATGGAATGCAGAACCGAATTTTGCAGAATTCCTCTACCCATTACCAAATGCACTAGATACACAGTTTATCCTAAGAAAATTGGGGCATGCCGTTTCCTTTTTTATATTTACCCTTCTCCTTTATCTCAATCATTTACCGTTAAAGTTTATTATTAGTTTGAACCTATATCTATCCATTCTTACTGAAACGCTACAGTTATTTTTACATAGAGGTGGAAGGCTTTTTGATATCGGTTTTGACTTACTAGGGAGTGTAGCTGGGTTACTAGTCATCTTAAGTATGTATTTGCTCAAATCCAAAAACGTATTAAGAGAAGGGTAGTATATATATTCCAGCTTAAAATGAAAGAGCAGCGAGTATCTCACTCACTGCTCTTATCATCTATTAAAGTGCTTGTTTTGCTTTATTAAATAACGCTGCTTCACGGTCTTTTTTGGTTTCTTCATATTGTTCTCTAAATGGTTTAGCATGTGAGACACTGTAGCCGTGCTTTTGTAAATCATTTTCAAGTGCTTTATAAATATAGTTAAAGGCTCCATCGGTTTTGTTTTCTAAATCACGACCGGCAGAGGTGTATTTTTGATAAAAGTAAGAATAGGAAATGGATTCACCATTTTCTTTCTTTTGTTGATATTCATTAAAAGCTCTAGACATTAGTGCGTCTATTTTTCCATTTGCTTGTGACTCTAAGGACTTGAATACTGGACGGAACTTATCCTTTATATTCTTAACTGTCACTTCTACAGGTGCTTCTGTTGAATTATCGGTTTGACTGGGCTTGTCTTGTCCAGAGGTACTCTTGTTAGCGTTATTTGAATTGGTGCTTGTTGTGCTTGATTTACCACCTGTTGTTGTCTGAGATGTTGGCTTATTTGTTTTTGATGAATTGGTTGTTGGCTGGTTATTCGTGTTGTTGCTACTTGAATCTCCAGTTTTATCTTCCTGTTGACCTTTGTCAGTGGAAGTGGAAATTCCGTTTTCAGTTGAATTATTTGAATCCATCGGCTCATCAACGACTATATCATCGGGTAAAACAATATCATATTCCGTTTCAATAATCTCATCAATTTGTTCATCAGCAACATCATAGGTTTTAATATTAATAAAATAGTATACCGTCCCTGCCGTCCCTATGATTAGGACTAGCAAAATAGCCAAAACATATTTCCAAACTTTTTTCATTTTAATAGAATAGCTCCCTTCAGCTTGTTAATCGTTTAAATTTTACCACAAAATCATATATTAGTATTCCTTTTACAAAAATTAACTTTTATGATAACATGGGAAACGTGTATGAAAGATGAATTGTATAAATTTTACTAGAATCATTGAATATCTAAGTTTAATAAAGTAATATTAAAAGTAATATTAACTTAGGATAATACATTTATTTGTTAAAGTGTTAGCTTTACATAGGAAATGTAAAAAAATAATGAGGTGAATGGAAATTGAAAAAATATCCTTTTAGTAAAAAAGCGGTAAGTGCGATGCTTGCAGCAACCGTCGCCTTTACGCCAGTATTAACCACGGGAACATTGATTCAACCAACATCAGCTATTGCAGCGACTACAACAAGTGTAGACGCAGATATTGATCAATTAGCTGCGAAGTTTTTTCCTTTTTATATGAACGTAGGAAAATATAATTTTTCAGGTACGCCAACAGGTGCCATTTCCCTGTTGAACTTTGCGAAAATTAATAACATCGCAACAGCAAATCAAATTACTCTATCAATTGATCCTAGTAAGCAATCAAGTTTCGCAACATTAATGCAGAATACAGCAACGCTTATCTATACAAAATACGCTAGCCAAGCTGAATTATCGGCTGCGGTAAAAAAATACAGAACCGATAATGCTACTTCTTTTAATACAGTCTTCGAAAATAATGGAGATATTGTAGTAGAGCAATTAATCAAGTTTACTAAAGATTTGGAAGGCGAAATGTTCGATGCCATTGAAACGGCACTTAAAGGGCCAAATCCATCCTCTGATGCCGTTTTACGAATTGCCGTTGATAATGTATTTAAAAAAGGCAATTATTCTGAGTTAAAAAATAAATTATCAAGTAATCTGGGTATTGGCGTTGTTGAATTATTCGAACTCGTAAATAAAATAAACAATGAAGTGGTAGACGTCAATCATGGTCTTCGCTCAGCAATGATTCAAAGTGCTTTTGAAGAAAAAGGTGCAAAAATTGTAGCTGATGGGAATGAGTTCCAACTGCAAATTGCTGTTGGTCCGTTTATTGGGGCACTTACGACTCAATTAAAATGGGAAACAAATAATCCTTCTATTGCAGACTTTGATAAAAACAAATTAATCGTTAAAAATTCTGGAACTGTAGATGTATATGCGAAGTTTGATGGATTAACGCTTATGACTAAGAAAGGCGTCCAAGTAACTGCTAGTGGTGGTGGCGGAGGTGGCGTCATTATACCTGTACCACCTGGACCTGGAACTGGAACTGGAACTAATCCACATCTCCCAGGTGCAACGGTGCCTACACCAGGTACAACACCTTCAGGTCAACCAACAGTAGTGACGACGGTTCCAAAAGATAAAGTATCTGATGTTGCAAACCAAATTACTTCATCCAATAATACTGTTCACATTAACCTAGAGGTTCCAAAAGCAGGTGAACTAGTAATGGCAGACCTACCTGCTAGCTTATTTACCGAAGCAGCAAAAAGAAACCAAAATGCGGTTGTCGAAATTAGAACACAAGAGGCAGCTTATAAACTACCTTCTTCAGAAGTAAATGTGGCTCAATTGGCACAAACATTAGGTGTATCGGCTGAAGATGTTAATATCATCATTTCAGTTAACGTAGTTGAATCACCTAAAGTAGAAAATGGTGTTCAAGTCATTTCTAAGACAATTGAATTTACGGTTGAGGCTGTTTCAGGCAGTAAGAGAGAACCAATTACAACCTTTACTTCCTATGTAGAACGCTCTATCAAAGGAGATAAGGCATTTGATTCCAATAACAATGTTGGGGTTCGTATCAAAGATGATGGTACATTGGAGTCTGTTCCTACTTTATTCAATGGAACGGAAGCAACTTTTAAATCACTGACAAACTCTAAGTACTCGATTATTTCAAACCATAAAACATTCAAAGATGTTGATAACAACAAAAACTGGGCTGAAAAATATATTGAAACATTAGCTTCAAAATTAATCATTAATGGTAAATCAGAAGACACTTATGCTCCTGGTGAAGAAATGACTCGTGCACAATTTACTGTTCTATTAGTAAAAGCATTGGGCTTACCAGGTGGCAAATATGAACAAAAATTCAAGGATGTAAAAGAATCAGACTGGTTTAATGCAAACGGCGAATTAGCGGCAGCTTTGAAATATGGAATTATTACAGGTATGCCGGACGGACGCTTTGCTCCAAATGAAAAAGTGACTCGCCAACAGGCAGCAGCGATGTTACACCGTGCGATGCAGCTTCCATTTTTGAAATACGATACGAAGAAACTGGATAAGACAAAGAAAGTAACTGACTTTAAAGATGCGTCGAAAATGCAAGAGTGGGCCAAGCCTTCTATCGAAGCCATTTACCAAGCAGGAATTATGAATGGTAAAGGGGACTCTACCTTTGATCCTTCTGGCAAAACAAAACGTGATCAAATGGCAAAAATGCTAGCAGAATTCCTAATCTCTGCTAACCTAATGAACCAAATTAAGTAATTTCTTTCAAGAGGCAAGGCATTAGATATTCTGTTTCTAGTGCCTTGTTTTTTCTTAACCTAAGAAATGTGACTTTAATCCTATCTACTTTAGGTTTAAACGGGTAAAATTTTACTAGAGAGCATTTTGAATATGGAAGGTAACAACATGTCTGAAGAACAAAAGAAGATGTTTTATACGATTATTAAAGATGCCTACGAACAAGGCAAACAATCCGACCAAGTTACGATCGCTTCGCTTTTAGAAGAAATCACTCAAAAGCTAGAGGTGCTACTTATAAAAGATTAACCAAGAATCTCGATCCAGAAATCATCGAGGTTCTTTTTATATGATGAAAAAAAATCCACCTTAGTTGCATAAGGTGGATTTTTTGTCTAGTATCTTTCCGTTGTCTTCACTAGATTATTAGAAGCTCTGACTAAAAATTGGGCAAAGTTTGCACGAGTTGTTTGTTGATTCGGTTTGAAGGTTAAATCCGGATAGCCGGTAGTAATTTTGGCCGAATAAAGCGCATCGACATATGGTTTCACGGGATCATTGGTTTTAATATCTTTAAAGCCTGCTGATCCGGTTGATTTTAAGTTGAAAGACAGCGTTAGAATCTTAGCCATTTGACCACGGGTTAATGGTGAGTCTGGGTTAAAATTATTCGCTTTCATAAACACACCTTTTTTAGTAAGCTGAGCAATGGCCCAATAAGCAGGATGACTTTCAGGTACATCTGCAAATCCTGGGTTTGCTGGTACTTCACGATCATAAGGTAAGATGTTCATAATGGCCATTGCTGCATCAGCGCGAGTCACGAATTCCTTAGGACCAAAATGTGTGTCAGACAGACCTTTCATGATGCGGTTTTCAACTAAATATTTGATTTCGCTGTACCCAGAAAGATTTTCCGGAACATCGACAAAATGGAAGCGTACATTTGCTTTATAAGCTGCTATAAAGGTATTGGCCATCAACTGGTAGCCTGCTAATGAAGGATGGATATCATAAGGGTTTGGTAGGTACTGCTCTTTGTTCCCATCAAAGATACCATCCATTGCCACAAAATTTGCCCCATTCTCCTCGGCAACCTTCTTGATGCCGCCGTTTAAATGTGTAAGCATTTGCTTTAATTGCACTTGTTGGTCAGCCGATAAGTATGGAAACGGATTATAATATCCAGACACATAGACTTCCGCTCTAGGATTTAATTTTTGAATTTCCTTTAATATTCCCGTTAAATTTGCCTGAATTTTATTATTGACCGTTAGAAAATCAATGGAGTTAATGGTAACGGTTTCCTTTACGGGATCAATGCTTGCAATCTGTAAAACATCATTGGCGCCAGCAGTAACTGTGATAAGCGATGCAGCTTTTATCTTGTCTTGAACTTTAATACCATCAACCTCTTTATTATCGACGATATCCTTTAAAACTTGGTCTGTTCTATAACCAGACTTAGCGAATTTGTTCGTGTAACTTGCTAACTCACCATTTTGGTCGAAGTGTTCAGCAATGATACCTGAGAATCCTTTATCGAAAGTAATGGTTCCGTCAGCAGCTTTTGCTAATTGGCCAGCAGCTAATGAATCACCTAGGGCCACATAATGAACCTTTCCTCCAATAGCCTGAGCCCCGCCTGGAACCACTGTACTTAAAACGAAGACAAACAGTAGCAGCAAACTTAGCAATCTACTAGTTTTAAAACTTTTCAAAACATGCATCTCCCTTACTATAAAATTTCCTCACTTCTTAATATACATTCGAGGGACCTCTTGATTATTCCTTTTTGCCTATGATTCTTTTAAAAGCTTCGCTAAAATCGAGGCGAATTGGGCTTTTGTAACCTGGCCTTGCGGCTGAAATGACCCATTGGTGCTAATGACTCTTGTAGCCGCAAGCGATTGGATGGAATGGTAATACTTTGAATTCACCTTTACATCGTTATAAACAATGGGGTGAATAGGTGTTTGCAGGTGGAATGCCTGGGAAAATAATTGCGCCATTTCATTCCGCTTTAAAGGTTGTTGTGGTAGAAAATTTGGCGCACCATCGATATATCCAAGTTGCACCACTTTTGCTACCGATACATAAGCTGGGTTGGATGTTTTCACATCGGTAAAGGTGAGTCTTTTAAAAGGCTTTACTTTAATATTTAAAGCACGGTCAATTAGAACGGCGGCTTCTGCCCTTGTAATCGGTTCGTTTGGTGCAAATTTCCCTTGGGGATTGTTACTGATTAAGCCTTTTCTTTTTAAAAAGGCAATCTCATCCTTTGCCCAATGGTCAATTGTATCGATAGACCAATCTGCATTTTTCGGATAATAGCTGATCGCTTGTTTGCCCATTTGATTCCAAGCGGCGATGAAGTCGCTTTTTGTAATAGCCCTGTTTCCTTTATGGTAAAGTGGGTCATGAAAGTAAATGTACTTTGCATCATAGCCTGTGACGAGGACACTATGCTCACGGTAGGTAATGTTTAAAGGACCTTTTTTCGTTTGCCAAGTCCTAAACTGTGAAGCAGGTAGCTCTTTGAACCAAGAGTTAGTGATCACCCAAACGGGCATCCCTTTATCGAGCATTCGATAAATATTGGAAAAGCTGGTGCCTGTTAAGTTTACGGTACGTCCCGGTACATATTTTTCCGCAAGTTTTTGAATAGGTCCGTGATAAACACCTAGCCCCGACTCACTAAAGGTGTAGATATTACCTACAAAACCGTCAAATGGATTTCCGTGAAGTCCATTTGACTTAAAAGGGATTTTGTTTATTTCTTTAGCAAGCTGCATTTTCCCGACATTCATGCCGGCATGCTGAAGCATCATGGCTAGTGAGGTCACTTCACAGCCCCGTGCCAGTTCTGGCAGCTGTTTAATATGGGGGGCATCAACCGTTTTCGCATAGCCTTGGTCGGTATAAAGCAGAAAAATGAAAGCAACTAGAACAGTTAATCTAGAAAAACTCTTAAACATTAGCATCCTCCGAAATTATTAAATTCATAAACACTATTATACAATAGATATAGGGTTTAAGCGGTAAAAATAGCCATTATTCTGCATTTTTTCCAGAAATATGTCAGTTTTTGGAGAGAGATTTACTTGGAATTTAAAAGGGAATGTGGTCATAAACATCGTATATATTGTGGTAAAGAGAAGGAAGGTGGGCATTTCATGTTGAAGCGATTAATGATGGTATGGCTGATTTTCGGTATTGGGCTATTAAATTGGCCGACACCATCTGATGCTGCCGCTACCAAGGAACAGTTAATCATCATAAATAAAAAGACGAATGAATTGGCATTTTTTGAAAATGGGAAGTTAATCAAGACGTACTCGGTTGCGACGGGAAAAACACCTAAGCTGACTCCAGAAGGCAGCTTTTATATCCGTGAGAAAATTAAAAATCGACCATACTTTAAGGAAAAATTAAAAGGGGGAGACCCTCGTAATCCATTGGGAGATCGCTGGATGGGAATTAGTGCAAGTGATAATGGCACTTTCCCATATGCCATTCACGGTAACAATAATGAAAAATCAATCGGAAAATATGTTTCAGCAGGCTGTATCCGTATGCATAATGCGGACATTCGCAATCTCTATGACCGTATTAGTGTAAAGGCCAAGGTAGTGATTGTCACCTCTACAGATACGTTTACAGTGTTGGCCGAAAAGCATTCGACAAAAATCATCGCCAAAAAATAAAGGCTACCAAAAATGGTAGCCTTTATTTTTTGGATAATATGACATTATAAATTTGCCAATTGCCATTTAGATCTTTTTTTAAGGAAACCGTACCGGACATATCGGTCGTTTGTTGCCCGCCTTCCGGTATTGTGACATGATAAATAAGATTATTGACAGAGACAGTTGCGACACGGTTATTAGCTGTTAAGACGTTAACGGCGAAGTCACCAACCGGTTCAAATTGAAAGGCCTGACCCATATTCTTCATATAGTCGTAGGCTTGTACAGTTTCAAGCGAAGCAATGCGGAAATGGCCAGTCGCATATTGATGATAAACGGATTCGAGACCTTGAATATTTTGCGATATTAAGGCGTCTCTTTCTTTCGTTAACATTTCATTAACTCTGGATGATAGCTGCTCCATCGTTGGCAGTTGACTGGTTTCTTGTCTTAATGCCCGATGAATCATGATAATTCCTTGGGCTCTCGTTGCTAGATTTTTGGGTTTAAAAAGATCTCCATAACCTTTCACAATATCATTGGCAGCTGCTTTGTTAATCGCCTCAGCACTTTCTGTGCCTTGTTTGATGTCGGTGAAAGTTTTGTTGCCCTGTTCAAAGGTAATCGTATGATGAAAAGCGCGGTAAATCATTAAAGCCATTTGCTCGCGGGTAATATCATTTTTCGGAAGAAATTTGCCGTTAGAGCCTTTAATTATTCCATGGCTATTCGCAATCGCAACATATGGAGCATACCAATCAGATTCTTTAACATCAGTAAAAGTTTCCGAAACACCATTTTGTTGTAAATCAAGAGCGTTGACAATCATTTTCGTAAACTGTGCCCGCGTGATCTTTCCATCAGGATTAACGGTTACAACTGGATATTGGTCCTCATAGGTCACCGACCCATCAATAATATCTGCAGATAAAAAATCATCGATTTCATTGTAGGCCCAGAAATTTGCATCGAAATCGTCGGCAATATAATGTAATGATGTCTTCTCCGCCGCCAAACTTGTCATAGGAAAAACGGAAGACGCGACCAACAATGCCGCAAGCACATGAAATAATCTCATAAATAAAAACCCCCTATTTCTCATTCTAAAGAAAAAAGTCAATCAATCCCATGCCAAAATATTGGAAAGGAAAAAAAGCATTATAAACAAATATGACTAAAACATAGACAGAAAAGCGTTTTCGATGCTTAGCCAAAAATTGGCTAAAAATTATGTCGTTTTTCAAGTATTTAGCCTTTGACGAACTGGAAAAATTTAAGGTATAGTTGTCTAAGATATGTCTATAAAAATGTAGCTTAAGTGATGGAGAGGTAGTCGGATGGATTTAAATTTACGGTCGTATGGATTTTTATTTGGAGCTTTTGTTTTGTTATTACTGGGGATGTTCCTACCAGGTAAGATTGCACTTGTTCTTGTCACAGGCGTATTCGCTGCCTACTCGTTTTATAAACCAAAACATGCCCTCTTGCTATTGTTACTATATGTGCCAATTCGGCCAATCTTAATAGAAGTGAACCCGAGCTTAAAGCTTGTAGGGGATGTTGTTACATTTGTTGTTTTATTACGGGTTCTTTATGAAACTCGTAAGGATTGGAAATCCTGGTTCCGGTTCCACATTTTTGAATGGGGCTTCTTCGCCTTTTTAATAATCGGTGCATTTGTGGGAATCCTAATGGGGGTTTCGCCAGGAGCAGTCATTTTCCAGCTTCGTACCTTTATCATCATGTACTTATTGTATTTTATTGTGTCGCGAATGAAAATCGAGCGTAAGGATTACCTTGATTTTGCTTGGGTCGTCGTCTTTATTGGAGTAATCGTTAGTATTCATGGGATTATTGAAAGATTGTCACTTCGACAGCTTTTACTTCCAGAAACGTGGAGTCAAAAGACACTATCGACAACGAATTTCGCTCGTATTTACGGAATGACAGGGAATCCGAACTCATTAGCGATTTTAATTTGTTTCGCCATCGTATGCGCGCTTTATTTACTTTATGAGGTGAAAGTTGCTCAACGAAAGTTTTTATATTCATCGTTAGTCGTGTTTTTTGGCGTCCTTCTTTGGACTGGTTCCAGAGGAACATGGATCGCGATGGTCGTTGGATTAGTGGTTTTTATCCTTTTATCGAAAAAATGGAACATCATCGGCCCAATTATTATTACTGGCCTGTTAGGTTTTATCCTCATATATCAACCCATTAAATGGGGCGTTGATTTTGTAAAATCACTTGATATTAAGGTGGAATACAATAATGGAACCGGTGAGGGATTAGGAATCGGTGGTCGTTTAGGCGGACTTACCTCTGCCGAAAATGTTGATTTGATGGTAGAAAGCGGTCGGATATTCTACATTAAAAAAGGTTTCGAGGTTTTTAAAGACTATCCGGTAATGGGATCAGGATTCGGAACATTTGGGGATTCTGCAACACTTTCATATGGCTCACCAATCTATACAAATTACGGAATTCGCTCTGATATATATGGAGGGAAAAACTTCTACTCCGATAATCAATATATCCAAGTCATTGCCGAAACAGGTACGATGGGTGTCATCGCCTTTGCTGTTTTCCTTTTGGGATTATTGGTTATGTTCTGGCAACGCCGTAAAGAAAATGTCTATTTATCGAATTTTATGATTGCCCTATGGATTTCGACAGGTGTGATGGGACTATACTATAATATTTGGGAGTTAAAACTGTTCACCTTGTTCTACTTTATGATCCTCGGTGCTTACTCATTTAAAACCAAAAAACAGAATTAAAGGATGAATGAGAAATCAGTTTAACGACTGGTTTCTCTTTTTTTGCATAAAATGTCTATTTTCCGGGAAATATTTTGAAAATGTTGCTAGATTGCTAGATATGCTGTGAAATTGACTCATAATTTGTCAGTTTAGGAAGATTGTTTGATAGAGTTTGGCGACATTTTTTGCTAATATGGTAAGAGATAAATAGAATGCCAATTTTATAGCAAACTGTGTAAGGAGGAGAAATTTTGAAGAAACTACTAAAAGTAGCGGTTACAGCTGCTTTGCTATTCGGAATATATCCGGGTAAGGATACTGAAGCGGCTGGCCCCTACCCAGGTAAAATGAATAACGAATTACAGGTCTCATCAGGGGTAGTCTATGGTAATGTCACTTATCAAACTAGTAACAATCAATCTATGAATATTTTAGACATTAACTTAGCAGACCCTTTTACCAAGGTAGAAGTTGGAATCCCAAGTCCGCTAAATAAACTCATGACGACCACCTCTCGTGCCAATCTCCCTAGAACTGACAATAATCGCGTTGTCGGTGCAATCAATGGCTCATTTTTTGAAAGTCGAATGCCGATGTATTTAATCGCCAAGGATAATGCCCTTTATAATGGCGGGATTATTTCGACAGGTACCGATAAATATGTAAATGAACCGATTGCCTTTGGAATTACTGCTGATGGCAAAGCGGAAATTGATTATTTCCAGCTAAATAACCGAATCCAATTTAATAATATAAATTCACCGATTTCAGGATTTAACCGGATTCGTAATAGCGATGAATTAATTGTTTATACGCCTTCATTTGGCGACGGTAATACAAATACAAATCAGTACGGTACAGAATTAGTTGTTGTAACTGACCAACCTAGTATTTCTGAGCCAGTCAAATTTGGTGACCAATTAACAGGTACGATACAACAAATACGCCCTTATGGTGATACAACCAATACAAAAATTCCTGCCAACGGTTTCGTCGTCTCTTTTAACGGAAAGATGTGGAATGACCGAATGGCCGGGTATAAGATTGGTGATAAAATGACCGTAAGTTTTGCCATTGATACAAAATGGATGAATGCCCAATTTTTATTAGCTAGTGGCCCGATGCTCGTTAAAGACAGTAAGCCATTTCTAACAATCGATTTAAATAGTTCAAGAGCAAGAGAAGTGACAGCGCGGACAGCAGTCGCGATTGATTCATCGAAAAATCGTGTCTTCTTTGTGACGGTTGATGGACGTCAACCTGGGTTTAGCACTGGAATGAATTTAAAGGATTTTGCCGACTATTTAGTGAAACTCGGTGCAGACCGTGCCATTAACCTTGATGGCGGTGGTTCAACTACATTAGCGACACGCCTTTACGGTCAAAACCAAGTTAGTTTGATGAATTCACCTTCTGACGGAAATGAACGGGCTGTTTCAACGATTTTACAGGCTGTTAGTACGGCACCACTTGGTGAACCGACCCAGATGAAAGCATCAAGAAAACAGCAAGGAAAACTATTAGTAGGATCAACCCTTGATATAAATGTTGATTATGTACTAGACCAATATTTTAATAGCCTAACAGTAAACCCTAAGGATGTTAAAATTTCCATCCCATCGCAAATCGCAACAGCAACTGGCACAAAAGTAACTGGCGCGGTTAAAGGTGATGGAAAAATGGTCGTGCAATATGGCAAAGCAGTGACTGAGCTTCCGCTCACCGTTGTCGATTCTATCGACCAGTTTAAATTAAATCGAGAAAATCCTGTCCTGCAACAAGGACAAATTCATAAATTTACAGCTTCCGCCTTTGATGCAACAGGACAACCTTTAATCTATAATCAAAACTTAGTTGAATGGTCCTTATCGGGTGAAATTGGCTCGATTTCCAAAGATGGCACGTTAACGACTATCAAAAAGGGAACCGGCATTGTCACGGCTAAATACGGTCAATCAACAGTTAGTACATCGGTCACGGTAACGGATGAGCCGATTTTAGTCGATGATTTCGAGGACAGCACGAAGTGGACTGTTTCGACAGCAAGAGCGAATGCAACGATGAAGACTGTTCAAAACCCGGAACCTGTTAAAAATGGTACATCAGCTATGAAGTTAGAATATGACTTTACGACTGCCGATACAGGAACAAAAGCGGCTTATCTCAACGGAAAATTTACGGTAGATGGAAGTCCGCTTAAACTCGGCTTATGGGTTTATGGTGATGGCCAAAGCCACTGGCTACGCGGAAAAATCGCCGATAGTGCCGGTAAATCTCATACGCTAAACTTTACCGATGAAGGAAAATTAAATTGGTCAGGTTGGAAGTATGTTGAGGCTGCTATCCCAACGGCTGCAGTCGGTCCAATCACCATCCAGCAAATTTACCTTGCTGAATCGGTTTTGGAAAAGCAAGGTAAAGGCGCGATCTATTTAGATAAGCTTCAAGCGATCTTTTTATCTGACTATCAAGAGCCAATGTTTAGTGACGTGAAAGGAAAGTTTTGGGCTAAAACAGAAATTGAATATTTAGCTTCCCAAGGAATCATAAGTGGTTATCCAAATGGCACATTCCTACCAGAAAACAAGCTAACTCGTGCTCATGCGGCTGTATTACTCTCAAGAGCATTAAATCTTGATACGAAAAACGTAAAGGATATCTCCTATACGGATGTACCGAAAACGCATCCTTATTATGCCCAAATCGCTGCGGTTGTTGGCAGTAAGATTATGAGTGGAAAAGGCAACGGCATTTTTGATCCGGAAGGGAATCTAACTCGAGCACAAATGTCCGCTATTCTTGTCAATGCCTACTCACTATCAGGCACTTACGAAAAGGGCTTTAGTGATGTTACCCCAGATTATTGGGCAAGCAAACAAATTCAAGCTTTAGCAGCAAATGGAATTACAACAGGATATCCAGATGGCACTTTTAAGCCTGGTGGAACCGTGACACGCGTTCAATATAGTGCATTTTTATACCGGTTATTAACGAAAAATAAACAGTAATTGGTAGTTTATAGAATTAGTAGTTTATCTTAATCTAGTTTTCTGCTATGATACGAGCATGTCGAATTTTGTTAAAGGAGGAAGGATATTGGTAAGAAAACTGAAAATAATAACTGCTGCTTTGTGCTGCTTGCTTATCTTTTCCCCTATAAGCGAAATTTGGGCAAAAGCAAATACTGAAACATCCAATTCAGTTCCAATTCAAGAGGGCAAAACGAATATTTGTCCTGAATCTGAACCTGTATCTAAAGAAAATAGTGAGACATTACCAACCCATTCTACATCAACAACGGGAGCCCCAACAGAAACCAATCCTGGGGCTCCTTCGGATAGTGAACCGATAGAGCCAATTATGCCGGTAGAACCGGTGCCAGGCACCCAAAAAGAATGTGAACAGGAAATGGGGATTTTGTCCGGAATTACAAATATGACAAGCCCATTTCAAGATGTCCAACAAAACTACTGGGCATATGAAAACATTTTACACCTATCAAATTTAAAGGTTATTAATGGCTACGAAAATCAGGATGGAATGTTTTCGTTCCGCCCAGAGGAAAAGGTAACTAGAGCACAGGCTGCCAAAATGATGATCGAAGCAATTGGGGAAAAGCAAGCAACAGTTGAAACACAGTTATTTAGCGACGTTTCTATTGATCATTGGGCTGCAGGTTACATTCAGCGTGCTTATGAACTAGGGATTATCAAAGGATATGAGGATGGTCGTTTCGGTCCAAACGACACACTAAAACGCTCGCAAATGGCGAAAATCATCGTTGAAGCCTTCTCATTTGAGTATAATGGTTATTCGCCATCCACTCCTGTATTTTTTGATGTGACGGAGAAGTATTGGGCCTATTCCTATATTGAAAGAATGCATTACAATGGGATAACGAATGGCAGCAACTATCGGTTTTTAGCGGAAAGTTTCATTACCCGAGCACAATTTTCTGCCTTTTTATCAAGGGCAATTGACCCAAAATACCGTCTTAAGGTAACAGGGCCCATTTCTTCTCAAGGAAAGGTCATTTCGAAGACTGCGTTAAACATCCGCTCGGCTGAATCAGCCTCTTCGACTATTTTAGGACAACTTAAACCTGGAACCATGGTAACAATTGTCGGTATTAACGGCTATTGGGCGAAAGTTAACCACGATGGTATAACAGGATACGTTCATAAATCATACTTAAAGCTTTACTCAGCTGATTCTAACTTTCCATTAAAAGGGCGAATAATCGTCGTCGATCCTGGTCATGGTCTTAAAGATCCAGGCACACACTATGACGGCTATCAGGAAAAGGATATCGTGTTAAGCGTTGGGAAAAAGGTCAGAGATAAATTAATAGCAGCAGGTGCCCAGGTCGTGATGACTCGTGATAGCGACACCTTCCTTGAATTATCCGAGCGTGTACAAAAGGCAAAAGACGTATATGCTGAACTTTTTGTTAGCATTCATGTCAATTCGGTTCAAAATAACACCACTGTTAACGGGACAGAGACATATTTTAATACATCAACAAATATGAATGGCCCGGAAAGTCGCATGCTAGCCTACGAAATTCAACAGGAAATTGTCAAGCAGGCAGGGATGTATAATCGCGGCATTAAAGATAGTGGATTTTATGTTATTAAAAATAATTCGGTCCCAGCTGTGTTAGTCGAAATGGGCTTTTTACCGAATAAAAGCGACCGTGAAAAGATGATATCGGAGTCTTACCAAAACATCTTTGCGGAAGCCATCTATCAGGGGATAAAAAATTATTACTTAAAATAAAGAGAGGAGCCTTGCGCTCCTTTTTTTGTTGGGATGGGTAATCTACCGCAAAATAAAACAATTTTCGTCTTTCCCTAAGGTTATGTTATAATTACCAAAGCGAAATTCGATAGTAAAGGAAGTTTGTTCATGAGAATAGGGATTGTCGGAAACTATGGAAATAACAATAATGGCGATGAGGCGATTCTCTTAGGAATCATCACGCAATTAACGACACATTTTGATGTTACCACCAAGGATATTACGGTGTTCAGCAACAACCCAGAGCAAACAAAAGAGCGGTACGGCGTTGACTCCTATCCGCTTTATTATAAAAAAAGCTCCATTGTTAAAACGTTTGCGGAAACGGTCAAACAAAGCCGCAAAATCGTGAATAAGCTTGACCTCGTCATCATTGGCGGCGGTGGAATTTTAATGGACCTTTATAAACGCGAAGCACCGCTTTATGGTACATACGGAATCTTAGGCAAGATGGGCGGTGCCAAGGTCGTTGTTTATGGTTGCGGAGCGGGTCCTCTAACGTCTGCAGTTGGGAAATTCTTCATTAAACAATTAGCAGGTGTAGCTGATTCCATCTCCGTTCGTGATCCGGAATCAAAAGCATTGCTTGAAGAGGTAGGCGTCAAAAAGCCGATCAATATCATCGGTGACCCAGCTTTTACGTTAACAACTGAAAAAAAACACAGGCTATCCAGCAAAATTACAAAAATCGGCGTGACCGCTGTTCCGTATTACAACATCAAGTATTGGCCAGAAGCCGATGAGGAGAAATATCAAGCCTATGTTCAAGGGATGGCGAAAAACTTGGACGAGCTCATCATCAAAAAGGACGTTCAAGTAACCTTCTTTTCAACCAAATATCCACAGGATGTATGGGTAACGAAGGATATTTATGAAGCGATGACTCAAAAACAGGGCGTTGTGGTAAATGAAGAGCACTTATCTCCAGCACAGCTGATTGATGTTTGCGGAGAAATGGATGTGGTCATTGGTACACGCTTGCACTCGATTATTCTATCGCTTGATGCTGAAACACCAGTTATAGGTGTTGGCTATCACCATAAAGTGGCCCATTTTATGGAAATGGTCGGCAAAGGGGACCAATGTTTATCAATGGCAGATCTTTCCGAGTCCAATCAGCATTTTTTGAACATTATTTCTGATATGGATGAGAACTGGGAAGTCACCCAGCTAGAGGCAAACCGCATTTCAGGCGAGCTAAAAGCAAAAGCGGCAAAGGGATTAAAGCAATTCTCGATGCTGCCGGCAAAGAAGGGAAAATAAATGGCAAAGAGAATCCTAGTTATTAGTAATATGTACCCGACCGATACCCATAAAACGTTTGGGATTTTTGTGAAAAATCAAGTTGAAGCACTGAAAGCAGTCGGTCACGAAGTCGATGTCATCGGGATTAAAAATCCGTTAACTGGCAAAAAAAACGTCATCAGCAAATACATGCGCTGGGTTGCTGAAACGAAAATCAACTTGATCATGAAGGGACGCAAATACGATGTGATTCATGCCCATTATGTGTTTCCTTCCGGGTTGCTAGCGCTTTTATATAAAAAGCTGTTAGGTAAACCGTACATTGTCACAGCCCATGGCGGCGATATCGATCGAATGGCAAAAAAGAATCCTAAAATTCGTCAATGGACGGAAAAAATCCTCAAGGAAGCAGGTCATGTCGTAACTGTCGGCGAGGCGCTTTACCAGGAAATTAACCATGACTATCAAGTCAGCCCGGCCAAACTTTCCGTCATCAATATGGGGGTTAATCGCGAGGTCTTTAAGGCATATCCGAAAGCCACCGTCAGACAGGAACTACAAATACCAGATGGGGTCGAGCCGGTTTTGTTTGTCGGTAATATCATCCGTGAAAAGGGACTAACGGAACTCCTCGAAGCCTTTCAGAAGGTAAAAGTAAAACGTCCACAGACGGAGCTTTATTTAATAGGGGCAAGCCGTAATGCTAGCTACCGTAATGAATTAAATCAGCTTATCAGTGAGGGGGTTCACTTTATCGAACCCCTACCACAACCCCAACTCGCAAAATGGATGTCTGCTGCAGAAGTATTTGTGCTACCGTCGCATCTAGAAGGGTTCGGACTAGTCGCGGTCGAGGCAATGAGCTGCCACACTCCTGTCATTGGAGCTGATGTTGGTGGTCTCCATTATTTATTGAAGGATGGCAGCGGAATGCTTGTACCTGCCAGACAGGCGCCACCTTTAGCTGAGGCGATTTTACAAGTTCTTGAGAATCCAGCGTTGAAAGAGGAATTGATTGAAAAAGGTGATCAAAAGGCAGCGGAAAATGATGAAAAGAAAATGATCGCCAAGCTTACGACAATTTATCATCAGCTTTCCAAATAAGGAGTTGACTATTGTCAGCTCCTTTCTATTTTAAGACTAAAGAGGATGAACGACCATGAAGGGAAAAATGTTTAAAATTATTGGTGCGGTGGCAGTTATTAATATTTTGGCTCGGCTCATCGGTTTCCTCCGGGAAATGGTCATCGGTTTTGAATATGGGACATCGATGGAGGCTGATAGTATCTTTACCGCTTACACGATTCCAAATTTTTTATATATTGTTGTCGGCGGTGCCATCACCACTGCGTTTATTTCCGTCTATAGTAAGCTTTCTGAAGGCGAACAGAAACAGGGATTCCTTTCGTCCACGTTTACGTATATTACCGTTACGACAGGACTTTTAACGGCCCTTCTCATGCTGTTTGCCGATCCGATATTAAGGCTTTCCTTCCGTGGCTTGGAAGGGGAGGAGTTGGAGATGACACGGAGACTGTTTTACTGGATGGCCCCATCGACTTTCTTTTTAGTAGCCTCGATGTGGTTAAGTGGCATCTTAAATGTGCATCAACGCTTTCAATTATCAACACTATCGACCCTTGTGTATAACTTAGCCTTCCTCTTAATTGGTGCTGTTTTGACCCCGTGGATGTTTGTCGACTCCTATGGACTTGGGGCGCTCTTAGGGGCAGCTCTCATGGTCGTTATGCTTTTGGTCGGTTTAAAAAAGGGCTTTATCAAACATCTTACATTTCGTTTTCAGCAAACCCCAGAATTAAAGCGGCTTTGGTTAATTGCCCTGCCAATTATGTTAGGTGGAGCAACCTTACAGTTTTACACGTTCATTCAAAGGTCCTTTGCCTCCCATTTAAGCGACGGAACGATTTCCGCGCTCAATTATGCTTCCAAGTTAACGCAGTTTCCACAGGCAGTATTAATGACTGCTGTGACAACGGTGATTTACCCAATGTTGGCTAAAAAAGTCGGGGCCAATGAGCGTGAGAGTGTTTCAGAGCTCTATCAAAAAGGAATGAGCCTATTAAGCCTATTGTTACTGCCAGTTACAATATTTGTATTTTTTTATGCGGAAGATTTGGTATCGATTGTTTTTCAGTACGGGAATTTTACAGAGGAATCAACAAGGATAACGACACCATTTCTACAAATTTTTGCGCTTTCCATGTTTGCATTAGCGGGTAATGTGTATGTATCGCGTTTCTTTTACGCGATGGAAAAATCTTATTTAACTGTCGTGATCAGCTTGATTTGTGTTTTCGGGGTTAATATCGGAATTACAAAGCTCATGCTAGCGGATTATGGTGCCGAAGCCATCGCCTGGGGCACTTCCATTAGCTCCATTGTAAATTTAATCCTATTAATGATGCTTGCACGCTTTATGTTAAAATTAACACTGAAGAACAGCGGACAACAGTGGATAAAGTCGGCTGTCTTATACGGTGCGTTAATCATCATGATGTATTTTACATCAACCTATATTCGGACAGGCTCTATTTGGGTCGATAGTCTGATTGGCGGGCTTATCTTTCTTGTAGTATTTTTAGGAGGGGTCAAGCTATTACGCTTTTCAGAGCTGACATTAATATTACGAAAAAAGGGGAAATCAACAACATGAAGCAAAAATTCTTGCTGCTGATTGTCACACTATTGGCGATTGGCTCGACCGCTTGCTCTAAGCTGGAGGCGGATGCAAATATGGTGACCGAGGCTGCAGGTGTTGATTGGACGGAGTCAGAGGTCGCAAAGGTGACGACAAAGGTAGGCGGTCTGGAGACGAGAACGGCCCTATTAGAAAAAGAAATCCAAGCACTCTTAGCAGGACAACCCTCCGCCTCTAAAGAGGTATTTAAAGATGTGACAAAGGAATACTGGGCATTTCCGGAAATCATGTCATTATATTATCGCAATTTAATTTCAGGCTATGTAGAACTACAACAGTTCAAGCCGGAAAATTCGATTACAAGGGCTCAAGCAGCCGCTATGCTTGTGAAGGCACTCAAACTGCCTGTTAGTGAGACGCCTTCCATCTATACTGATGTAAAAGATGATTTGGCAACCCGAAAGGCGATTATGACGGTTACCGAAAAGGGCTATTTTAAAGGTAGTGGCGGTAAGTTTATGCCTAACGCACCGATGACACGAAAGCATATGGCTGTTGTACTGCAACGAGCATTTGCCTTAAAAACGACAGCGGCAGCTTATCAGGACTATTCCGATGTGGCGAAAACAAATGATGGCTATGATTCGATTAAAGCGGTAACCCAAAATGGAATCGCGACTGGCAGTGGTGGAAAATTTTCACCTGCAGACCCAACAAAACGTTCGCAATTCTCCGTCTTTCTCTATCGTGCCCTAAATACAAAATAGATTGAAAAAAGCTAATTCGCCAAGCGAATTAGCTTTTCTTAATTTATGCTAGTTTTTGTCAAAACATACAATCGCCTATGGCAATTTTTTTATTTCAACGCCGGTATAATAGTGTTTAATAATTTGATCGTGTGTAAAGCCGGCCTCTGCCATACCGCGGGCACCCCATTGGCTCATCCCGAGCATATGGCCCCAGCCATCGCCTTTAAAACGGTACGATAACGGTCTAGTCGGAACGGTAGCCGCTGCATTTAACGTTTTAACCTGAAGATTTAGATCCTCAATATAGGCTGTTGAGCCATCAGCGTTTTGCAACTGATACCCTAATAAGGAAGTTGTATTCTTATCGGTACCATCGGCCATGCGAATCTTCACTTCAGAATCGGTATAAATATTAAACTTAATACTTTTTAAGGTCACTCCAAAAAACGAGCGTAACCGATCAGGAGTTGACACAAGGCCTGGTACTAACGGAATATTGGTCGTCGTTTTTGTTGTTTTATCGTAGACACTTGCGCTAACCTTCGTTGCCGCATTACTTGGCCCGCGCTCAGACACCTTTAACCCAGCTAAAATTTGATTGTTAGTCAATTTTAAGTTTTGTGAAATGGTCGCTGTTTGTCCAATTGCTTCCCAACCATAATGCTTATTGTCTTTATGCTTGTCATAAGTATCTACGACTGCACGAATATATGGTAGATTGCCACTCCAAACGTTTTCGCTATTTTCCGTGTACCCACCAGAACTAGAATGAAAATAGGCCTCGATCGGAACATTATTATAAGTGGCATACATTTCACTCGTGTCCATAATTGCTTGGTTGCTTCGTGCTGTTTCCTTTGACATCCCACCATAAACCTGGCTGGAAACCGTCATCTCTAAATAAGTGCCTGGAGGTTTATTTTGTGTTTGCTTATAGGCGTAGCTTCTTGCGGCTATTGTCTGCGCTCTAAGGGCATCCATCGGCCAACTAGCCGGCATTTCGCTTGGTACGACCCCTTTTAAGTAATTCTCCATTGCGAGGCGATTAATGAGTAACGGAACGGTTTGTGCAGGGAGAATTTCAAAAGAGCCCCGATATCTCGTACTTGCAGTCCCAGATGCCGTAAGGATTTTGGAGATTTCCACATAATTGCCGTCATCCTCCAATAACTCATTGATAGCAAACCCATTTTTTGAGCTCCATGTTTTGCCATCAGCTGTTAAAGTAACCTTACCACTAACGATAGAAAATTTAGGGGCAGTTTGATAAGAAATCAGCGTTCCATCATCAAGATTAACGATTTCATAGCTCCCGTATAACGTAGTTGTAAAACTTGTGCCAGATGGGAGTAATTTTACCCGAACCTCGGTTTTATAAGAAATTGGTCCTACCGGTGTCCCTTCCTCAGCAGCAAATCCGTTTGTTGTGGAAAACAGCAATGCCACTAATAGAAGGATTGGGAGGAAAATTCGCTTTTTAATTGTCCTCACCCCTTACTTATTAACCTGGCTCTTAAGTATTTCAACTTGAGTTTCCAGTTCAGTAACCTTTTTTTCAAGATTCGCCACTTTTGTATTTAATGGATTGATTTTACTCATGACCCAATCTACACTAGCAATAACCGTATCTGAGTTTGCAAGCGCAGTAGAACTGATGCTCACAAGTAAACCACAGGCAAAAAAGACAGATAGAATCTTTTTTGTCATAAACTTTTTCATCTTAAAACCCCCAATTGGACAACTATTATACTCGTAAATATATTATAGCAAAGTTTGTGAGATTGTCAGTTCACTTATCATGGAAAATGCAAAATAGTAGATTGGTAGGGGAAAAAGTCGAAAAGTATCGGAAAGTGTTCGCAAGTAAATCTATTCCCATTCATAGAAGTCTATGATATAATTCGATTTGGCTGTGTTTATAAGACTAATAGACTAGAATTGTCAAAACTTGTTATTGGAAAAATGTGTCGTAATTTGAAAATTCTAGAAATATGAATTCGAATGAATTTGGTGTTGATTGAAAACTTTTTGGGTATGATAATTTTAAGGAGGGTCTTCATGTTCTATTTGACCTTAGGAATTTGCTTATTAGCATCAATACTGATCACTCCGCTGGTAAAAAAGCTTGCATTCAAAATTGGTGCAACTGACAAACCGAATCAACGAAAAGTCCATCAAAAAATTATGCCACGACTCGGTGGTTTAGCGATATATATAAGTTTTATTATTGGTATGTTAATTTTACAACCAGAAGGCGCCGAATCGATGGCGATTGTGTTAGGAAGCATTATTATCGTCATCACCGGGATTTTGGATGATATGATTGAACTTTCAGCTAAAATCAAATTGCTGGGACAAATCGCCGCTGCTTTAATTGTGGTGATGTACGGCGGTATTCAAGTTGAATTTATCAACCTTCCGTTCGGTGGTGAACTTCAATTCGGTTATTTAAGTATTCCGCTTACAATCATCTGGATTGTTGGTGTGACCAACGCCATTAACTTAATTGATGGCTTGGATGGACTTGCAGCAGGGGTTTCCTCAATTGCCTTAATTACGATTGCCGGCATGGCGATGATAAAGGGCGACGGCTTCGTTGTTGCAATGGCTGGAATCGTTTTAGCCTCAACGCTTGGATTCCTTATTTACAACTTCCACCCGGCGAAAATTTTTATGGGCGATACAGGTGCGTTATTCTTAGGATACATTATTTCTGTCCTATCCTTACTAGGGTTTAAAAATGTAACGCTGATTTCATTCGTTGTACCGGTTATTATTCTCGGAGTACCGATATCAGATACCTTCTTTGCGATTATCCGACGGATTGTCAATAAAAAGCCGTTATCGGCTCCTGACAAATCTCATTTACATCACTGTTTATTACGCTTAGGCTACACCCACCGTCAAACGGTGTTAATCATTTACGCAATGGCCGCTTTCTTCGGGCTAACCGCAGTGATTTTTTCACAAGCAAAGGTATGGGGCTCATTTATCGTAGTAGCAGTGCTATTATTAATGATCGAGGTATTCGCTGAAAAAATCGGTCTAATGGGACATAACCACAGACCACTTCTAAAGTTCTTCCGTGACCTACGTATTTCAACAGTAAAAGATCGATAA
Source organism: Pseudoneobacillus rhizolycopersici (assembly GCF_054786815.1). Taxonomy (NCBI): domain Bacteria; kingdom Bacillati; phylum Bacillota; class Bacilli; order Caryophanales; family Bacillaceae; genus Pseudoneobacillus; species Pseudoneobacillus rhizolycopersici. Next base: position 130,004 of record NZ_JBTOOE010000011.1, on the reverse strand, counting down.
CATAATCCAAAAGCCCTCCGGAGCAATCCGGGGGGTTTTTATTATGTAAGCACGATTTGATACCACCAAACGACGAAGACCCTGGATTGCGGTTGTCGTAGCGTGGGGACATTCCTAAACCTGCTGAATGGAAAGGGGATGACTTCCCTGAAGTGATTCCTAAACCTAGGGAAAGAGTGTGAGATTGGGAACGACTTATTCGAAGTAATTCCTAAACTTGGGGAAAAGTTTAGCGATTGGGAATGACTTATTCGAAGTGATTCCCAAACTCCAGGAAAGCCTTCATGTTTAGGAATCAAAAGCCAAAATTAATTCCCAAACTCTAGGAGAGCCCCGAAGTTTGGGAATCAAAGTCCGAACTTAATTCCCAAACTCCACCAAATTCCTCATGTTTAGGAATCAAAATCCAAAATTAATTCCCAAACTCCGCCAAATCTCACAAGTTTCGGAATCAAAAGCCCAAAGTAATTCCCCCTCACATAAAACTCCTTTAGCCACGATGATCCCTATCCCTTAAACTCTTCCAAAAATGTCCCTCACCCCAGCCTACCTTTGCAATTCATATAAATACCACACCGAAAATTTTCCCAACCTTATTCCCATATAAAATCCGGTATAATAGGATAAACGGCGGGCAAAACAACGCAAAACAACGCAAAACAACGCAGCACAACGCAACACAAGCACAAACCAGATTACAGCACAAAACAGCACAAAAAACATCCTAGACCAATACTACCAAAAAACAGCACAAAAAAACTGACCCTGTCAAACAGGGCCAGCCGTATTATCCATTTTTCTTATTAATCGTAGTAGGTGATGCATCGCTATTATCGACCTTGCCAAACTTAAGCTGTGTTTTTAAAGTGGATTTAACTTCCTCTAGCGAACTTTGGTCTAGTTGGTAATAATAAATACCACTAATTCTCATGCTGGATCCTTCTAGAGATAAAGAATCAACGTTTAATTTGTTTCCGGCCGTTGCGTAGTCAATGAACGTCTTCATATCGCTAAAAGAAAGGTCAGTTTCCATGTTTTCACCGACAGCTTCAATCACATTATCGTATTTAGTAATGGATTTTGCTGAGGAGGCTTTGGCAATAATCGCTTTAATAACTTCTTGCTGACGCTTACCACGTTCGATGTCACTGTCTATCTTTCTTGTCCGGGCATATGCTAATGCTTCTTCACCATTAAGGGATTGGAAACCTGGTTGAAGTTTGATGGCATGGTGCCGATCCTTTGAATCCATCTCATCGATGGCTTTGGTCACATTGACGTCGACACCGCCGAGGGCTTCGACGACATCAATAAAGGCTTCGAAATTCATTTTAACGTAATAATCAACCGGTATATCTAGTAATTCCTCCACCGTTTCAATGGTAGAGGCAATACCGCCTTTGCCGTAAGCATGATTGATTTTATCTTGTCTTCCTTTACTAGGAATGTACACATAGGTATCACGTGGGATACTTAACAATTTAACCGACTTTTGTTCTTGATTAAATGTTGCCAACATTAAGGCATCTGTTCGAAGAGCCGGAGTTCCACGCTTCTTACTTTCGTCCAGACCTGCAAATAAAACGGTAATATTATCAAACTTCGGGTTGACTTTGGCATCCCGTTTAGTTGTTTTTCGATCAATTGGTTTATACGATTTGGTCATTGCCGTTTCGGCTTTATTGTATAAATAAGTGGCAAAAGTTCCTCCAGCCAATAATAAGACTAGGAGTGGCCCGACAATCCAATAAATCCATTTTTTACGGCTTGACTTCTTTTTTTGAAGTTTAGTACCACGTCTATTTAGAGACATATCTATTTTCTCCTTTTACAAAAAGGTAAAAATCCTTTTAGTGATAATTTTATGAGCCAAAATCCATTTTACAACCTTTTTAGATTTTCGTAAATTGAATTTTTTTGGAGAATATACTAGCAATGTCTACCAATAAGCTTGAAATGCACTAAACACCAATGTCAATGAGTTCTTCAAGATAGAGGATTTCACCTTTTGTATTAGTAGTTTGGCCATTCGTCAGTTCGGTCATCCAAGCAATAAAATTTGGTACGTCAGCCTCCTTTATATAGGTTTCAAATTCGACGTTTTCCAAATAGTGGATTTCTTTTAGCTGATAAATCGAATTTCGAATTTCGTTTTCGATTTTTCCCAACCAAGAATAGTCAGCCTTCGTATGGATAACTTGCATTTGTTGGCGAAGAACGATTCCGGTTGCTTTAATACCTTCAGAAGTTGCTTTTCCATAAGCACGGATGAGACCGCCTGCACCTAATTTTATTCCACCAAAGTAGCGGGTTATGACAACAACTGTGTCTTTTAAATGCTTTTTTTTCAGGACTTCTAAAATGGGGACACCAGCCGTTCCACTTGGTTCACCATCATCGTTTGCTTTTTGGATATGATCATGTTCGCCAATTAAATATGCCGAGCAGTTATGGGTGGCATTCCAGTGCTTTTTCTTAATCATTCCTATGAACTCTAACGCCTCTTCCTCGGTTTCAGCACGGCTAATATGAGCGATAAAACGAGACCGTTCAATGAGGATTTCATTCTCACCATATCCTTTTACTGTATAGTAGTGGGAGAGCATACCCATTCTCCTTTCCGTTAATCTAAAGCAGAACTTGTCGTTTCGTGTTATAATTCTTATTATAAATGATTTCCCGGATGGGTTCATTTTTAATAATCATTTTTATCCTTGTTTTAGGTTTAAAGGAGCAAATAATAGGGTAAATCGATGTAAGCACGGACAAATAATTCTTTCTTCTACCGTATCCTTTCGTAGGGAATTAATTACATTTTTATCATGCTAAAGGACTAAGAGGGACGCTATATGGTGAGAAAAAAATTCGATTCAAGGCTACTTGATCAAATATTAAATAAAATGGTCGATACGGTTGGAACGAGTGTGGATGAGATTTTTCAAATTAGTGAAACGTGTCGTAGTGAGTATGAAAGCATTACCGATGATTTAAAGGAAGTTCATTTAACGGTTCGAAGAATTGCCGATGAGGCTGATAAGCTAGAGTCCCAGTTAGAGGCTGCTAAAAGTCATTTGTCTGTGTTAACCATGCAATCTATCGCTAATTATAAAGACCAATTGGATGAGGTAAATCAATTAATTAACCGGCTGCAAATGGAGCTTTTACAAAAACGTCAACAGGAAAAAAAGCTGCTTAACCGAAGTAATGAGTTGGAAAGGCGATTGTTTGGGATACAAGAGACAATTGATCGTGCCGATGAGCTCATCCCACAGGTATCTATCGTCATGAGTTATTTAGCCAGAGATCTAAGGGAAATGGGACAGGCGTTAGAGGCTGCCGAGCTAAAACAGGATTTTGGCTTGAAAATCATCGAAGCTCAGGAGGAAGAGCGCAAGCGTCTCTCAAGAGAAATTCACGATGGTCCGGCACAAATGCTTGCTAATGTTATGATGCGGTCGGATTTAATTGAACGAATTTTTCGGGAAAGATCAGCAGAAGAAGCCTTTGAAGAAATGAAGAATTTTAAAAAAATGGTACGTTCAGCACTCTATGAGGTAAGAAGAATCATCTATGATTTGCGACCAATGGCTTTAGATGATTTAGGATTGATTCCTACGCTGAAAAAATATTTACAAACGACCGAAGAATACCATAAAGATATAAAAATTACCTTTATCAGTTTTGGTTTGGATCAGCGAATGCCAACCAAATATGAAGTTTCGCTTTTCCGCTTGATACAGGAGGCTGTTCATAACGCCATTAAGCATGCTGAAGCAAAAGGAATTGAAGTAAAAGTAAATATTCAACAGAATCAGATTACTGTTTCAATAAAAGACGATGGTAAAGGTTTTGATTTGAATGAGGTAAAACACCAATCTTTTGGCATCATCGGAATGAAGGAACGTGTCGAATTAATTGATGGGGAAATTCACTTCCATACAAAGGTTGGTCAAGGAACAATCGTAAATATCAAAATTCCAGTAGAAATGATGTAAGGGACAGGGGAGGAAGAGAAATATGCCTACAAAAATTGCAATCATTGATGATCATCAGTTATTTCGTGAAGGGGTAAAGCGAATTTTAGATTTTGAGCCAAACTTTGAAGTAGTGGCAGAAGGGGATGACGGTTCAGAAGCACTTAATTTAGTCGAAACCTATCACCCAGATGTCGTGATTATGGACATCAACATGCCTAAAATTAATGGGGTTGAAGCGACCCGTGAATTAATTGAGCATTATCCTGATTCCAAAGTTTTAATTTTATCGATCCATGATGATGAAAATTATGTTTCTCATGCCCTAAAAACAGGGGCCACTGGTTATTTGCTAAAGGAAATGGATGCAGATGCACTTATTGATGCCGTTAAGGTTGTCGCTGATGGTGGTTCATATCTACATCCTAAGGTTACCCATAATTTAGTCAAGGAATACCGCCGATTAGCAATCAATGAAACCCATCATGAAGAGGAAGGTCAATTTCAACAATTAGATGTTCGCAGACCATTACATTTGCTTACTCGACGCGAATGTGAAGTATTGCAAATGCTAGCTGATGGAAAAAGTAATCGCGGTATTGGTGAAGCCCTTTTTATTAGTGAAAAGACCGTTAAAAATCATGTCAGCAACATTCTGCAAAAAATGAACGTCAACGACCGAACTCAAGCTGTAGTCGAAGCCATTAAACATGGTTGGGTATATGTCAATTAACATTTCCAGCTCTCCTAAAGGAGAGCTGATTTTTTTCGTCACAAAATGAGTACGCAAAGAATAAGATATTAAAACTTGAAAAAATATTTTTCCACTTAGGAACCGTGGAAAGGGTTTTGTCTATGTCACCAGAGGATCAGAAATTATTCTTTTTGGTCATGAGGGAGGCGTACCGAAAGGGATTATCAAATGAGGACATATCGGTTTTGGGCTTAGTAGATGAAATTAAACAAATGCTGCTTCCAGTTTTGAAAAAAAGCAGCCAACAACAAAAAGAGGTCTAAAATAGACCTTTTTTTGATTTTGCAGTTTATTACATTTAGACCATGACATTTGTCATGTCTAATAAGTGCATTTTTCTTACGTTTCAATTACAATAAATGTAGATAGTTATTTGCTAAAAAGGATGGTAACATTTATTATGAAAACGGCAATTGTCACGGACAGTACCGCATACATACCGAAAGAAGTTCTTGAGAGGTTTCATATTCATATGATTCCCTTAAGCGTTATATTTGGAACTGAAACGTACCAAGAGGAAAAAGAAATCTCTGCAGCAGATTTCTTTGAAGAAGTAAAAACAAAAGAACTTCCAACAACTTCACAACCATCAGTGGGCGAGTTTGTACAGCTCTATCAAAAACTTGCTGATAATTATGATGCGGTCATTAGCATCCACCTATCCTCCGGCATAAGTGGAACCTTTCAGGGGGCTGTTACTTCAGCGGATATGGTCGAAGGAATTAAGGTTTATCCGTTTGATTCACAAATTAGTTGTATGGTCCAGGGGTTTTATGTTCTTGAGGCTGCGGAAATGGCTCTAAGTGGCAGATCACCAGAGGAAATCTTAGCCAGACTTGAAGAAATGCGGCAGTCTGTGAATGCGTATTTTATGGTTGATGATTTAGTTCACCTCAAGCGCGGAGGACGACTATCAGGTGCACAGGCCTTTATTGGCAGCATGCTGCAGGTGAAACCACTGCTACATTTCGTCAATAAAAAAATCGAACCATTTGAAAAAATCCGCACCCGCAAGAAGGCAATGAAAAGGGTGGGGGAACTTTTAGGTGAGGCCGTAAAAGGTGGTGAACCTTATCGCGCAGTCATTATTCATGCCAACCGTGAATCCGATGCAATCGAGTGGAAAGCCGAGCTTCAGGAAGAGTTTCCTAATGTTGACTTTATGATTAGCTACTTTGGGGCCGTCATCGGCACCCATTTAGGCGAAGGCTCTATGGGTCTTGGCTGGGTGAAAAAATAAATCCCTCACACACGGAAAGAAGTATTCAGCATAGATATTACGCCATTCCTATCATGATTTGGGTGGCGTTTTTACGTTACTTTTAAAAAAGAAGGAGCTTATAAATGAATGAAAAACCACTGACCACCGTCCTCGATCCAAATTTCCTTTTTAACCCGAAACTTCAATTATATTTAACCGGTCGACAGTTATTATTGGAAGAAATTCCATATTCTATAGAAGAAATTAATCAACATTTTAATAATGGCTATGTTTTTTACCGAGAGGGTATTGTGCGTGAGAAAGGGCTATTGCGCTGTAACCGTTGCAATAATCAAGATGGTAACTTATTTGGAGAGTATCCATGTTCACGTTGTGGGAAGAAATGCTTCTATTGCCGAAAATGCATCATGATGGGGCGAATTAGTACTTGTAGTAAGTTGGTTTGTTGGAGCGGTCCCTCTCCTGAAGAAATTGGCAAAGTATTAAAACCGTTAGAATGGTCCGGCACCCTTTCTGTTGGTCAAAAAGCAGCCTCTGATAAAGCTGTTGAGGCAGTAGAACGTGATCATGACATATTGATTTGGGCCGTATGTGGTTCTGGAAAAACCGAGATTCTATTTGCGGCAATCCAACGAGCATTACAGCAAAGGAAACGAATATGTCTCGCCACCCCACGAACCGATGTTGTCCTGGAACTAACACCTAGATTAAAGAACGTATTCCCCAGCACACCAATCGCCTCTTTATTTGGCGGCAGTGATGACCGACATCAGTATGCCCCGCTTACCATTGCTACAACTCACCAATTATTAAGGTTTTATCAAGCTTTTGACATGATGATCATCGATGAAGTGGATGCCTTTCCTTACACAGCAGATCAATCCCTACAGTTTGCCGTTGGCCAAGCACGAAAAGCAAAGTCTTCTCTCCTATTTCTTACGGCAACCCCAAATGAAAAATGGCAGCGAGAATGCCGTTTAGGAAAACGAAATTATGTCACCATCCCAGCGAGATTTCACCGCTTTCCGCTACCTGTGCCAACCTTTGCTTGGTGTGGAAATTGGAAAAAGAAATTAATGAAAAATCAATTGCCAGCAACTATTCTCGAATGGGCAAAGATTCGAATAAATGAAGAAAAGCAGGCACTAATCTTCTTTCCAAATATTCGTTTGATGGAAAGGGCCTTGCCTATCTTTCGTGGACTCAGTGAAAAAATCGAAGCCGTTCATGCAGAGGATCCTTTACGAAAAGAAAAGGTGCTGGCGATGCGGAATTTAAAAATGCCTGTTTTACTAACGACGACCATCCTTGAAAGAGGAGTCACTTTCCCCAATTTGGATGTGGCTGTCGTCGGTGCAGAGGAAGATATCTTTACCGAAAGTGCACTCGTCCAAATCGCTGGTCGGGTAGGACGCAGTGCGCTATTTCCCAGCGGAAACATCACCTATTTTCACTATGGTAAAAGCTTAGCGATGGTTAAAGCGCAAAATCAAATCAACCAAATGAACCTCCAAGCAAAAAAGAAGGGACTGCTAAACGAATGCTAAAAAGATGGCTGGGACAAGAGATGTGTTTGTACTGTCATAGGAAAATAGAGTCCTCGTTGAGTTGGATTGATTTGATTAAAAAATCCGGTGAGGAAATGTTATGTAGTGAGTGTCTCGAACGGCTTGAAAGGATTGAAGGTGAGCGTTGTGAAATTTGTTTTCGTCCTTTGGAACTGCTAGAACCTAGGTATCGTGTAGGAAAGATTTGTTTAGATTGTTGTCGTTGGGAGGAAGATAATGACTATAAGGGGATCTTAAACAAAAATTATTCACTTTATGTTTATAACGAGTTTCTCAAGGAAATCATTGCAAAATTTAAATACCGTGGAGATTATGCCCTTGCGAAAATTTTTGCAAAAGATATAAAGAAATTGATTAAGGAATCCAACCCGGATCTAATCATCCCGATCCCACTAAGCAACGAAAGGCTAGAGGAAAGAGGTTTTAATCAAGCTGAAGCACTAATCACCGAAGCGCAAGTACCATTAACTAAAGCATTAACAAGATTTCATAGTGAAAAGCAATCGAAGAAATCACGCCAAGAACGTATTCATTTGCCGCAAGTTTTCCAAACCACTATCGACATTTCAGGGAAAGTGATCCTTGTCGATGACATTTATACAACCGGATCCACCTTAAGGCATGCAGCCAGGGCCTTGAAGGAAGCAGGTGCAACGGAGATCATTGCCATTACTGTTGCGAGAGGATAGTAAATAGGGTGGAATAATCCTATAAGGGAATAATAGAATTTATATACAACTATTTTCTCACTATCCTGCTTTTTTAATCTGTAAATAGGTATTTTGTCAAGTTTCAAGCGATAATTGTCACAATTATTCATCAGATTTCGTCAATATCATGACAATTAAAATTTTTACTGTTTTAGCAGGATTTTCATAGGGTAAAATAGAAATGTAATACCATAGTCTTTTTTTAAAAGGAGGAGCTCACTTATGAATTATGTCATTCGTGGTGAAAACATTGAGGTAACTCCAGCAATTCGAGAGTATGTAGAGAAAAAAATCTCAAAATTGGAGCGCTATTTTATTGAAACACCAGAGGCAAATGTACACGTTAACCTAAAAGTTTATCATGATAAAAAGGCTAAGGTTGAGGTAACGATTCCACTTCCACATCTAGTATTACGTGCGGAAGAAGCTAATGATGATATGTATGCGGCTATTGACTTAATTTCAGATAAATTAGAGCGTCAAATTCGTAAGCATAAGACAAAGGTAAATCGTAAGTTCCGTGAAAAGGGTGATGTTGGCAATTTCTTTGCTACTTCAACCGAAACGCCTGAAGCCATTGTGGATGAAGATGATTTAGAACTTGTGCGTACTAAGCGTTTTGATCTAAAGCCAATGGACAGCGAGGAAGCGATTCTGCAAATGAACATGCTAGGCCATAACTTCTACGTTTACACAAATTCAGAAACAAATCGGACAAACGTTGTGTATAAGCGTAAAGACGGCCGCTACGGCTTAATTGAAACTCACTAAAAAGTAACAAAATAGGAGCTTACCTTAATGGGTAGGCTCTATTATTTTGAAATTTTATAGTCCTTTACCCCCTAAATACTAAGGAAAAATCTCAAATTTCCCCCACTCTACATATATATGTGAGTTTTTCATCAAGAAGTCCCAAATTGTTTCTTGAGAAATTCTTACCCAGTTACTTTTTATTAATGTTATTTCTAAGCCCGTTAAGGGGGAAAAACCAAACAATTTTCCCGAAAAGCGTTTTTTAATCCTGTCAAAAAGATAACTTTATTTACGTCAATTTAATAAAATTTATGTCTATTAACATTAAAAAGTTAGAATTTTGTTAGAATTAAGTGAATCTTTTGTTAAAAACACACCTAGACAAATTGCATTAATTGTCCAAATTGTATGATAATTACGTCAAAAACCGGGCTAAATCGACGAATGTTGACAAAATATCCTTCGGGTTTCGAAAGTTTCTAATTTCGACAGGTTGAACAATTTGTTATTTTTATGTTGACTTTTTGAGGGTTTTTTTCTGTGACTTTTATGCTATAAATAACTTTAGACATATCTTAATTTTCTAACAACTTTAAAACTTGCAACAAGGGAGGGAACCTTTTCTATCTGATCTAGGTTTACTTTTTACAAATTTCTAAGGGGGAAAATCATGTTGAATTGGCGGAAATTTATCGTTACAGGCGCATTAGCAACTACACTAACATTTAGCAGTCTTTCTGCAATGGCGGTAAGTTTTGATGATGTAAGTTCAAACGAAATTGCAATTAGTAAGGTAGTATCACTGGGAATCGTTGTAAACAACGGTGCAAACTTCAACCCAGAGAAAGGGTTATCTCGTCAAGAGTTTGCTGAAATCTCGTCAAGAATCATGACTTTAGGCTCTCCTAAAGCTGTGAAAATTACAGATGTTAAGAATAACTCTGCAGTTACAAAAGCTGTAAGTGCTGGAATTCTAACAGTTAATAGCAAAGGCCAATTTAAGCCTAAAAACGCTATTACAAATGCTGACCTAGCAAGAGGTTTAGCTTTCGGACTAGGTTTCAAAAAATCTTGGTCTAATCGTCCAATCGATCATTTATATTTCTTAGAGCGCAAAGGTGTTCTAGACATTGATACAGATTTAGATGCAGTCGTAACTAGAGAAGAAGCTGCTGTAGCAATCGACAACTACATGACAGTTAAAGAAGGCTACACAACTGCTGGCGGTATCGTAGTTAAAGTTATGAACGGCGATGTTCTAGTTGTAAAAACTGATTCAGGTAATAAGAGCTACAAAATTGCTAAGAACTCTTCAATCTTTGTAGACAGTCAAGCTGGAGATGCTGGTAACCTAGCTGCAGGAACAAATGTTAAATTAAACCTTAACAAGAAGGGTGAAATTGGATTTGCTTCTGGTAATGGTCTAGAAATGCTAGATGGTAAATTAGGTTTTGCTGCTGGTGCATTAACACTTAACGGCACAGCGAAAAACTGGTTATTAAATGGACTTGTTTCTAGCTTACCAAACAGCAAGGATGTTCCATTCACTTTCACTGAGTTCTCTAACTATGCATCTAAAGCTAATGTAACTTTTGAAGGTGGTATTTACTCTGATACAGTAACAGACGAAATTACTGTCATCGAGCCATACATCACAAGTGTTAAGAGCCGCGCGTTTAAAGTTGAAAAGAATAAACTAGTTTTCGATTTCAGCGACACTGCTCTTAAGTCTCAATCTTTCTCATTAGCTGAAGGTGCTACGATTAAGCTAGTAGAAGGCGAAACTAAGACAGACAAAACTTTAGCTGACATTTCTGCTCTAATTGCTGCAGGTAAAGACGTTAAAGGTGCAATCACTGCTGGTTCAGATGGCTTGGCTCTTACATTAGAAGTAACAGCTACTGACAAAAAATAATCTATAAAAACGATTGGGGGAAATTAACAAGATGCAAAACTTCAAAAAGAAATTAATTACTACTTCTTTAGCATCAGCAGTTGCTCTTAGCGGATTTTCTTTCTTAGGTGCTCACTCTGCAGATGCAGCACGCCAAGGATTCGATCCTAAAAAAGTCGGCGGTAAAGTTGTTTTAACTTCATTCTCTGACGCTGTGCGTTTAATTCCATACACTACTTCTGACTCTGCATCAAGCCGTATCCAAGGCATGATCTTTGAAGGAATGATTAACCTTGATCAACAAGGTAATCCAGTTCCAAGTCTTGCAACGAAGTGGTCTTTCGATAAAGCGAAAAACATTTACACGTTCGACCTTCGTAAAGGAGTTAAGTGGCACGATGGTAAGCCATTTACTGCTGCTGACGTTAAATTCTCTTTTGATATGTATATGAATCCGAAGTCAATCAACAGCTACATCGGTGACTTCAAAACAATCAAAGAGGTTAAGGTAGTCAACGATTACCAAGTTCAAATTATTTTAAAAGAGAAGGATGCGTTAATCTTAACTAACGTACTTCCTGCAGCAATTATCCCTAAACATAAGTTCCCTAAGGGTGTTGACGACTATAACAAAAATAATACACTTCACCGTAACCCAGTAGGTACTGGTCCATTTATTTTCAAAGAGTGGAAAACGGACGAGCGTATCGTTGTTAAAGCGAACAAAAACTGGTGGAACGGTCGTCCATACATGGATGAAGTTATCACTCGTATCCTTCCAGATGCAAACGTTGAAGCAATCAACCTAATCAAAGGTGACGTTGACTGGGTAGAAGCACTAACTCCAGCGACAATTGCTCAGGTTGCAAAAGATAAAGATCTTAAAATTACTAAGTGGGATTACGGTCAATTCGACTTTGTCGGTATGAACCAAGCGAAAGCGCCATTCAACGATAAGAACGTTCGTTTAGCGTTAACTTACGGTTTAGACCGTCCGTCTATCGTATCTAAATTATACTTAGGTAAAGCGTACCTAGCTTCAGGTCCGTTCCATCCGAAGATTCCTCAATATAACAAAAATGTTAAGGCTCTTCCATTTGATCAAAAGAAAGCAGCTGACCTTCTAGATCAAGCTGGATGGAAATTGGAAAATGGTGTCCGTACTAAGGGCGGCCAAAAAATGGATTTCGAATTCTACTTCAACAACGGTAACAAAGTACGTGAAAAAATCGGTCTACTTGCTCAACAAAACTGGGCTAAGCTTGGTGTAAAAGTTACTGTTCGTGGTTTAGAATGGTCAATTTTCCTTGACAAGTATTTACATGGTGAATTAGATACATTTGCTCTAGGATGGGGCGGATATGATGGAAACGTTGAACATAGCGGATTCTTCCACAGTTCAAACATTCCTGACCCAGCAAAAGGCAAAGCAGGTAACAACCGTAACCGCATCAACGATCCTAAGATCGATAAGTGGTTAGATGATTACCTACAAGAAGAAGATCGCAACAAGCGTATCAAGCTTTACCAAGAAATGCATAAATACATGGCTGACAATGCTACATTGATTTGGACAGTTCACCCAATGAAGAACATGGGTCATGACAAAGATCTAAAAGGTATCAAAACTTCATTATCAAGTGCAATGTTTAACCTAGAAGACTGGTACTGGGGCACTGCAGCAAAAAGAAAATAAATATTAGTAGTTTAAAGCGGCCGTTAGCGACGAGAGTCGCTACGGCTTTATTATTGAAAGATTCGGAAAATTATAGACTTATAGAGCGATATTTTCCTCCCTACTATGAGAGATAGTCTTTTTTCAAAATTAGACTAGACCGATCGTAATCTTATTATGCTAACAGAAAGTAGTGAGACCTTTGACTAAATATATTATTCGAAGAGTACTTCAATCGATTCCTCTTTTACTAATAATCTCTATTATTTCATTCTTACTTATGTCACTTGCTCCTGGGGATCCAACAGCTATGTATGAAAACCCTGAGGCTGGGAATGAACAGGATCTATCGGCAATCAGAGAACAATTAGGAGTCGATGATCCTATCTACGTTCAGTATTATAAATGGCTTAAGCTTTTAGTGATAGATGGGAATATGGGCTACTCCTTCCAGGATGGACAACCTGTTTTGGAGAAAATCCTACAAAGGGTACCGGCAACATTGTTGCTTATGGCTACCGCAATCATCATTTCAATTCTTATTGCCATTCCAATTGGAGTCTACTCAGCCATTAAAAAATACTCGGTTTTCGACTATTTCTTTACGTTTTACTCGTTTTTAGGTATTGCCGTACCATCGTTCTTTATAGCATTGGTTGTTATTCTTGTGTTCTCCTTAAAATTAGCTTGGTTCCCTGCTTCGGGAATGAGAGAAAATTATGAAGTATTTGACCTATGGGATCGGATTCACCATTTAATACTACCTTCTTTAACTCTAGCATTTGGATTAATCGCTTCGAAATCACGTTATATGCGTTCAAGTATGCTAGAAGTAATTAAGATGGACTACGTAAGAACAGCACGAGCAAAAGGTTTATCCGAAGGAAAAGTCATTTTTAAACATGCTTTACGTAATGCTTTGATTCCAATTATTACAATTTTAGCTTTACAATTACCTGCATTATTTGGTGGTGCCCTATTTATTGAGCAGCTTTTTGCATGGCCAGGAATGGGAAGATTAACGGTTAACGCCATCTTTATCCGCGACTATCAAGTAATCATGGGAACAACGATGATTGCCGGTGTAATGGTTGTTTTCTCAAACCTAATTGCAGATATTTTCTATGCCATCGTGGATCCGCGCATCCAGTTAGGCAAGAACTAGAGAGGAGTAACTTATAATGGGGATGCCTAATCCAACAGTCAATAGTCCTGCTCAAATGAACAAACCAAAACCAGCAGGAAATGAATATAAAATTGAAAGTAAAGCTTCCGTTATTTGGAGACGCTATCGTAAAAATAAATTAGCCGTTATCGGTTTAGTCGTTTTCTCAATTATGTGTTTATTAGCTATTTTTGCACCATTATTAACACCATTTCGACCTGACCGCTTTGATATTTTAGATTCTTTCTTACCTCCGGGTAGAAATCTTTATGATGAGTCTAAATTCCACTTGATGGGTACAGACTCTATGGGTGGGGATGTTTGGACTCGTATCGTTTTCGGAGCAAGAATTTCACTTAGTGTTGCGCTCTTAGCAATGGTTTGTACAGTATCGGTCGGTATTGTTTATGGAGCTGTTTCCGGTTATTTCGGAGGCTGGGTTGATAACATTATGATGCGTATCGTTGACGCGATCCAATCAATCCCAACTTTCTTCTTATTATTAATCGTTGCAGCAATCATCACTCCATCTTTATGGTCTACCGTACTTGTATTATCGGTATTTGGTTGGACAGGAATGGCGCGTATCGTGCGCGGTGAGATTTTATCCATCAAAAAACGTGATTTCATCGAAGCGGCCAGAGCGACGGGTGAGAAAAAATACAGTACCATCTTTTACCATGTATTGCCAAATGCGATTGCGCCAATCACAGTTATTGCGACCTTGGACATTGCAGCAAACATTTTAGCAGAGTCTTCCCTAAGCTTCTTAGGATTAGGTATTCAACCACCGACTCCAAGCTGGGGGAACATGTTAACATCCGCTCAAGAGTTAACGACAGTTATGGATTATTTATGGATTGTTATTTTCCCTGGTTCATTTATCATTTTAACCGTATTAGCAGTAAACTTTATTGGTGATGGTCTTCGTGACGCTCTTGACCCAAGAATGAAAGAATAGGAGGAACAATCATGTCTACTACCATGACAAAAACAGATACACTCGTATCAGTTGAAAACTTAAAAACATATTTTTATACAGAAGATGGAACTGTTCCTGCTATCGACGGAGTTAGTTTCGAAGTGAGAAAAGGGGAAACTCTTGCCATCGTAGGTGAATCTGGAAGTGGAAAAAGTGTAACGTCTTTATCGATCATGCGCTTAATCCCTCAGCCTCCTGGAAAAATTTTAGCCGGAGACATTAAGTTTAACGGAGAAAGCTTATTATCAAAATCGGATAAAGAAATGCGCGCAATCCGCGGTAACCGTATTTCAATGATTTTCCAAGAGCCGATGACATCGTTAAACCCTGTATATAAAGTTGGAGATCAAATTTCTGAAACAATCATGCTTCACCAAAAGAAGAATCACAAAGAAGCGTTAGCGGAAGCCGTTAATCTCCTTAACCTAGTAGGTATCCCTGAACCTGAGCGTCGGATTAACCAATATCCGCACGAGCTAAGTGGTGGGATGAGACAACGTGTCATGATCGCGATTGCCTTAGCTTGTCATCCAGAACTACTAATCGCTGATGAGCCAACAACAGCCCTTGACGTAACGATTCAAAATCAGATTCTTCAATTAATGAAGCGTTTAAAAGAAAAGTCAAACATGTCAATCATGTTAATCACTCATGATTTAGGTGTCGTAGCTGAAATGGCTGACCGCGTAGTAGTTATGTATTCCGGTCAAGTTGTGGAGCAAGGTGATGTATTTACTATCTTTGAAAACCCTAAGCACCCATATACAGAAGGCTTGCTAAAGTCGATGCCTAGTGCAGAAAAGCGTGTTGGAAAGCTTTATGCGATTGATGGAGTCGTTCCAAATCCATTAAATCTTCCTCCTGGCTGCCGTTTCGCAGACCGTTGCGAATATGCAACTGCATTATGTCATTCGGAAATGCCACAAATTCAACAAATTAATGATGAAGAAGTTGTGCGCTGCTGGAAATACACGGATCGTTGGGAGGCGTAATACATGGTAAGCGGAGTTATCGAATCAGTCGCAAATGAAAAGAAAGTAGTTAAAAGTGAACAAGACGTTCTACTTAGCGTTAAAGATATTAAAATGCATTTCCCAATTAAAGGTGGCTTATTAGGTCGAACTCAAGGGCATGTTAAAGCTGTTGACGGTTTAAGCTTTGATATTTTAAAAGGGGAAACATTGGGTCTAGTAGGAGAAAGTGGCTGTGGTAAGTCAACAGCTGGGCGTACATTATTACGTCTCCTAGAGGCAACTAGCGGAACTGTAACTTTTGATGGAAAAGATATCTATTCTCTATCAGATGCTGAATTAAGAAAAGCACGCAGAGAGATGCAATTAATTTTCCAAGATCCATTTTCATCATTAAACCCAAGATTAAGTGTTGGGGAAACACTTTCGCGTGTGTTAAAAATTCATGGCATGAACAATCCAAGGGAACGTGAAGACAAAATTAAGGAAGTTCTTGAACTAGTTGGTTTAAGCGCATTCCATATGAGACGTTATCCACATGAGTTTTCCGGTGGACAAAGACAACGTATCGGAATTGCCCGTGCATTAATTTTAAACCCTAAATTCATTGTCCTTGATGAGCCTACTTCAGCTCTTGACGTTTCAATCCAGTCACAGGTTATTAACTTGCTTGAAGATCTTCAAGAGAGATTCGACTTAACTTACCTGTTTGTGTCTCATGGTCTTAATGTTGTTCGCCATATTAGTGACCGTGTTGGGGTTATGTATTTAGGGAAAATGGTTGAATTAGCCGATTCGGATACATTGTTCGAATCACCGAAACATCCATATACTCAAGCATTAATTTCAGCTAACCCAATCGCAAATCCAAGATTACGTGATAAGCCGAAGATTATTTTACAAGGGGATGTACCGAGTCCGATTAATCCGCCATCTGGCTGTTACTTCCATACTCGTTGTCCTTATGCACAACCTAAATGTCGTGAAGAAGCTCCAAAATTTGTTAAAACTGGTGATAATCAATTCGTTGCTTGCCACTATCCGTTATCTTAATATAATAAAAAGTTTGCTCTTTGTAACAAAAATACATGTCATATTCCGAATCTTACGAAATTATTTACATTTGAAAGGATTGTGATATGATATAACTAAGGCATAAGTGTCTTTAGTACTGTATGGGGGAGTACTATGGAAAAAAAATTGTTGATAATCGAAGAAGATTCCCAAACCAGTAATAAATTATCCCAATTTTTCGAACCATACTTTGAGGTGCATCCATTTAATAACGGTTTATTAGGGTTAATTACGGCTATTGAGTCAAAGCCAACGATAGTTCTGATCAACCACAGTCTATTAAATGTGAATAGCCTTGAGCTATGCCGACAAATGAGGCAAAAGTTAAACTCTATTATTATCGTTTTAGGAAAACCCCTATCAGAAGAGGCAACAATTAAGTATTTTGAAGCGGGGGCGGATGATGTTATTACCTATCCGGTAACCTTTCCAATCCTATTGTGCAAGATAAATGTTCTACTCGATCACATTGCCGCGAAAAAATCAGCCGAGGAAGACAAAATTCAATTTGGTCGTTTGAAGATGAACAAAATTACTTTTAAAGTTCACTACGATAAAAAAGTATTAAACTTTACGAAAAAGGAATTTTCGATTCTTTGGACCCTAGTGAAGAAACAGGATGAGGTTGTGACACGTGAGGAACTGCTCCGAGTTGTATGGAGCTACGAGCACCTTGACGACGATCGTATGATAGATACCCATTTGAACAGGATTCGAAAAAAGCTGAAACAAAACAACATCAACATCAACATAAAAACTGTTTGGGGAATCGGATACAAACTACACGTCGACGAAAATGAAACAGTAGAAATCGTTGCAGATTAATACAAACATAAAACACCCTGCGAAAAGCAGGGTTTTTATTTTGCAACAAAAAACACTTTAGCGCTTTAAAGCAAGTGGGGACAGTCCCGCTCCGCTTTAATGCGCTAAAGTGTTTTATGCTAGTCTTGATCTTAGGTAGGCGTTGATGAAGTTGTCTAGTTCTCCGTCCATGACGGCTTGTACATTGCCTGATTCTGTATTTGTCCGATGGTCTTTGACCATGGAATAAGGGTGGAAGACATAGGAACGGATTTGGCTGCCCCAACCGATTTCTTTTTGCTCACCACGGATTTCAAGAAGCTGCTTTTCCTTTTCCTCGATTTCACGTTGATAAAGTTTCGCTTTTAGCATTTTCATCGCCTGATCACGGTTTTTAATTTGCGAGCGTTCCGTTTGGCAGGTAACGACGACACCTGTTGGTAAGTGTGTAATTCGAACCGCAGAGTCCGTTGTATTAATATGCTGTCCACCTGCACCACTTGAGCGATAAGTATCGACCTTTAAATCCTCCGTACGAATATCAATTTCAATTTCGTCATTAAATTCCGGCATAACTTCGCATGATACGAAGCTTGTATGACGTCGACCGGAAGAATCGAAAGGAGAGATTCGTACTAGTCTGTGTACGCCTTTCTCGGCTTTAAGGTAACCGTAGGCGTTATGTCCTTTTATCAACAAAGTTACACTTTTGATTCCTGCTTCATCTCCGGGAAGATAGTCAAGTGTTTCTACTTTAAAGCCACGCTTCTCCGCCCAACGAGTGTACATACGAAGGAGCATTGAACCCCAGTCCTGTGATTCAGTCCCACCAGCACCTGGATGTAGCTCTAAAATAGCGTTGTTTTTGTCATATGGCTCACTAAGAAGCATTTGTAGTTCATATTCATTTAGACGTGAGATAAGCTCAACTAGCTCGGCTTCAAGGTCAGCCTTAAGTTCCTCGTCCTGTTCTTCCTTAACAAGTTCGAAAGTCAGATCAAGATTCTCTTGCGATTCATTTAACGAATAGAACTCGTTTACTTGCTCTTTCAGGCCGTTAGATTCATTAATGATTGTTTGGGCGGCCTGCTGATCATCCCAAAAGTTAGGCTGAAGCATGACATCATCCAGTTCGGCTATGCGTGCTTCCTTGTTTTCAAGGTCAAAGAGACCCCCTAAAGTCTGCTAATTTCTTAGCTGTTTTCTCAAGTTCATTGCGAATTTCTGCTAATTCCATTACTAGTCACCTCTTAAAAAATATATTACCTATTATATCCTCTTAAATCTAAATGTTCATAACTGATGAGTGTTATAAATTTAGTTATAGAGGTTTAAATCCAATTATACGGGTTTAAATCCAGTTATACGGGTTTAAATCCAGTTATACGGGTTTAAATCCAGTTATACGGGTTTAAATCCGATTATACGGGTTTAAATCCGATTATACGGGTTTAAATCCAATTATACGGGATTAAATCCGATTATACGGGTTTAAATCCAATTATACGGGTTTAAATCCGATTATACGGGTTTAAATCCAATTATACGGGATTAAATCCGATTATACGGGATTAAATCCAATTATACGGGATTAAATCCGATTATACGGGATTAAATCCGATTATACGGGTTTAAATCCGATTATACGGGTTTAAATCAGTTATACGGGTTTAAATCCAGTTATACGGGTTTAAATCCAATTATACGGGTTTAAATCCATTTATACGAGATTAAACCCAATTATACCGGAGTAAATCCATTTACCAATATTAATCCATTCAAAAACCATAACCTTCACCCACCCAAAAAAAGAGAGCCGCAAAAGCTCTCCCTTCTGGCACAATAAAATTACTGTCTTCCATGGCAGTTCTTGTATTTTTCACCACTTCCGCATGGACATTCGTCATTACGGCCGATATCAACAGCCTTGACGACTGGCTTTTTCTTCACTTTGCCGCCTTCACCTTGTTTAGGGTCAACCGCATGTCCTTTGGCCACTTCTTGGCGTTGTAGGTTATTGCGAATTTCCGCCTTCATGATGTATTTCGCTGTATAATCCTCAATCGATGCAATCATATTCTCAAACATCGCAAACCCTTCTGACTGGTACTCACGGAGTGGATCGATTTGCGCATAACCGCGTAAGTGGATACCTTGGCGCAATTGATCCATTGCATCAATATGATCAATCCACTTAGAGTCAACCGAACGAAGTAAAATGACCTTTTCGAATTCACGCATTTGCTCTTCGGATAACATTTCTTCCTTCTCGTCATAACGCTCTTTCACCTTCGCAAAAATAACTTCCACCATTTCTTCCGGATCCTTACCGCGTAAATCATTTACTGTAATATCACCTTCATGGAGAAGATTTCCCTCTGCGAAATCAACAAGAGCCTCTAAATCCAAGTCTTCTTCTTCTTCTTTGGCTGTGTGTGCCTCTACATTACGCTCAATGACCGCTAAAATCATTGCTTCTACAATTTCACGTAGGTTTTCGGAATCTAACACTTCATTACGCTGCTTATAAATAATTTCACGTTGCTGACGCAATACATCATCATAAGATAATAGCTGTTTACGAGCATCGAAGTTATTACCCTCGACGCGTTTCTGAGCCGATTCAACGGCACGTGAAACCATTTTACTTTGGATTGGCTGAGAATCATCCATTCCTAAGCGCTCCATCATCGCCTTCATATTATCAGCACCAAATCGGCGCATTAACTCATCTTCCATTGATAAATAGAATTGCGTAACCCCTGGGTCTCCTTGACGACCAGAACGTCCGCGTAACTGATTGTCAATCCGGCGCGACTCATGTCGCTCTGTTCCAATAACGGCTAATCCACCGAGCTCAAGAACGCCTTCTCCAAGCTTAATATCGGTACCACGACCAGCCATGTTCGTCGCAATCGTTACAGCACCACGATGCCCGGCTTCTGCAATGATTTCGGCCTCACGTTCATGATTTTTCGCATTTAAGACATTATGTGGAATACCTTTTTTTGTTAAGTAACGAGAAATTAATTCGGAAGTTTCAATCGCAACTGTCCCGACAAGTACCGGCTGTCCAGTCGCATGCCTACTAGCGATATCCTCACAAACAGCACGGAACTTTCCATCCATTGACTTGTAAATTAAATCAGGACGGTCGTCACGTTGAATCGGACGATTTGTTGGAATCACAACAACATTCATATTATAAATATTGCGGAATTCCTCTTCCTCAGTCTTTGCTGTTCCCGTCATCCCTGACAGCTTTTCATACATCCGGAAATAGTTCTGGAACGTAATCGTCGCCATCGTCATACTCTCATTTTGCACCTCTAAGCCTTCCTTCGCTTCAATCGCTTGGTGCAAGCCCTCACTGTAACGGCGACCCTTCATTAAACGACCAGTAAACTGGTCAACAATGACAATTTCGCCTTCCTGGACCACATAGTCAACATCAAGGTGCATACTCGCATGAGCCTTCAATGCTTGACTAATATGGTGGTTCAGCGCCACATGAGAAATATCAAATAGATTATCGATACCAAATGCGCGCTCGGCCTTCGACATTCCTTCCTCCGTTAACTGAACACCCTTCGTCTTTTCATCGTATGTATAATCCGTATCCTTCTTCAACATCCGTACAAACGCATTCGCCTGAATATATAGGGAAGTCGACTTCTCCGCCGTCCCGGAAATAATCAATGGTGTCCGCGCTTCATCAATCAAAATCGAGTCAGTCTCGTCAATGATAGCAAAATAAAGCGGGCGCTGAACCTTTTGATGTTTATAAAGCACCATATTATCACGAAGATAATCGAAACCAAGCTCATTATTCGTGCTATAAGTAATATCTGCAGCATAGGCAGCCTGCTTCTCTTCCTTTGACATACTATTCAAATTTAGCCCAACTGTTAAACCAAGAAACTCATAGAGTTGCCCCATTTCACGAGCATCACGGCTTGCTAAGTATTCGTTCACGGTAACAACATGAACACCTCTACCAGAAATGGCATTCAAATAAACTGGCAAGGTTGCCGTCAATGTTTTCCCTTCCCCAGTTTTCATTTCAGCGATGTTACCCTCATGAAGTGTTGCACCACCCATTAATTGAACCTTATATGGGTATAAACCTAGCACACGGCGGGCACCTTCACGAACAACTGCAAACGCCTCAACTAGAAGGTCATCTAAAGACTCCCCATTTTGATAGCGTTTCTTAAACTCCTCCGTCTTTTCACGAAGTTGGTCATCCGTCAATTTTTCCGTCTCAGCTGACAAAGCATCCACCTGATCGGCAATGCGCTGCAGCTTCCTCACTTCGCGTTTATTTTGGTCAAACACTTTATTTAAAATTCCAAGCATTGAAAACGCTCCTTCATGAATCAATTTTAACGTAAATACTTTGAATCAATTTTACCACTTCATTTCATATCAGACAACAAACTGCCTAAGGCCAAACCCTTTTTGTAAAAAATAAACTTTAGCCAGCTAGTTAGATTTTATTTTTCACAAAAAGACAAGTTCTTAACAAAGCTTTCACCATTTCACCTATTTAACAGTTTCGAAAACTGTATATAACATCAATAGATATGAATATTTATACATATTTATACGATTAATATTCATTATGTCAAATCTGTGAATACACTGTTTGCAAGGTGAAAACCGGTTTAATGTGAGGAAGTTCACATTGCAAAATTATTCACAAAATGTACATTGGAAATTCTTCTGGAAATATCAGATACTACGAATATAGAGAGAAAAATGGATAAAAAAGAGAGAATTAGAGAAATAGGGAAGGGTGGTTTCAAATGGCCTTTTGGAACAGAAAAAAAGCCATTCAAGAAGGCTCCAGGGAAAAGAAACCTGGTTTGATAAAACGGCTCTGGCGAAAATTTAGAGGCATCGACTGGAAAAACCCATTAAATCGATGGCGACTTCTATTCGCCTTGTTGTTTTTTTCAGTTGCTATGTTTGGAGTCGGATATGGAGCAATCGCTTTCACGTCAACTCCATCATTTTGTAAAACTTGTCACGAGATGGCCCCAGAACATGTGACATTCGAAGCAAGTGCCCATAATCAAATAAGCTGCGTTCAATGCCATATCGAACCAGGCGTAAAAAATATGATGTTTCATAAAGTTGAGTCTTTAAAAGAAGTTTACTATCACGTCGTTGGAGCACCAGACCCCATTGTGCAAACCGTACCTGTTAGGAACATCAACTGTGTCCAATGTCACTCGGAAAATCGTTTAGTTTCAGCTACAGGGGACTTAATTGTTAACCATGAAGGACATATTAAAGATGCTGAAATTCCATGTATCACTTGTCACGCTGGGGTTATCCACGCGAAAGTAGTCGAACGCGGAATAAACCATCAAGCAGATTTGGATTACTGGACAAAGGAAAACGCCGACAAATTAATTTCCAAGAAGTACACATCACCAAACATGGGAACCTGTATCGATTGTCATAACAAAGTCAACAACGGCGAAAAGCCTTGGGAAGATATCGCCTATAGCTTACCTGAAAATACAGATGGTCATGGGAAGAAAAAAGAAGAAAACCATGAGATCAAAGTTGCAGCCCCAGCGGCACATGAGGAAGTCACAACCGAACATGGCGAAGCAACTGTTAAAGACCATACGCAAGATATCATTCTACAAGCGATTGGCAAGCAAAAAAAAGACGTAAAGCTTTCGATGGAATGCTTCACATGTCACAAAGAAGTAGCGGTTCCGAAAAACCATGACCGTAATCAGTGGGATCAAAGTCACGGTGATGTTGCATTAAATGAACTTGATAAATGTATGAATTGCCATGAAGATTCCAAATGGATTAAAAAGTTACCAAAAGAAAATATTGTCGATTTAATCAATAGTAAAAAGAAAGACAAATACGTTGCCAATATTAAAATGGTTAAAAATCACTCTCGTAAAAACAATTTCTGTAGCGCTTGTCACAGTAACCGCCCACCAGGACATGTCGATAGCGACCAATGGTTAACAGCTCATGCACCACAAGCGAAAACCGACGAGCAAAAAGCAGAATGTTTTGTCTGTCACGATCGTGAAAAACCACAACCTGGCACTGAAACTCCGACGGCACCAACCGATGTATATTGCGAATTCTGTCACCGAACCGGATTTAAAACCGATAAGAAATCTTAACTAAGCCCGTCGTAAACAGGAGGTAATCAAATGGAAGAGGAGCACAAAGAAATACCCAACGTCGCCCCTCCCCGTTTTCGTGGACGATTAATCAAAGTAATGACATTAACGTTGTTTTTCCTGATAGTGCTCTTTTCAGTTGGATTTCTGGGGCTTGAAACAACTTCAAGCTCCAAGTTCTGCGCTTCATGTCATGAAATGAAGCCAGAATACTACACTTGGAAGGCATCCAGCCACAGCGAGGTCGCTTGTGTCAACTGCCACACCGGCTCAACCAAAGAAGACTATGCCAAATCGAAAGCAAACGGCCTCGTTCAAGTGTATAAGAAAGCTTCGCAAACTTATACGGCTCCCATCCAAATGCCGGATGAGATTCCAGATTCCGCTTGTGAAAAGTGTCACAATATGAACAATCGGGAAGTAACACCAACTGGCGATATCATTATTCCGCATGATAAACATCAAAAAGAGAATGTCGCTTGCATTAAATGTCACAGTGGAGTCGCTCATGGGAAAGTTGCGGAGCGTAAAGTCACCTTTAAAACAGATTATGATCTGTGGGATGAAAAAGTAGGGCACTCCATTATGAGTGAGAGGTCTTTTGTACGTCCTAAAATGGAAAAGTGTATGAATTGCCATGAATCTAGAGAAATTACGCTAGAATGTAATGCTTGTCATACAACTGGAATGTATCCAGCAAGCCACAAAAAAGCTTCATTTAAAAATTCTTTACACCCTTCGGAAGCAAAGGAAAATTTAGCAAATTGCAATGAATGTCATAAATACATGTCAGAAGAAGAGATAACTGGTTTCGAAAAACAATCAGTCTATACACAGTTTTTAAGAAAAGAAAGAACAACAAATAAAAAGATCACTGTACAAGACTATGCGAAAGAAAATACCTTTTGCAAGAACTGTCATACTACCAGACCAGAAAGTCATATTAAGGGTTTCATCACCACTCATGGATTGCATGCAAAACAAAACCAACAAAAATGTTTAGTTTGTCATGATTATCAAAAAACTGGCAAAAACAATATCTCAAATGTTACTTGTGGAAGTTGTCACCCTTCAAGTCATGGTAATGATTTTAGATTAACACATCCTATTGAGGTACCTGTTAATCAAAAATTAGAGCAGTCATGTTATCAATGTCACAATAGGAAGACATGCTCAACGTGTCACAAGGAATAATAAGTGTTTAGGAGGGATCTTATGGACGCTGAAATTAAACCCAAAGATCAAATTGTCTCTCAAGACTCTGTTACGAAAATTAAAACTAACAGAATAAAATGGTGGCAAGCAACTTTAATATTATTATTTACACTGGGTTTTAGTCTCTCAGTTGGATATTTTATTAGTGATAAATATTTATGGGACAATAAAGATACAGCTCAACTAGAAAAAAGATTAGAGCACTATAAACAACAAGTAGATCTAAAACCCAATGACCCAGAGTTAAGGGTACAACTTGGATATGCATTTTTTTTGAAAGATAAATTTAACGATGCTATCGAGCAGTATAAAACTGCAATAAGCCTTGATAAGAATTTCTATCCCAGCTATTTGAATTTGGCAATAGTTTATGATAAGCAAAACAAACCACAGGATTCTTTGGAAATGGCATCAAAAGCAGCTAAATTAGCCCCGAGGGATTACAAGGGCCATCTCCTTAAAGGTATCGCCTATAGAAAATTGAAAATGTACGATAAAGCAAACGAATCCTTACAAGAGGCACTTAACTTTATGTCCACTAATACAGATATCATCTATGAAATAGGTCAAGTTGCCCAAGCACAAGGTAAAGTAAAGGAAGCAGAGCAAATATATAAAGAGGCATTGAGTTTTGATCCTTTATATCGACCTGCTCTAGATGCTTTAGATTTATTGGCATCGAATGATTCCAAGAAGTAACAAGAAGGAGTGAATCCCTTTGAAGAAGAAAACCTTATATTTCCTTATGAGTAGTATTGTCTTACTAACCACAGTTTTTTTTGCAGGTGTATATTTCCTAGGGTTAGATAGCAAAGTAGAAAAAGTAGCCAATATTGCAGATCAAAATTCAAAACCAGTTTTTAACTATTTAATTAATGGTGATTTTAGTAGTCCTCTAAATAAACCAATGGATGCAGCAAAAATAGGTGAATTTCTTTATGTAACTGATACAAACAATAAACAAGTTCAGGTATTTGATACATCTGGAACCTCTTTCTTTAGATTTGGTCAAGAGGGAGAAGGAGAAGGTGATTTCAGATTCCCATATGGAATCACAGGTGACGAGAAGAATAATGTATATGTTGCAGATATGTACACTGGTAAAATATCAATCTTTGATTCAAAAGGGAAATTTATCAAATATTTTAATGAAAAAGATCCTAAAAATAGTGTAATAGAATCTCCAGCTGGACTGCGAATAGTTGATAATAGGTTGTATGTTACTGATATTAAAAAAAGTTCAGTTTTCGTTTTCTCACTAGATGGGAAGAAAATATTGGAAATCAGTTATGCGCAAAATCCTGAAGATAAATTAGCTGCTCCAAATGCCGTGACTTTGGATAATGACAACAATATTTATGTCTCAGATTCAGGGAATCAAAGAGTTATTAAATACGATAATCAAGGTAAGTATCTAGCAACAATCAATGGTTCAGAAGGGGGAACTGGGCAATCTACATTCGTTAATCCGCGGGGTGTGGGGGTAGATTCAAGAGGTGTTTTATATGTGGTCAATAATTTAGCTTCCAGTATTTCTGGGTTTGACCGGGACGGAAAGAAAATCTTTGAAATTGGTAGTATGGGAGATGAAAACGAGCAATTCTACTTACCAAATGGGTTAAACATTGACCAAAACGGAATTATTTATATTACTGATACGGTCAATCAAAGAATTGCTGTTTATAATTAATCTCTTAGATTACTTAAGGGGGTGATGCCTTAACGTGAAGCGGAGGATTAAAGAATTACCTTTGATAATGAGAAAAGAGAGAGATAAGGGAGGTTTTTTAAATGAGTAAGGTAAAGATTAGCTTTGCATTCTTACTAACACTTTTGCTGGTGGGGATGTTTAGCGTAGTCGCTTTAGCGGCCGGTGCTCCAAATGCACCAACCGGGCTAAAATTTTCTTCTCCTAATAAAGATACTGTAACAATAACCTGGGAGGCACCTGAGGGCGCCACAAGTTATAAAGTTTATTGGGATGGTTCTACTACTGGTGAAGCTGTACCAACCGCTACATTCACAAAATCTGGTTTAAATCAAAATCAACAGTATAAAGTAGAAGTAGCTGCTATCAATGCAGAAGGTGAATCGGGAAAAACTATATTAAAGGTAGTACTACACAACGGAACAGTATCTAAAACAGATCCAACACGTCCAGATAACGACTTACCAAACGCAAATAAAACCGGAGAAGGTAATTTCATTAAAAACCCTGACGGTCAAATGAAAAATGATAAAACAACAACTGGGCCGCACAAATTACACGGATCCTATCAAAATAACACTAACTCATGCGCTAGCTGTCACCAAACACATACAGCTGCATCTAGTGGTTTATTATTTAAAAACGGTGCATACAATACTTGTACCGCGTGTCATGATGGGACATTAGGATTCTATAATGTTTTTGGAACTTCAAATGCTGAAGATATGGGTGCAGGTACTTTCGGTGGTACACACAATGGAAATATGTCTGTTCATATGTCAACAGGTGCACTGGAAATTAGTGCTGCACCAGGTTCGAATGCCAAAGCTATAGGAGCAAAATGGACCAGTGAATTTACCTGTGCTAGTTGTCATGATCCACATGGATCATTCTCTGATCGTTTACTTGCTGGGAACCCGAACGGTATGGCTACTGTACAAAGAACTTCTATAGAGGTTGATGGTGTTAAGAACGGGACAGTATATGGAAACAAGTTAATTGATATTCCCGTTTTTAAAGATAAAGGACCAACAACAACAACTGCTAACACTTATACTGCAGCTAATTTAAACGATTATATTTTTAGAGATTTTGCAATTACTGGAGCAGATATTGCACCTGGAGCATACTATGAAAATACTGGCTTAAGCGTAGGAGACAGGGTTCTTCAATTGCAAAGAACTTTTGATGGAAAAGGCACAGCATGGGTAAATGCACCTGGTGTATATGTAGCAAAAACTGGTGTGAAAAATACCTCTAGTTGGCCGAAGGTTTATAAAGATACAACTAAAGTTTTCCCGACTGGAACAGCTGGAACAGACGAATCACTTGCAACAGCAGGAACATGGTGGTTTAACAATAGTAAAGCATTCTATAAAGTACCAGGTACACCTGGTGATGGTACTATTACAAAAGTTACTGATATTCAAAAAGCTTACGTAGTTCAATTAGGATATGTAGCTGGTAACAAAGATAAACTGGGCAATGTAATTCCTGCAGCAGCAAATGGATATCAACCAAAAGCAACTGATAACAATTATCTAACTTCAGCAGGTAAAGGTATTCAAATGAACGAATGGTGTGGAGCATGTCATACCGACTACTTTACTCGTCAAAAAACAGCAACTGGTATTGACGGTAACTATAATCACCACACTATGAGTGATAGCTATAACTGCGAACGGTGTCACTATGCTCACGGAACTGATGCAAAAATTATGCGTGATGCAACAGGTAGAACATATGAAGATCTTAAAACCCAAGGCTTCACAGATGATGAAGCTAAAGTATTCTTAACAGACGTAAATGCATCTTCTGCTTTAAAACGTTTTACAAACATGGCTGTATGTTATGGATGTCATACTTCATCTAAATCTGAAGGATTTATTAATAACAATGATTTTAATAAAACAGATTCTATCAATGGTTTCCAATCAGATAGTGTAACAAAGGGGCAAAAATTAATGCCGTGGACACCGTAAAAAGAACTACCAAATAGCCCCACTATTTGATAGTTCCTATCCGAAAAATTTAATATTCAACTAAAACAAGGTAGTAGTATGCCTTCGCATATCTCATTACCTTGTTTTTTATATTATATTTGCCTAGTCATAAAAATGTCAATTTTACTTCACTTTTTAGACATTCAGTTTCTATCTATTTTTAGACTATAATAATATTAGATAAGTTTTTTCTTGTCTAATAAAGAATATTTGTCATTGGAAGGATGAATATAATGGGTACATCCAAAAAAATAATTATGCTGAGTTTATTAATTTTCATCCTTTTGTCTAGTAAATATTCTTTTGATCAGAATTCTTCCTTTGCATATAATGACCTAGGGCTATCAGGCAATAATGTCTACAGTGATGCCCAACCTGTTAGTGAAAATAATTTTGATGAGGTTAATTTGGAAGAACAAGAACCAATACTAATTTGTCCAGAAGTAACAATTGACGAACCATTAAACACAAATTCATGTGCCCAATGTCATAGTACTCATAAGGCAACACAATCTAAGCTACTAATTAATACAGAACTAATGAATCCCTGACTTTTATTTAATTATAAGTAACCAGCAGTCAGCCTGTTGGTTATTTTATTTATATAGTATAAACCTACACAATCAAACATATCATAACTCTAAAACTTTCCCCCTTTACCACGTCACCGCAATGATATTTACACCTTGAAAACTCCATGCTATACTCACTCTCGGCGAAAAGAAAAACCGATAAGTAAGGGGAAATTAACCATAATGAAACGAAAACGAAAATCTATCCACATACATAATCCGAAGCTCGAATTAGTGACAGAGTACATAAACATATTACTAGGCTCAGCCATTATCGCCCTAGCTTTTAACTTGTTCTTACTCCCTAACAAAGTCGCATCAGGTGGGGTCAGCGGGATTAGTACCATTTTGAAAGCCACGATGGGTTGGGAGCCGGCATTTGTTCAATGGTCTTTTAACATCCCACTATTTATCGCTGGTGTTGTCCTCCTGGGCAAGCAATTTGGCATCAAAACCCTCGTCGGGACAATTTTCTTACCATTTGTTGTGTTCTTGTCAAACGATATGGCGCCATGGACCACCGATCCTCTATTAGCTGCTCTTTTCGGCGGAATTGGTGTCGGGCTCGGGCTTGGTATCGTTTTTCGAGGAAGGGCCTCAACGGGGGGAACAGACCTAGCTGCTCAAATAATCAATAAATACACAGGTCTGACCCTAGGAACCTGTGTCATGATTATCGATGGTCTAATCGTTCTAACAGCAGCCATTGTTTTTGATATCGAACGTGGTCTTTATGCCCTCATTGCCCTTTATGTTACCACAAAAACAATTGACCTGATTCAAATCGGCATTGGCCGTTCGAAGATGACGTTGATTATTTCGGACAGGCAGGCAGAAATTCAAGAAGGAATTTTGCATAAAATTGATCGTGGTGTGACAAAACTAAGTGCATATGGTGGTTACACGGATCATGAGAGGCCAGTGGTCATGTGTGTGGTCGATCAAACGGAGTTCACAAAATTGAAACAATTAGTGAAAAGCATTGACCCTACTGCATTTATCATTGTTATGGACGCTTCCGAGGTGTTAGGTGAGGGTTTCAAACGTCCGTAACATTGATATAATAGTAAATTGAAATACCATAATTTATCTTAGGGGGATAAAATTGTGAAAAAGAAGTTTCTTGCATTACTAATGGGAACAGGTTTAGTATTAGCTGCTTGTGGCGGGGGTGGCGATGATAAAGCAACTGGTGGGACAGTTGATGCTGAAAAAATAACGGCACAAAAATGTTCTACATGCCATGGTAACAATCTTGAAGGCGGCGGCGCTCCAAAAATCAGCGACGTTGGCTCTCGTTTATCAAAAGACGAGATTGAAAACATCATCTTAAATGGTCGCGGTGGTATGCCTGGCGGAATCATTAAAGGTGAAGAAGCATCCGCAGTTGCTGAATGGTTATCTAATAAAAAATAATTTCAACCGAAACACTCTGTTTTTTTAGAATGGAGTGTTTTTTTCGTCTTTTTTATTAAAAATACTACTTTTTCCTCATTTTTCACAAAAAAATGGTGGTTTCGCAGAAACAATCTGTAGTAAATGCCCAACTTTTTTGAGATATGCCAAACATTCACAGAAATGCCAAACCTTGAAGAAAACCCACCCACTCTACGGTTAAGTTCACCATCTACCAACGCACCAAATCTACACCACCAAGGCCAATAGTCCTATCTTCTTTCCAACAAACTCCTAGCGTAGGGAAATCACACCTTCATTCGACATTATTGAAAAGAAACTGTAATATAATTTAAGAGTTTTTTGTCGGTTTATGATGGTATAATGGTTTTGGCTTAATAATAATTTGTCGCAAAAACTCGAACATAAACTACTAAATACCCACAAGGTGATTATAAATGATTGAAATGCAAGATGTTTATATGCAATATCCAAACGGAGTCAGAGCCGTTAATGGGATCGATGTTTTAATTAAGCAAGGTGAGTTTGTATATGTTGTTGGTCCAAGTGGGGCTGGCAAATCTACTTTTATCAAAATGATGTACCGTGAGGAGAAGCCGACATCGGGAAACATTATTATCAATGGCGTTAACCTTTCGAAACTACGTGAGAAAAAGGTTCCGCTATTACGACGCAATATCGGCGTCGTTTTCCAAGACTTTAAGCTGCTTCCGAAACTAACGGTCTATGAGAATGTGGCCTTCACATTAGAAGTAATTGAAGAAAATCCGAAGTATATTAAAAAGGCCGTGATGGAGACGCTTGAACTCGTTAATCTCAAGCACAAAGCTAGAGTATTCCCAAATGAGCTTTCGGGTGGGGAGCAGCAGCGAATTTCCATCGCTCGCTCGATTGTTAATAAGCCGAAGGTGGTAATCGCCGACGAGCCTACGGGGAATCTTGACCCCGACACCACTTGGGAGATTATGAAGATATTCGAAGAAATTAATAATCGAGGCACGACCGTTGTAATGGCCACCCATAACCGCGAAATCGTCAACTCGATTAAACATCGTGTAATTGCGATCGAAGGCGGAAAAATCGTTCGTGACGAGCAAAGAGGTGATTACGGCTATGAAAATTAGAACACTTGGCCGTCACACACGAGAAAGCTTTAAAAGCTTGGCACGGAACGGTTGGATGACATTTGCTTCTGTCAGTGCGGTGACGGTAACACTGATTTTGGTCGGAGTCTTTTTCGTCATCATGATGAATTTGAATCAGGTGGCGAAAAACATCGAAGAGGATGTTGTCATTCGTGTGCATATTGATGTCGCCGCCAATGATCAGGACCAGCAGACATTAAGGCAGCAAATTGACGATATTCCAGAAGTGAAATCCATCGTTTATTCCTCTAAGGAGACCGAGCTCGAAAATATGATGAAGAGCATGGGACAACAAGGAGCGGCTCTTAAGTTAATTGAACAAGAAAATCCGTTAAACGACGTGTTCATCATTAAAACGAAAAAACCTTCTGATACAATGAAGGTAGCAAAGCAAATTGAAAAAATGAATTACGCTTCCAAAGTGAAGTATGGCCAAGGCCATGTTGAGAAGTTGTTTAAATTCCTAGGTGCCAGCCGAAATGTTGGACTAGCTTTAATAATCGGCTTATTATTTACGGCGATGTTCCTCATTTCCAATACGATTCGGATTACGATTGTGGCACGTCGACGAGAAATTCAGATTATGAGATTAGTAGGGGCAACAAATGCCTTTATTCGTTGGCCATTTTTTCTAGAAGGATTATGGCTGGGGATTCTTGGGTCAGTCGTTCCGATTGCCCTGATTTCAAGTGCGTACTATTATGCCTATGATTATTTGGCTCCGAAGCTTGAAGGGAGTTTTATTACAATCATTTCCTTTGAACCATTTATCTATCAGGTCTCGGGCTTACTCATTCTAATGGGGGCAATCATAGGAATGTGGGGCAGCCTTATGTCAGTGCGAAAGTTTTTAAAAATCTAAACCATAATGCCCGGAGATTAAATCCATCTCCGGGATTTCGAAAACACGATTAACCTGTACATATACAAAGATGGAAGGAGAAATCGAACTTTGAAAAAACGACCCATTATTTTACTACTATTCACCTTTATGATTGGAATTGGTAGTTTATTAGCAGGTTCACCTGCGTTTGCCAGCAAACTATCAGACTTGAAAAATCAAAAAGAACAAATCTCCAATGAACGAGGTCATTTAGAATCAAAGATTGACGACGCCAACGAGCAAATTAATAAACTCCAATCAGAGCAGGCATCCGTTCGCAACCAAATCGAGCGCTATGATTTAGCCATTAACGATACCGCCGAAAAAATTCGCGAAAAGAATGAGCAAATTGGGGAAACAAAACAAGAAATTGCCACATTAAAGGTGGAAATTACCGAATTAGAAGAACGGATCGCAAAGCGCAATGAGCTTTTAAAGGACCGTGCTCGCAATTTCCAGGAAACTGGAGGTCTAGTGAGCTACTTAGATGTATTGATGGGTGCTTCCACATTTAGCGATTTTGTTGACCGTGTTAGTGCGGTTGCTACGATTATGGAGGCGGACCAAGACATTTTACGTAAGCATTCCGAGGACAAAGAGCTTTTAGAAACGAAAAAGGCTGAAGTGGAAACGAAACTTGCCAATCTAGAGAAAATGCGCAAAGACCTTGAAGGTTTAAAGGCAAGCTTAAATACGAAAAAAGCCGAACAAAATAAATTATTAGCGCAACTAGAGTATCAGGAAGATCAAATTCATAATCATAAAATGGAAGCCCAAGAACAAGCTGAGATTTTAGCCGCTCAAGAAAAAGCGATTCAGCGGGCGATCCAATTAGAAAAAGAACGTTTAGCGGAGCTTGAAAGAAAGCGTCGCGAAGCGGAAAAAAATAAGGCAAACGGTGGTAGCAGTAGTGCTACTCCACCTGTTTCAAATGGTACTTTTACGAAACCAGCAGCGGGAGTATTCACTTCTGGATTCGGCCATCGTTGGGGAAGATTTCATTACGGAATCGATATTGCCAACCGCAGTAGTGTGCCGATTGTGGCTGCTGCGGACGGAGTGGTCATTCGTTCCTATTATTCTCCTAGCTATGGGAATGTTGTCTTCCTTGCTCACTCAATCAACGGACAAATTTTCACAACAGTTTATGCTCACATGAGCGTACGCCATGTTGGTGAAGGAGCAGTTGTCTCGAAAGGCCAACAGCTTGGTATTATGGGGAATACCGGTGACTCACAAGGTCAACATTTACACTTTGAAGTTCACAAAGGACCTTGGAATGACGCAAAATCGAATGCAGTCAATCCGTTAAATTATGTTCCAATTTAATATTCCATGTTCAAAAAAACACAACTTAGCCAACTAAGTTGTGTTTTTTAGCTTTGTAGATATGGTTTAAGCTTTTCAATGGCTTCGGTGAGGCGCTGGCTATTTCTCTGGTACATTTTTTTAGCCTCTTGCGATTGTGTTTCCAACGCAAAGGATTCGAGGTCGGCTTGGCATTTTTTGAGCATCGCCATGACAAGTTGGCGCTCCTGTGATTGAGGTACTTGAATTTTATCATCGTATAAATCAACGGTTAGTTGTCCGTAAGCGTCCACTTGGGCAAAGAAGACGTTGGAGAGGGTAACCCCAAGCTTTTGAAGTTCAATATTCAACCAGGCGCGGGTTTTACCAGATTGAGCCAAGGCATCGTTTAAAATCTTGCCATCCATAATAATCGTGCATGGTTCCTTTTCACTTGGGACGTACATCTGGAGGTCCTTTGGTGTTAGCGGGCGATTTTCCTTCTTTAATAACACGCTAATATCCCCGGTGGTCTCAAGGGTGGCAAACTCGACGTCGGCTACACGAAAGACATTTTTGCGCCGTAGCAACTCAGAAAGTTCATCAACCGTAAACCGCTCCTTTTTGAGGTTATCCTCCATAATTTTCCCACCCTGGATGAGGACTGTGCTTTTCCCTTCAACAAGATCTCGAAACTTTTTGCTCTTAATGGAAGCTAAATCGACGATAACCGTTGCGACCCCAAAGATCAAAATCGCAATTAACCCATGAGAGATATTGCTATCAAGTCCCATAATGACTTCTCCGGCAATACTTCCAATCGTAATACCGGATACATATTCGAAAAAGGTAATCTCAGAAATTTGTTTCTTGCCGACAACCTTGGTAATGATAAATACAAAAAGAATAAATACAATCGCTCGAATAATAATATGAACCGATTCAGCCACAATTCTCACCTCCCGAGATCTAGTTTTTGTATTGCGGCTCTTCCCACTCGATTTCCGTAATCCGTTTTTCCAAGTCCTTTTTCACTTCTTCCATAGTAAGCATGGTTTCATGAAGAACTCGTTTGGCGGTTTCATCCTCAAAATTAAGTGCAAAGATGGATAACTGTGCGGTAATGCCTTTGATGGTTGTAAGACATTGATTAACGTTGGCAGCTATGGTCATAACGATCAGCCTCTCTGAATAAATTCGAAAAGGGTTGGCTTGTAACGGCCAACCTCCTTATTCACGATGAGTTTTATTGCTTATATTGGGGCTCTTCTTGTTCAATTTGCTGCAGCCGTGGTGACAGTGTATCAATAATCGCTTGTGTTTGCTGTGCAGCGGATTGATATAATTGTTTAGCTGTTTGGTTTTCAGTGGCTAATGAAAATGCTTCTAGGTTTGCTTGTGCACTTTTTAAACCGGCAATTGTTTGTTTTACTTGAGTACCTACTGTCATTCTTTCCATTCCTTCTTTCCATAAAATTCGGTAGTACTTTTGTAGTGTTTCCTTTGACATGTTGAATATGAATGGAGGAAAATGGATTTTGTAAAATTGGACTATTTAACTGTCTAGCTACAGCGCCCAGCGTCTAGTGGACTTCACCCTCCGAGTAAAAATCGGCTTTTGGATTTTTACATGACCGGAGATAAGTCAACATCGAATCGCATAAAACGCGATTCGTGTTTCCTTTATCGAAAGAACGGAGGGCTGAATTCCATACGCCGCTAAACGGGCGCTTCCGCTTTTCTAAGCATAACTCGTCCGTTTTAGACATATGTATTAGAAAAAGATAAACAGCCAAGGGAGAGCAGTTTTGTAAGGGGGAAAATAATGAACAGAAAAGTTATCGCGATACTCATGGCAGGCTCGCTAGTCACCGGAGCTGGTGGAACCTATGCCGGAATGACGTGGCTGGAAAAAACGCAAGAATCCCAGCTTGAACAGCATACGAATCGAATGCCAGGTGCGGCCGTTACAGAAGGAACTGGTTCCGGAAATTTGGTCAAGATCGAACAAGCTTATGACAAGATCCTCGAAAGGTATGTTGAAAAAGTCGAGGGAGAAAAGCTTGTTGAAGGAGCAATCCAAGGAATGCTCGCAAAATTAGACGATCCGTATTCGGTTTATATGAATAAAGAAACAGCTGCCCAATTTAATCAAGCGTTAGACTCGTCGTTTGAAGGAATCGGCGCCGAGGTTAGTGAGTCTGATGGTAAAATTATTATCGTTGCGCCATTTAAAAATTCACCCGCTGAGAAAGCCGGATTAAAGCCAAATGACCAAATTTTAAAAGTAGATGGTGTTTCAGTGGAAGGGCTTGATTTATACGAGGCGACGATCAAAATTAAAGGAAAAAAAGGAACTACCGTGACGTTAGAAATATTGCGTTCCGGACTAAAGGATCCCATAACGGTCAATATTAAAAGGGATGAGATTCCGGTAGAAACGGTCCATTCTGCGGTGAAAAAGGAAAATGGCGAAAAGATTGGCTATATGGAAATCACCTCATTTTCTGAAAAAACGGCAGAAGACTTTAAGAAACAGCTAAAGGTCTTGGAAAAGAATGATATTAAAGGATTAGTATTGGATGTGAGAGGCAATCCTGGCGGTCTTTTATCAAGCGTCGAAGAGATTTTAAAAGAGTTGGTCACAGAGAAAAAACCTTATGTGCAAATCGAAGCACGCAATGGTGATAAGAAACGTTATTTTTCTTCACTAAAGAAGGAAAAGGCTTATCCAATTGTTGTGTTAGTCGACAGAGGCAGTGCTTCGGCTTCAGAAATTTTAGCGGGTGCCTTAAAAGAGGCAGAAGGCTATAAAGTAGTTGGGGAAAAGACATTTGGCAAGGGAACCGTCCAGCAGGCGGTACCAATGGGAGACGGAAGCATGATTAAACTCACGTTGTTCAAATGGTTAACGCCTGATGGAAATTGGATTCATAAGGAGGGAGTTAAGCCGGATATCGAAGTCAAGCAGCCAGCGATTTACCAAGCCCATCCGCTCCAGTTAGAAAAACCACTGAAAATCGAAATGAACAACGATCAAGTTAAAAACGCTCAAATGATTTTGAAAGGTTTAGGCTACGAACCGGGTCGACTTGACGGCTACTTTAACAGTCGCACCGAACTATCTGTGAAAGCTTTTCAACGTCAACACGGACTAAACCCAAGTGGCGAGATTGACAATAATACAGCAGAGGCATTGGAGAAAGCAGTCCTAGAAGCCGTTCGCAAAGAACAAAACGACCACCAACTCCAAACCGCCTTAGAAATCGCCGCCATCGCCGCCTCCAACCTAAAATAACTTTAGCACGTTAAAGCATGTGGGGACAGTCCCGCTACGCTTTAACGCGTTAATGCATAGCGGGACTGTCCCCGAGTTTTTTAAAGCGTTAAAGTGCTAAAGTGCTTTAACGCTTTAATAATTATACACGCTTTAATGGATTAATAGGTTAAAGGGCGCTCGACTGTCATGTGTTTATTTGGTAGAATGGGTTTAATAGTTTAGTAGGGATGGGGAGTAGGTGGTTGGCTTTGGATTACGTTTGGAATTGGCTATTGGCTTTATTAAATGGGACGGGGAAACTATTTTTAAATCCCTTGTTTTATTATTTGTTTTTTTTAGCGGCGGTTCTTGGTGTTTCGCGGGTCAAACGGGAGCGTAGGAATTTTCATGTCCGTAGTCAGAATGCTTATTTTGAGCTACGTCAGCTATGGCCATCCGGATTGTTGCTTGGCGGTATTGTTTCCGTATTGCTTGCTTCAGTGGGCATGGTCATCCCAATCGGTGCTATTTTATTAATCATTACAACAACCATTTTATTAAGTGCTACGACAAAAATACGGTTGGTTTCACCAGCCTACATAATCGGTGCCAGCTTTTTTGCACTTATTTTCCTAGCGGGTAAACCTTTACCAATCCCATTTTTTTCAGATACATTTGCAAATCTTGATGGAAAAATTTTCCCGTCGATCGGCATTTTAATAGCGATTCTTCTTATGGTTGAAGGGATTTTAATCATAAAAAATGGCTCATTTGCTACTTCACCAATGCTCCTAAAAAGCAAACGTGGTCAATGGGTTGGACTACATGAGGCGAAACGGCTTTGGGCTGTTCCGATTTTTTTACTCGTGCCAGGGGAAACACTATCGTTGCCATTTGACTGGTGGCCGCTTTTTCATATAGGCGGTGAGACTTACTCATTTATACTTGTTCCGTTTGCAATCGGTTTTCACCAGCAAATCCAAAGCCAGCTTCCAAAACAAGCCGTCACTTTATTTGGGAAAAAAGTTCTCATGCTTGGTGTGTTCACAACGACTATTGCTATTGGCGGATATTGGCTACCGATTATCACGATTGCCGCCATTGCTTTCGCGATGATTGGTCGTGAAATGTTAACCATTCGACAGCACCTAAAAGAGGAAAATGCGCCGATTTATTTCTCGAAACGAAACAACGGCATTATGATACTGGGTATCCTTCCCCACTCACCTGCTGAAAAAATGGAGCTTAAAGTCGGTGAAGTCATAACGAAGGTAAACGGTCAAACGATTCAAAATGAAGTGGATTTTTATGAAGCCTTACATCGAAACCGCGCATTTTGCAAACTTGATGTTCTTGATGTAAACGACCAAATACGTTTTGTGAGCAGCGCCCTTTACGAAGGCCAACACCACGAGCTTGGCGTTCTGTTCGTTTCAGATCAGGAAAAGTATGGCACGAAAGCCGTTTAATAATAATCGAAACAAAGTCTTAGAGGATTTGCCTTTAAGGCTTTTTTATTTTACGTTGTTAACATTATCGATAATCTATCTATTTATTACCAAAATATGCCTAAGTAGTGATTGACTTTTAAACGAACGATAGAACATAATTAGTTGACTAGTAAATTGTAAATCTTTACTAAAAAACATTTAAAATAGTTTAGGAGAGAACCAGGTCATGACCAGTCAAAATACCTTATTTAACTATACTAAACTCGAAACAGAAAGAGTCGTGTTAAAAATTTTAACATTGGAAGATACAGAATTAGTGTATCAACATTTCTCTGATCCAAGTGTGACAGAATTCATGGATATCGAGCCATGTAAGGATGTGAAGGAAGCAGCGGAAATCATTCAATTTCACCTAGACGATGCAGGATGTCGTTGGGGTTTATTTTACAAAGAAAACAATGAATTTATCGGGACATGCGGTTTTCATTATTTACGAAGAAAACCGGAAGGCATTATTGCTGAAATTGGTTTTGATTTAGTGAAGGCTTACTGGGGAAAAGGACTGATGAATGAAGTCATGGAGGCGGTTGTCGACTATGGTTTTAACGAAGTTGGTTTTTCTACGTTAGATGCAACAGTCGAACCGGAAAATACCCGCTCATTAGCCCTAATGAAACGATTAAATTTTGTACAGGACCCGGAACTTCAAGATAACCTAGTCTATTTTTATCGTCATAAAAGTATAGTAGAACAGTAATCAGTAATCGAGGGAAAAACCTACTGTGATAACATGTGCGGTAGGTTTTTTGTGATATTAAGTAAAAACCTAACCTACCCCACGGTGACCAAGTTCAGTAAGTTTTTGAAGAATTCCGTTAAAAACTTACCGAAGAACTCGAAGTTCGGTAGGTTTTGGGGAATTTCCGGTAAAAACTTACCGAAGAACTCGAAGTTCGGTAGGTTTTGGGAGAATTCCGATGAAAACTTACCGAAGAATCCCAAGTTCGACAGGTTTTTGAGAATCCCCGTTAAAAACTTACCGAAGAACTCGAAGGTCGGCTTACCAAGTTACCTCATACATACTAAATTTTACAAGACCTCCGATAAGAATCAATAATGAATCACATTGTTAAATAACCAGGTATAAAGATACCTGGATTTTTTGCGTTTTAAATGGAAAATGCCTGTAAAACAATGTGACAATTTTTCAAAAAATTTCCTCTACGCTAATAATTAACCAATATTTGGACACGTTAATCTAGAGTATTAATGTGGGAGGAGTGGATGAATATGTCAGGTCCAAGTTTAAAGTTGCAGTCAGCCCATTCGATGATTCACGAGGCTGCCTTAAATGAAGCAAAGGAATTAAAGGAATTATTGCGTCGCGCACTTAATGAGGGAAATGAAATGCTATCCCTACAAATAACCGAGGTTGTTATCGAACATTGGGAATCGCGGACGCTCAAACATGCCGAGGCAGAAGAAGAAGGGTTATATAAGGAGATTCTCGAAGAAAATCCAGAGCAGCAAACGCTTATATCTCAACTAACGCGTGATCATGACATAATGCGCCGTATTGTGGGCCAAATGAAAGCATTGCTAGCGAATGGGAAAGCGTCGAATGTATTACTAAGTTTGATTGATGCTTTACTCATCGTGGATGAGATACATAATGAAGACGAAATGAACAAACTTTTAACCGGAGACAAACATAAGCACAATCACCTGCAACATCACGAAGAGGAGCTTGATTATGGATCATAATCAACCACAGCTAGAGGGAAAACTGCTGCGTTATGCGGCATCAGCCCTCTACGAAAGAATGGTCGAAGTATTTTCCCAACACAATATTCATTCGTACGATGTCCATTCAACTGTTTCTAAACAAAAAGATGGCTTTGAAGTTTGCTTACGTTTTTCGACTAATTTTGCTGAAAAAATGAGCACGAGATTCACCGAAGACCAAGTCAAAAGCCCAGATGAAGATGTGACGGAATTTTTCAATGAAGCCGCTGAGAAATGCAAATCGCAATTAATTGTCGATTATTACAAAATGATCAAGCTATAGGTTTGTTAACACAAAAAAGGAGTGAACATCATGTTTACTTTTGAAAATGAAGCAATGCTTGCTGGTGATCGCGAGGACCTAATTGCGGTCCTACAGATGCGATTTGGAAGAATCTCTGGTGACATGATTGTAAAAATCTATGAAATTGACGATATGCATACATTGCAACGCTTAATTATCGCAGCAGCAAATGCCTCCTCCTGGAGTGTCTTTCTTCAGGAATTTGAATTCGGTGTCGGCTCATATCGGCTGCTGGGGGAAGATTTTAACCCTCTAGCCGCATTGAAAGGAAGGGTGGAATTTGGAGAAGAAGAAAAATAATTTCTTGAACGCGATGAAGCATTTAGTACGTGGTGATCGAATAAATGATGGCTGGACCGAGGAAAACCCGCGGCCACGCGATTGGGAAAAGGTTTACCGCGATCGTTGGGGACATGATAAAACAGTCCGCTCGACCCATGGAGTCAACTGTACCGGTTCTTGCAGCTGGAAAATTCATGTCAAAGACGGGATTATCACCTGGGAAACCCAGCAAACCGATTACCCGTCCACAGGCGATGACTTTCCGGAATACGAACCGCGTGGTTGTCCACGTGGTGCAAGTTTTTCCTGGTACACTTACAGCCCAACTAGAGTGAAGTATCCGTATGTTCGCGGCGACCTTTATGAATTATGGAAAGATGAGCTTTCCCGCGCCAACAACCCAGTCGAGGCAT
The DNA here is from genome assembly GCF_054786815.1 of Pseudoneobacillus rhizolycopersici. Taxonomy (NCBI): domain Bacteria; kingdom Bacillati; phylum Bacillota; class Bacilli; order Caryophanales; family Bacillaceae; genus Pseudoneobacillus; species Pseudoneobacillus rhizolycopersici. The sequence goes on along the minus strand of NZ_JBTOOE010000011.1, from coordinate 88,568 downwards.
GGGAAAATATTGTCACCAATCCAAGCAAACGGGAGCAATATGTGAAAGCTCGTGGAAAAGGCGGTTTTGTCCGTGGCACCTGGTCGGATGTCACGCAAATGATTGCAGCTGCAACCATTTACACGATAAAAAAATACGGCCCAGATCGCGTTGTAGGGTTCAGTCCAATTCCAGCGATGTCGATGGCCAGTTATGCGGGAGGATCAAGATTTCTTTCTTTGATTGGTGGAACCATATTAAGTTTTTATGATTGGTATGCAGATCTACCGCCAGCTTCGCCGCAAGTTTGGGGCGACCAGACCGATGTTCCTGAAAGCGGTGACTGGTACAACACAAAATATTTCATCATTTGGGGCACGAACATCCCGCAAACGCGGACACCTGATGCTCACTTTATGGTGGAGTCCCGCTATAACGGGACGAAGGTCGTGGGGGTGAGTCCGGATTATGCCGAATATGAAAAGTTTGCCGATATGTGGCTGCCAGCTAAGGCTGGAACCGACGGCGCCCTAGCGATGGCAATGACGCATGTCATTTTAAAAGAATTCTATGTCGATAAAGAAACGCCATATTTTCTAGAATACGCCAAAACCTACACCGATTTGCCGTTCCTCATTATTTTAAACAAACAAAGCCCAGGTGACCTCTACCGTTCCGACCGGTTTCTAAGGGCATCGGACCTTTCAGACCAACATGAACTTGGTGAATGGAAAACAGTCGTATGGGATGAAGTAACAAATGGGCCGGTGATTCCAAACGGTAGCCAAGGATTTCGTTGGGACTCCGGTAAGGAGTGGAATCTTGAATTAGGTCCAATAAATCCCAAAATGAGTTTACTCCAAGACTCTGATGGTGTTGCGATGGTCGAATTTCCGTATTTTGGTGAGAAGGATGGCGGGACCGTCCAACGTGGGGTGCCATATAAAAAGTTAAATGACCAAGCTGGTAATGAGCTTATTATTACAACCGTTTATGATTTAATGCTGGCACATACGGGAATTTCACGTGGTCTCCAAGGAGATTACCCAACTGACTATAATGATGCCAATCTCGCCTATACACCTGCCTGGCAGGAAAGTATTACAGGGGTAAAAAAGGAACATGTCATCCAAGTTGCTCGTGAATTTGCCGAAAATGCGGCGATCACTAATGGGAAATCGATGATTGCTTTAGGAGGTGGAACGAACCATTGGTACCACAGCGATCAAATTTATCGTTCCATCTTAAACTTGGTCCTACTTACTGGCTCGCAAGGAGTCAATGGGGGCGGTTGGGCGCACTATGTTGGACAGGAAAAGGTTCGTCCGATCGAAGGATTCGGGCAAATTGCCTTTGCCAATGATTGGGTCAAGGCACCGCGCCTAATGAATGGGACATCGTTCTTCTATTTTGCAACGGAGCAATTTCGTTATGAATATGAGAAAAAAGAAGAGCAAACAGAGTGGGGGAGCAAATACTCCTCAATTCACCCAGCCGATTTTAACGCGATGTCCGCACGACTTGGTTGGCTGCCAAGCTTTCCACAGCTTTCACAAAACTCATTGGACATCGTGAAAGAAGCGCGTGCTCGCCACAAGGACGACCAAAGTGTCATCACCGATATTGCTAAACAAATCGCTGAAGGAAAGCTGCAATATGCGGTGGAAAACCCGAATGACCCCCGCAATTTCCCGCGGGTATTCTTTAATTGGCGTTCAAACCTGTTGGGTGACAGTGGAAAGGGTCATGAATACTTTGTTAAGCATTTGATTGGCTCTCAGGACGCCCTCTTAACCGATAGCGGGCACTCTTGGCAGCCAGAAACAGTTAATATTACGGAAAAGCCACCAGAAGGAAAAACCGATTTATTTGTCGCGATGGATTTCCGGATGACTAGTTCCGGTTTGTTCTCGGATATTATTTTACCGGCGGCGACTTGGTACGAAAAACACGATATTAGCTCTACCGATCTTCATCCGTTTGTCCATCCGTTTAATCCGGCAATCAATCCGCCGTGGGAAACCCGAAGTGACTGGGATGCGTTCCGTGAGATTGCCAAAGCCTTCTCAGAGCTGGCAAAAGACCATCTCCCTGCCCAAGAGGATTTGGTGATGTCGCCATTAGCCCATGACACTATTAATGAAATTGCCCAACCATTCGGGAAAGTTAAGGATTGGCGCAAAGGAGATGTCGAGGCGATTCCGGGTAAAACCATGGCCAACTTCAACTTTGTTAAACGCGACTATCCGAATGTCTACGATATGTGGATTACGATAGGTCCAAATATTAAAAACGGCTATGGAACAAAAGGGGTGAAATACCCAGGTGAAAAAGTGTACAAGGAATTGCTTGACCGCCTTGGTCCTTCAAAACACGAAGGTATCGGTAAAGGCTATCCCGATCTTTATTCGGATAAAAAAGCCTGCAATGCGATTCTGTTAATGTCAGGGGCGACGAACGGCAAACGTGCGGTGGAAGGTTGGAAATCGATGGAGGAAAAAACCGGCCGAAAACTCGGACATATTTCCGAGGGTCGTGAAGAAGAGGATTACACCATTGATGCCTTAACGGTCCAACCACGGGCGGCAATTTCGACACCAGTCTGGAGCGGCTTGGAAAATGATAACCGCCGATATTCACCGTTTACAGTCAATAAAGAATACTTAATTCCATGGCATACCCTAACCGGAAGGCAAAGCTTTTATCTTGATCACGAGGTCATGCTTGATTACGGTGAAGGATTACCATTATACATTCCACCAATTACGAGGGGGGCGTTCATCAAAGGTGACCCGGAAATAGAAAACACGGGCAAATCGATTACACTGCGATATATGACACCACATCAAAAATGGGGCATTCATACGATGTTTACCGATACGAACCAGATGGTCCAGCTGTTCCGTGGCTGGCAGGTCGTTTGGATGAATGAGGAAGACGGTGCCGAGATTGGCATTAAGGATAATGATTGGATTGAGCTTTATAACCGAAATGGCGTCGTAGTCGCCCGTGCTGTTTTAACCTATCGGATGCCTCGTGGTGCGGTGTACATGCACCATGCCCAAGACCGGACGATGGGGGTTCCCGGGAATACGATTAACAAAGTGCGCGGTGGAACTCATAACAGCGTGACCCGAATTTATCCGAAGGGGACACATATGATTGGCGGATATTCACAACTTAGCTATGGCTTTAATTACTATGGCCCAACTGGAAGTCAACGCGACACAATGACGATAATCCGGCCGTTAAAGGAGGTCGATTGGCTTGAGGATTAAAGCGCAAGTAGCCATGGTCATGCATTTGGATAAATGTATCGGCTGCCATACTTGTTCAGTTACTTGTAAAAACGTTTGGACAAATCGACCGGGTATGGAGTATGTCTGGTATAACAACGTTGAGACCCGCCCTGGTCCGGGGTACCCGAAAGAATGGGAGAATACTGACCGTTATAAAGGCGGATGGGTACTTCGAAACGGCAAGCTTCATTTGCGAGCTGGCGGACCGATTTCGAAACTGGCCAACATTTTTTATAATCCGAACATGGCGGAAATGGACGATTTTTACGAGCCTTGGACTTATGATTTTCAACATCTCCATCATCGCAAAAAAGGAGATAGCATACCGGTTGCTCGTCCTCGTTCGATGATTACTGGAAAATATATCGACAAGCCGACGTGGGGATCAAATTGGGATGATGACCTGGCTGGTGGGAGCGAAATCGTGCCGATGGACCCGAATGTTCAGAAGCTACAAGATCATATCGCGCTGGAGTATGAAAAAACGTTCATGATGTACTTGCCACGAATATGCGAGCATTGCTTAAATCCGTCCTGCGTTGCCTCCTGTCCTTCCGGTGCCTTATATAAACGCGAGGAGGACGGAATAGTTCTTGTCGATCAAAATGCTTGCCGGGGATGGCGTTTCTGCATGAACGGATGCCCCTATCATAAGGTTTATTACAACTGGAATACCCATAAAGCGGAAAAATGTAATTTCTGTTATCCACGTACAGAAGCCGGGCTGCCAACCATTTGTTCTGAGACCTGTGTGGGGCGGATTCGTTATATCGGCGTTGTGTTATATGATGCCGACCGGGTCAAAGAGGCAGCTTCAGTTGAGGATCCAAAGGATTTATACAAAGCGCAGCTCGGTGTGTTTTTAGATCCATTTAATGAAGAAGTCATAGAAAAGGCACTGGAGCAGGGCATTAATTACAGTTGGATTAAAGGCGCCCAAGAATCACCGGTTTATAAGATGGCGATGAAGTGGAAAATTGCGTTGCCATTGCACCCAGAATACCGGACGTTGCCGATGGTGTGGTATGTACCACCATTAAGCCCTATCATGAATCATATTACAAATGAGCATGAGCTTAGTGCTGATGGTTATATTCCTGCCGTCGATGAAATGCGGATTCCAATGGAATATTTAGCATCGATTCTTTCCGCAGATGATACCTCGGTGATTCGCAAGGTTCTGTTAAAAATGTCAGCGATGCGCGTTTATATGCGCCAAAAAACGGTTGGTGGCTATCAAGAGGATAAGCTAGTCAAACTTCTGCGCGAGGCAGAAACAAGCGCGGACGAATTAGAGGAAATGGCGCGACTTTTAGCTGTGGCTAAATATAATGAGCGCTTTGTCATTCCAACTGCCCGCCGCGAAATGATGGATGACCTCCATTATCGACAAGGGGCATGCAGTATCGAAGATTTGGCACCACCTGAAGGAATGACGACATATCCATTTGAGAGAAGTGAAAACGCATGAAACATGAACAAAAAGTCATTTTAATCATGGCTGCCAAAATATTGGACTATCCGGACGATGAATTATTCGAGGGACGCACGGATCTAGATGAATTCATTCGTGATGAAATCTCCGCTCTGAAAACAAGACGAGATATCCTACTTAGCTTAAAGCCGCTTTATGAAATTCCTTCCTTGAAAGAACTGCAGGAATTGTATGTGGAAACGTTTGATTACAAAGATCAAACGAGTCTATATCTAACTGCTCACGAGCTAGGCGATAGCCGTAAACGCGGGAATGCATTAATCGGTTTGCAAAAGCTAATCTATGAAAACGGTTTTGAGTATTTGGGAAATGACCTAGCTGACTATATTCCGCTGCTTTTGGAATTTTTAGCAGCGGCCCCACCATCTGACTCGGTGGAGAAGTTAGCGCGTCGGTTAGCCTATGCGCTACAGCGTATTATCAATCATTTACCAGAGGACCATCCGTATTATCAAGGAATCGAGCTGTTAATGCGCTATGTCTTTGAAACACCTGGGGCAGCGGAAATCTCCTTACTAGAAAAGGAACGTGAGCAAGCCGATCTAGAAGAATTGCCATATCCATTACTGTATCGTTAAGAGGGGGTGGAATAATTGATTGAGCAGATTTTTTGGTGGACTATTTTTCCCTATTTATGCGGCATGATTTTAATCGTTGCGACTTTTTACCGTTTTGTGTTTCGCGGTAAAAGCTGGACGGCCCCCTCGACGGAAATTTTTGAAAAAAGATGGCTGAGGATGGGATCGGTAATCTTTCACTACGGGATTATCTTTGCCTTTATCGGTCATGTAATGGGAGTTTTAATTCCGCTGGAGGTGTATGAGGCATTAGGGGTCAGCGATGAAACCTATCATATTTTTGCGATTGTAGGAGGCGGGCTAGCCGGACTGATGGTGGTGTTTGGCCTAGTGGTCATGCTCATTCGTAAGTTTGCTTTCCCGAAAGTGGCTGCCCATACAACTGGCAGTGACTATTTTACGATTCTTTGGTTGCTTTTAACGGCAGGGTTAGGTACATATATGACGTTAATTTACAATACAACTGTAGGTGAATACGAGTACCGTCTCTCAATTGGCCCTTGGTTTCGTAGTTTATTTACCTTCCAGCCACGTTCAGATTTGATGATAGGGGTTCCAGCCCTCTTTAAAGTACATGTCATTGTTTCATTTATCTTATTTGCAGCGATTCCATTTACTAAACTTGTCCATATGTTCAGCTTTCCAGTGCGCTATCCAACACGGGCACCACAGCAATACCGGGCTAGAAATGGCTATCAGCGGAATAATGAGTAAAGGTATTAGAACGAAAAAGTGTAGTTAATAACAATGTGTTGTGGGTAAGTGTAAGTTACTAACAAGGACAAATAGGTTATCAACATAATTTCGGGGTGTTTTCCACAGGATCATCCACTTTATCCACATGTAACGCAATTTTGTCCACATCTTTATCCCCGGTATATTGAAAAAGCGAAACCTTTGTTGAAGGCTTCGCTTTTTTCAATTAAATAATGTTAGCAGTTTTTCGTTCTATATGTATTTTTGTGGATAAAGGAGTATTTAATATAATTTCAAAGGTGGTCCCACGCCCGACTTCACTTTCAACGCGAAGTATTCCTTGATGATTATCGATAATTTTGTAACATACCATTAGACCAAGTCCTGTACCAGCCTCCTTGGTTGTATAGAAGGGTTCGCCAAGTCGATTAAGGATTTCTTTGGGAATTCCGTTACCTTCATCGGTGATGCGAATATAAATTTGATCAGAGCTAAACATCCCCGTTTCCACAGTAATGGTACCGCCAGTGGGCATTGCTTCGATCCCGTTTTTGATCATATTAATAATGACCTGTTTTAATTGATTTTCCTCACAGGAGATGACTGGAAGGCCATCTGCCAATTTGTCAATGAGATGGATATTCTTCATGACTGCTTGCGTACCGATTAATGTTAATACATGTCGAATGATTTGGTTAATATCCCGATTGGTAAATTGAATCATATGCGGTTTAGCTAATATTAAAAACTCGCCCACTATTAAATTTATTCGGTCCAATTCCGAGAGCATAATCTCACAATAATCTTTGTTTTCATCTGATTTATATTGTAAGAGCTGAATGAATCCTCTCAACGAAGTCAGTGGGTTACGAATTTCATGAGCAATTCCTGCAGCAAGCTGGCCAACTAATGATAGCTTATCCGATTTTTGAATTAATTCAGCCGTTTGACTTTTTTGCACCGTAATGTCGCGGACCATCGATAGGATACTTGGGATGCCATGATAGTTAATTGCATTTCCGGTTGTCTCAACATCGATAACTTCTCCGGTTAGCGTCCGAATCTTTATTTCGTTTGGGGTACGCATCTCTTTTAATAAATAGATTTCATTTATTCTTGAAAAAATAGTCTTATGATACTCAACAGGAACAAAGTCCAATATCCGTCTGCCAATGATTTTGTCTTTTTTTCTGGCGCGAATTAATTTTAACCCCTCTTGATTAATAAAGACAATTTTCCCCCCCTGATGAATAATGAGCGGGTCAGGCAATAGACTAAGCAAAAGTTGATTGTTTTTTTCGCTTAGTTGCAATTCAGTTTTTTTCTTATATAGGTAACGGATTAAATAAGCCAAGAAGGAGTAAAAGATGATAGTAATGACAAAGTCGATGATACTGCCCCTTATATAATAAGGGGATACCTGATCATGATAGTTTAATAGTAAACCGACATTGATACAACCAATTAAAAGGGTAGTAAAGGGATTGGGAAATAAAAACGCGCAAATAATGAGAAAATGATTCGACAAGGCCAGTAAAACATAATAATCCAAGTTCGCGAAATGACCAATATAGGTGAAGAATAGGATGGAAGTGATGATGAAAGGATAAAAGAGAATCAAATTTTTTCGAAAAAAAGTTGCAAGAAGCATCATGCAAGTAAATAGTAGTGCTAGAATTTCATGGCTTGTGGAGTCAACTTCCCCCCAAATACGAATTCCTAAAGCAGCACAAAATGAAGCCAAAAGGTACGAGCCCTTTGTCTCTAGTAAATAGTTTTGAAATCTTATGATTTTTGATTTACACTCCATCTTCATCACCACCTTTACTGTTTTAGATACGCGTCATAATAGAGCAAATATTGACAATTTTCATTATACTTTATCCTCCCCTATTTTTCCATTACTGTTAAAAAATATTGACACTCAAACATTCATTTGAATATTATATAATCAAATGGATGTTTGAATGAAAAGGTCATCCTAAATAAAATGAACATTCAAATCGTTATTTGAATAGGATATGTTCAAACGGGTGTTTGAGCATGTAAATGATTATGAGAGGTGATTCCTTTGAAGGACCTTACTATTTGTGAAACAACCTGTGTCCATGAGGATAAGGTAATTCGGGTACAACAACAGCTTAAATCACAATGCATTCTTGACGTTGCCAAACTGTTTAAAGCATTATCTGATGAAACACGGATGAAAATTGCTTATGCGCTTTCGCTTGAGGATGAACTTTGTGTTTGCGACGTCGCCAATATTGTTGGTGCAACCACAGCAACGACGTCGCATCATTTACGTCATTTGCATCAGTTAGGTCTCGCAAAGTTTCGCAAAGAAGGAAAGCTCGTGTACTATTCTTTGGATGATGAACATGTGAGACAGTTAATTAATATCGCGTTTGCCCATCATGACCATGTGCACCACCCAACTTTAATTGTAAAAGGAGACGAGGGAAGATGACTGATAAAGCCGGAGCAGTTGGGCTGGAATTGGATGCTGAGAAACAGGTATTCCGTGTCGAAGGTTTTTCTTGAGCAGGTTGTGCGGCGACGTTTGAAAAGAACGTTAAACACCTGGATGGTGTGATGGATGCTAGCGTCAATTTTGCAGCTTCAAAAATTACTGTGTATGGAAAAACTACGATTGCTGCATTGGAACGAGCGGGTTCTTTTGAGAATATTACAGTGGTTCAAGATTCTGGACCGGAAGTTGTGGCTAAGGCATCATTTTTACAAAAAAATGCTGGCCTAGTGGCGGCATTCTTGTTTTTGGTGTTAGGTTATGTTTCGTCTTCTGTTTATGGGGAGAACGGTGTGGCAACCGTTTTGACCTTTGCTGCTGCGATTGTAATAGGTGGGGCTAGACTGTTTCGGGCTGGTTTACGAAATTTGGTTCGGTTGGAATTTGATATGCGAACATTAATGACAATCGCTATCATAGGAGCGGCGATTATTGGCGAGTGGAGTGAAGGAGCCGTTGTTGTCATTTTGTTTGCCATTAGTGAAGCCCTCGAGAAGTATTCGATGGATAAGGCACGCAATTCGATTCGGATGCTAATGGATATCGCGCCAAAAGAGGCGCTGGTTCTTAGAAACGGTCAGGAACGGTTGGTGCCGGTTAAGGAAATTGCGATCGGCGATATAATGCTTGTCAAACCTGGGCAGAAAATCGCCATGGATGGTGTAGTACTGAGAGGAATTTCAGCAATCAATCAAGCTGCCATTACAGGAGAGTCAGTTCCTGCTGTGAAGGCGGTTGGTGATGAGGTGTTTGCCGGCACGTTAAATGGAGAAGGATTTTTGGAAGTAGAAGTTACGAAACGGGTGGAAGATACAACGATTGCGAAGATTATTCATCTAGTAGAGGAAGCTCAAGGGGAACGGGCTCCTTCTCAGGCATTTGTCGACCGGTTTGCTAAATATTATACACCTGTGATTATTGTGGTCGCCTTTTTAGTTGGAATTGTGCCGCCGCTTTTGTTTGCCGGTGACTGGAGTGAGTGGATTTATCAGGGCTTAGCCGTATTAGTAGTTGGCTGCCCATGTGCCCTCGTTATCTCAACCCCGGTTGCAATAGTTACAGCAATTGGAACAGCCGCACGGAATGGGGTATTGATTAAGGGCGGCATTTACCTTGAGGAAATGGGAGCGTTAAAGGCAATTGCCTTTGATAAAACGGGGACGCTAACGAAGGGGGTTCCCGAGGTTACGGATGTAGAGTTTTTGGCTGGTTCAAAAGGTGAAAAGAACGTTTTGACTGGTATTGCGGCACTTGAGGCGCGGTCACAGCATCCATTGGCCAGGGCAATTCTAAATTGGTTGGAGAAGGAACAGCTTGTGGTAGGTTTTCAGGGGATGCATGTAGAAGAGTTTCATTCTGTAACTGGAAAAGGTTTACGGGGAAGTGTTGGCGGCAAGACTCATTTTATTGGAAATGAAGCATTTGCAGCGGAAATGATGGGTCAGTCAATGAGTGGCGAAGTAAGCGAAAAAGTAGCTTTCCTCCAACAGCAAGGAAAAACAGTTATGTTATTTGGGACCCTTGAAGGGCTTGAAGGGTTATTGGCTGTACGTGACGAAGTAAGGGACAGTAGTAAAAGTGTAATCGAAAAGGTTGGAAAACTTGGGGTTGTTAGAACGATTATGTTAACGGGAGACCATGAGAAAACGGCTAGGGCAATTGCTTCGGAAGTAGGCATTGCTGATGTAAAGGCAAATTTATTGCCGGAGGAGAAATTAACCTCGATTAAGGATTTCCGCACACAGTTCGGGAAAGTGGCAATGGTTGGTGACGGTGTTAATGATGCGCCGGCACTGGCTTCGGCAACAGTTGGAATTGCAATGGGTGGAGCGGGTACTGACACTGCCTTAGAAACTGCAGATGTTGCTTTGATGGCTGACGACCTTGAGAAACTGCCCTTTACCATTCAGCTTAGTCGCAAAGCGATGATGATCATCAAACAAAACATCAGCTTCGCCCTTGGACTCAAAATACTGGCATTGCTACTAGTCATTCCAGGCTGGCTCACCCTTTGGATCGCCATCTTCGCCGACATGGGCGCCACCCTCCTCGTCACCCTAAACGGCCTAAGACTACTACGAAAACTTAAATAACACACCGCTTTAACGCGCTAAAGCGGTGGGGGACTGTCCCCACACACTTCACCGCGTTAAAGTGTTGGTATGTATTTATAGGAGGAGATTTTATGGGGCATCATCATCACCATGGGCACGCACATGGTCATGGCCACTCCCACGGGCATCATCACCATTCGAGCAATAAAACGGCGTTATTATGGTCGTTTATCATTATAAGTGCATTCATGGTGGTCGAGGTAATCGGGGGATTCCTTACCAATAGTTTGGCGTTGCTTTCGGACGCCGGCCATATGCTAAGCGATGCTGTCGCTTTAGGTTTAAGCTTTTTTGCGATAAAATTAGGAGAGAAGAAGGTTACCAAAGACAAAACATATGGGTTTAAAAGATTTGAAATCATCGCTGCGGCGCTAAATGGAATCACACTTGTCCTTATCGCTTTTTATATTTTCTATGAGGCTTTCCATCGATTCCAGGATCCGCCAGCCGTTCAAAGTACGGGGATGTTGATTATTTCAACACTCGGATTAATCGTAAATATTATAGCTGCAATGATTTTAATGAAAGGTGACAAAGAGAACCTCAACGTTCGAAGCGCCTTGCTTCATGTCATAGGAGACATGCTTGGTTCATTTGGTGCCATTATCGCCGCGCTGCTTATTATGTTCTTTGGCTGGGGATGGGCCGACCCGCTTGCGAGTGTGATTGTCGCCGCGCTAGTATTAATCAGTGGTTATCGCGTAATAAAGGATTCCGTTCATATATTAATGGAAGGAGCCCCGATTCAAATCGATAGCAATTCCGTCAAAAATGCTCTCTTAAAACTTCCAGGAGTCAATGACCTACATGATTTGCATATTTGGACCATTACCTCCGGGTACCCGGTGTTAAGCTGCCATCTGGCTATCAGCGAAAACGGTATCCATGATGATGTTTTAAAAAGAGCCCAAAAACTATTACATGAAGAATTTGGAATTGAACATTGTACCATTCAGGTTGAACGGGCTGAAGTTGGCTGCCCGAATCCGCATGGATCGTGTAATTAAAGGAGGGTTGTTGCTTGATAGAAATTCTTCGCCATGGTTCAGCGCTATTTATCCCAGGGATTCTTGTCCTTCTATTTACCCGGGTTACCTATAACCGTTTTATCGGACTGGTGCTAACTGTTGCGCTAATCGCAGCGTCCGTCTATAAAGGCTACACCAATACGTGGCCGTTGATGATTATTGATGCTTTTTCGCTGACAGTCGGCTTTTGGCTAGCTGCTAAAATGAAACCTAAGCAAAAGCGAAATGCGTAAATTTGTAGGAAAATCTGTTAAGAGTAGTCAATCACTCCTAACAGATTTTTTTATTTTTAATAACTTAACCTTTTTTTAAAAAAACGAATACCCGTTCGCATAAAATTGGTTTGTTTTGGATAGTTTGTGGTAGAATGAAAGTAGCTAATAAAAAACTTTGTACGGGAGGCTAATTCGTTGTTGAAGGATCAATTTGAACTTGTCTCGAATTATACGCCACAAGGGGACCAACCGGAGGCCATCCAAAAACTTGTCCAAGGAATAAACGAAGGAAAACGCCATCAAACTTTGCTCGGAGCAACAGGTACAGGGAAAACCTTCACCGTTTCCAACGTCATAAAAGAAATCAACAAACCAACCTTGATTATCGCCCACAATAAAACACTCGCAGGCCAGCTATACAGCGAGTTTAAAGAGTTTTTTCCGAATAATGCCGTTGAATATTTTGTCAGTTATTATGATTACTTTCAACCGGAAGCCTATGTCCCATCGACCGACACCTTTATCGAAAAAGACTCCAGTGTTAACGATGAAATCGATAAACTGCGCCACTCAGCGACATCTTCTCTCCTTGAGAGAAAAGATGTCATCGTCATTGCCAGCGTTTCCTGCATTTACGGTTTAGGTTCGCCGGAAGAATACCGAGAGATGGTACTTTCATTAAGAGTTGGTATGGAAATCGAACGCAACCAGCTCTTACATAGACTGGTTGACATCCAATACGAACGAAACGACATTGATTTTAAACGCGGTACCTTTCGAGTTCGTGGCGATGTCGTTGAAATTTTCCCAGTCTCACGCGATGAGCACTGTATTCGGGTAGAATTTTTCGGAGACGAAATTGAACGGATTCGTGAGGTGGATGCTCTTACAGGTGAAATAATCGGAGAGCGTGACCATGTAGCAATTTTCCCGGCATCCCACTTCGTCACTCGTGAAGAAAAAATGCGCCTTGCAATTGCCAATATTGAAAAAGAACTTGCAGAACGCTTAGCCGACCTGCGCGAAAACGGCAAGCTACTAGAAGCGCAGCGTCTCGAACAGCGGACTAATTATGATTTGGAAATGATGCGTGAAATGGGCTTTTGCTCTGGGATTGAAAACTACTCACGTCACTTAACGTTAAGAGAGGCTGGGTCAACACCATATACGCTACTTGATTATTTTCCACGGGATTTCTTAATTGTGATTGATGAATCCCATGTTACTCTACCGCAAATTCGCGGGATGTATAACGGTGATCAGGCGCGAAAAAATGTCCTCGTCGAACATGGCTTCCGTCTGCCTTCAGCGTTAGACAACCGTCCGTTAATGTTTAATGAGTTTGAGAAACACGTGAATCAAATCATTTATGTCTCAGCTACACCTGGGCCATATGAAAATGAACACACACCGGAAATGGTGCAGCAAATCATTCGCCCGACCGGCTTATTGGATCCGAAAATCGAAGTTCGACCAATCCAAGGGCAAATCGATGACCTCATTGGTGAAATTCAAGAGCGAATTGCCAAAAATGAACGTGTCCTCGTCACAACATTAACGAAAAAAATGTCCGAGGACCTTACTGACTATTTAAAAGAAATCGGCATAAAGGTTCAATATCTTCACTCTGAAGTCAAAACATTGGAACGAATTGAAATTATTCGTGACTTACGGATTGGAAAATACGACGTTCTTGTGGGAATTAACCTTTTAAGAGAAGGACTCGACATTCCTGAAGTTTCGTTAGTGACGATACTTGATGCCGACAAGGAGGGCTTCTTAAGATCGGAGCGCTCGCTTATTCAAACAATTGGCCGCGCTGCCCGTAATGCCAACGGTCATGTCATCATGTATGCTGATAAAATAACTAACTCGATGGAAATTGCGATTAATGAAACGAAACGTCGTCGGGCTATCCAAGAGGAATACAATGAAAAACACGGAATTACACCAAAGACGATTCAAAAGGGCATTCGCGATGTTATAAGGGCAACACATGCTGCGGAAGAACAGGAAGAATACACACCTGCGAAAACTCTAACGAAGATGACCAAAAAGGAACGCGAAAAGGTCATTGCTGACATGGAAAAAGAAATGAAAGAAGCTGCTAAAGCGCTTAATTTCGAGCGCGCCGCTGAGCTCCGTGACCTCATACTAGAATTAAGGGCAGAAAGCTAAATCATTACTAATCTAACAGGCGGGCAGAAAAGCACCCGCCCTACTATATACATTCGAAATCGGAAGGATGAACGTAACAACTATGGCAATGGATAAAATAATTATCAAAGGAGCCAGGGCACATAATCTAAAAAATATTGATATCACGATTCCAAGAGATAAGCTTGTTGTGCTCACAGGGCTTTCCGGTTCAGGAAAGTCCTCGCTAGCCTTTGATACAATCTACGCCGAGGGACAACGGCGCTATGTCGAATCATTATCGGCCTATGCTCGCCAGTTCCTTGGGCAAATGGATAAACCGGATGTCGATACGATTGAAGGGTTATCCCCTGCGATCTCCATCGATCAAAAAACAACAAGCCGTAACCCGAGGTCAACGGTTGGAACAGTGACGGAAATCTATGATTATTTACGTCTATTATATGCAAGAGTCGGTAGACCTACTTGCCCCATCCACGGTATTGAGATTTCCTCACAAACTGTCGAGCAAATGGTAGACCGAATTTTAGAATACCCAGAGAAAACAAGATTACAAATCTTAGCACCAGTTGTCCAAGGGCGAAAAGGTACACATGTAAAGGTTTTAGAAGATATTAAAAAGCAGGGCTACGTCCGTGTACGAGTCAACGGGGAAATGCTCGACTTAAGTGACGATATAGAACTAGAAAAGAATAAAAAGCATTCAATTGAGGTCGTGGTGGACCGGGTCGTTATCAAGGAAGGAATCGCCTCCCGTTTGGCAGATTCACTCGAGAGCGGCTTGAAACTTGGGGAAGGCAAAATCATTGTCGATGTAATGGGCGAAGAGGAGTTGCTCTTCAGTGAAAACCACTCCTGTCCACATTGTGATTTTTCGATAGGAGATTTGGAGCCTCGGATGTTTTCTTTTAACAGTCCATTTGGGGCCTGCCCAAGCTGTGATGGATTAGGTTCAAGGCTCGAAGTGGATCCGGATCTCGTTATTCCAGATTGGGAGCTTTCCTTAAAAAATCATGCCATCGCCCCTTGGGAGCCAACGAGCTCGCAATATTATCCGCAGCTCTTAGAGGCGGTATGCAACCACTATGGCATTGACATGGATATTCCAGTTAAAGATATACCAAAGAATTTAATGGATAAAGTGTTACACGGTTCAGGTGGCGATAAAATCTTTTTCCGCTATGAAAATGATTTTGGTCAGCTCCGTGAAGGTTATATTGAATTTGAAGGTGTGCTAACCAACATAGAACGCCGATACAAAGACACTAGCTCCGATTTTATTCGTGAGCAAATGGAAAAATATATGGCCCAACATCACTGTCCGAAGTGTAAGGGCTATCGATTAAAACCTGAAACCTTAGCAGTGCTTGTTTCCGGACAGCACATTGGAAAGGTATCTAATCTATCAATTGAAGAGGCGCAGCAGTTTTTCAATCATTTGGACCTAACCGAAAAAGAAAAACAAATTGCTAATCTTATTTTACGTGAAATTCATGAGCGTTTAGGTTTCCTAGTGAATGTTGGATTAGATTATTTAACATTGAGCCGGGCAGCTGGAACTTTATCAGGAGGAGAAGCACAGCGAATTCGCTTGGCGACGCAAATTGGATCCCGTCTAACAGGTGTCCTTTACATCTTGGATGAGCCATCCATCGGGTTACATCAGCGAGACAATGATCGCCTCATCGACACATTGAAAAACATGCGTGATATCGGAAACACCCTCATTGTTGTTGAACACGATGAAGATACAATGATTGCCGCTGATTATTTAATTGATATTGGTCCGGGTGCCGGTGTCCATGGTGGGCAAATTATTTCTGCGGGTAGCCCGGAAGAAGTGATGAGTGATCCGAACTCGCTCACCGGCCAATATTTATCTGGGAAAAAGTACATTCCTTTGCCGCTGGAGCGACGCAAACCAGATGGACGTTACATTGAGATTAAAGGAGCAGTCGAAAATAATCTCAAAAAGATAAATGTTAAAATCCCGTTAGGCGTATTTATTTCGGTAACAGGTGTATCCGGATCTGGGAAAAGTACGCTAGTGAATGAGATCCTTTATAAAAACTTAGCGCAAAAGCTCAATCGAGCCAAGGCGAAACCAGGCGAGCATAAGTCAATGACCGGTCTTGATTATCTTGAAAAAGTCATTGATATTGACCAATCGCCAATTGGGCGGACTCCGCGCTCGAACCCTGCTACCTACACAGGTGTTTTTGATGACATTCGTGATGTTTTTTCTAATACGAATGAAGCTAAGGTGCGTGGTTACAAAAAAGGCCGCTTTAGTTTTAACGTAAAAGGCGGCCGCTGCGAAGCATGTAAAGGCGACGGGATTATTAAAATTGAAATGCATTTCTTACCGGATGTCTACGTCCCATGTGAAGTATGTCATGGTAAACGTTATAATCGGGAAACGCTGGATGTGCACTATAAAGGAAAAAACATTTCTGATGTTCTCAATATGACCGTGGAGGATGCATTGGTTTATTTTGAAAATCTCCCGAAAATTGCGCGCAAGCTGCAAACGATTTATGATGTCGGACTCGGTTATATTAAGCTCGGTCAGCCGGCGACAACTTTATCTGGTGGAGAGGCACAACGTGTCAAGCTCGCATCGGAATTACACCGTCGTTCCACTGGTCGTTCCATTTATATTTTGGATGAACCGACAACCGGTTTGCATGTTGATGATATTTCCCGTTTGCTTGTCGTTTTACAACGCCTAGTTGACAACGGAGATACCGTGTTAGTCATTGAGCATAACCTCGATGTGATAAAGGCATCCGATTATATTATTGATTTGGGGCCAGAAGGTGGCGACAAAGGTGGGACAATCATCGCGACAGGAACGCCTGAAGAGGTTGCCGAAGTTCCGCAATCCTACACCGGTAAATACTTAAAACCAATTCTCGAACGCGACCGAGCTCGGATGGAAAAGGACCTTCAAGCTATGGAGAACCATGTAGCGAAGGTATAAATAAAAAAATACAACTAGCTTCGATTTTTCGAGGCTAGTTTTTTTATTTTTGCGAAACTTTCTAAAATGTAAATCGTACATTTAGTTATGAGGGAGATGATCAATGATGGACTTAAACACGAATAAAGTGTTGTCTGCGTTAAGTTATTTTAGTGTCCTATTTGCTGGGTTTATTTTTCCAATTATCGTGTATTTTGTGAGTGATGATGAGCGTGTGAAGTCCCATGCGAAAAAGGCTTTTTTGTCGCATTTAATCCCACTTATTGTTATTCCAATAGTCATCATCGCTGTTTTATTAGATTTGTCAACAGGAACAGATAGTGTTTTCCCTATTTTTATGTTTTTGGGAGTAGGTATAGGTAGTTTGTTAAGCTTAATTGTGGTCGTTTGGAACATTATTAAAGGCGTAAAAGTATTACAAAATGAATAGGTTTTAGAGTAGACATAGGACATTAGGAGGAGGAAAAATGATGAAGCAACAACGTGCTCGAATATTAAAAATGGTCGAGGAAGGAAAGCTTACGGTTGAAGAGGCTTTAACATTGTTGGAAGGTTTGGAGAAGGCGCCTAGCACTCCACCAGTTGACGATTTAAGCGCGCATATAAAGGTAGAGAATACTGAGAAGAAGGATGAGTCGTATTATAAATTCCAATCGACGAAAGAGAAGATTTTTGAGTTTGTAGACTCCGCTTTTAAAAAGATGAAGGAAATTGATATTGATTTTAACTTCGGTAAATCAATTGAGATCGCTCATATTTTTCAACAACCAGCTGTTGAATTTAATGATATCGATGTCCATGTTGCCAATGGCTCGGTAAAATTGATTCCATGGGACCAACAAGAGGTTCGAGTCGAATGTGGAGCGAAAATCTATCGGGTTGAAACATTAGAGGAGGCACGAACGACGTTCTTACAAGGTGTTGTGTTCTCTGTTGAAAACAATCGGTTGTCATTCCAGACGCAACATAAATGGATGAAAGTTGACGCGAAAATGTATATTCCACAGACCGATTACGATAAGGTCCGAGTCCGCTTGTATAATGGTCCAATTACGGCAGAAAATATGAATATACAAGATTTAAAAATGGATACTGCTAATGGCAAAATTACGATAGAGAATCTAAAAGGCCATAAGGGCGAACTGGAAACGGCAAATGGACGTATTCAAGTGAAGAAAAGCTTGATTGAAAATTTTGAGGCTGAAACGATTAACGGTGCGATTAAGTTTGAAGGTGATTTTCAAAAAGGCAATTTGCACACCTTTAATGGAAATATTCTATGTGCTTTAACTGGACCGGCTACTGAACGTGTGACTTTAAAGGCAACAACGGGTAATATTGACCTTTATGTACCAGAAGAGGTAGCCGTGTCAGGTGATTTAAAAACAAATCTTGGTAATTTTAATGTGAAGCTGGAGGGTATTGAAATTATCGCTGAGAAAAGTGAAATGGTACAAAAATTTCTTTATTTTAAATCCATTAAAGAGCAGGAGAATGTCTTAAAAATTCAATCGGAAACAAAAACGGGAACGATTAAAATCAAACCGCTTGACCGCGATCAGAAGCTATTTTAACATAGGCTAAACGAGGCGCCTAGACGGCTATTTTCCGTTAACTGGCGCTTCCATTTTTCGGAAAAGGAGGCCAACCTATCGATGCGGTGGCTGATTAGTATTGTTATCAATGCGGTTCTATTTATGGCATTGGCGGGTTTTTTCGAAGATGACTTTCATTTAAGCGGATTTGGGGCTGCTTTGGCGGCAAGCTTTATTTTATCCGTTCTAAACGTGTTAGTGCGACCATTGCTGATTATATTAACTTTGCCGTTTACGATTTTTACTCTTGGTCTGTTCTTGTTTGTGATTAATGCGGTTACGTTGATGATAACAGATCGAATGATGGGTGATGTTTTTGAAATATCAAGTTTTGGGATGACCTTGCTTATTTCGATCATCATGTCGGTTGCTAATACAATCATTCAAAAAACAGTTTTTGATGATAAAAACAAACAAAAAAGGTGAGCCGAATGTAGATTTTTCGGCTCACTTTTCTTTATTCTTGGAAGGTGATAAAAGCCGTGTAACCGTCTGACTCCAACTGCTTTACCAGTGCTTCGGCATTTTCCCGCTGGGAGAAGGCCCCGACTTGAACCTTGTAAAGACCTTTTGAGGCAGTTGGGTTGCTTGGTTTTGTTGGTGAAGGAGTCGTGGTGGAGGTGGAAGATGTTTTTTCTTTAACTAAATTGTATTGCTCGACAATTGCCTTAGTAATGGCTTCGGCACAAGTACGGCGATACGCCTCTGAACGAAGTAGCTTTACTTCTTCGGGGTTTGTGTAAAAACCGCATTCGATTAATACCGAATCCATTTTGCTTTCCCGTAGAACATGAAAATTAGCGGTTTTTACGCCGCGGTTCCGAAGACCAGTGGCGGTAATTAATTGTCGTTGAATTTTTTGTGCCAGTGCATATGATCTTGTTGGTTTCGTGACATATACATATGTTTCAATACCATTGGCACTGTTCCAAGTCGTTCCATATGCGTTGGCGTGAATCGATAGGAATAAATCGACTCCTAGTTTATTCGCTGTGTCCGTCCGTTCCTTTAGGGGCACGTCCCGTTCATCTGAATGGGAAAAGTAGACGTTCACATCTTTATACGTTTCTAGTAACCCCCTTGCATAAGTGGCCACTGACCGGGTAAATTCATACTCCCGAAAACCGTCGGGGCTTCTTTTACCCGGGGTATTATAGCCATGGCCTGCATCTAACATTATTTTCATACTCTCGCTCCTCTCCTTTTAAAAATATTGCCTCATTCCTAAGATATGAACGAAACGTTAAAACGGACATGGATAAATGATTGGTAAATGCTGGGCAGACCTTCCGCACTTCCGCTTTTAGTGTAAATAGTGCTAAAATAGGGAAAGTACATAATCCAAATGAACAGAGGTGGCGCATCTTTGGTTAAAGTCCGGACAAAGGATATTATTGAAAAATTCGATTTAGAACTGATTAGTGGTGAGGAAGGGATTAATCGTCCAATCACTACAAGCGATATATCGCGGCCAGGGATGGAAATTGCCGGGTATTTTGAATATTACCCTGCTGAACGAATCCAGTTGCTAGGAAAAACGGAGCTATCTTTTTTACAACAATTAAATCATTTTGACCGTCTGTCCAGACTTGAACGTTTATGTACAGACATTTCTCCAGGAATCATTATTACTCGTGATCTGGAAATTCCTCAAGAGCTCATTGATGCTTGTGAACGAGAAGCAGTTCCATTAATGCGCTCTAAACAAAAAACAACACGATTTTCCAGCCTTTTGACCAATTATTTGGAGGGGAGACTGGCGCCAACGACCGCTGTGCATGGGGTATTAGTTGATATATACGGCGTTGGGGTGCTAATTACCGGAAAAAGTGGCGTTGGTAAAAGCGAGACCGCGCTGGAGTTGGTCAAACGTGGACACCGCCTTGTTGCCGACGATTGTGTAGAGATTCGCCAAGAGGCTGAGGGGATGCTAGTGGGGAATTCGCCTGAACTAATTGAGCATTTACTCGAAATTCGGGGATTAGGGATTATCAACGTGATGACATTGTTCGGTGCTGGTGCGGTGCGCAGTAATAAACGAATTACACTAGTAATTAACTTGGAAATCTGGGACAAAAACAAACAATATGACCGTCTTGGACTTGATGAGGAGAAAATGAAAATCATTGATACCGATATCACCAAACTAACAGTCCCAGTTCGTCCCGGACGGAACCTTGCCGTCATCATTGAAGTAGCCGCCATGAACTACCGACTAAAGAAAATGGGTGTGGACGCCGCCAAACAATTCAACGCCCGACTTCACGATCGCATCGAAGAAGGCGACCAAGAAGAAGAATAACCAACAAAAACAAAAGCAAACACACTTTAACGCTTTAAAGCACATGGGGACAGTCCCCACATGCTTTAAAGCGTTAAAGCGGTGTTGTGGTGGGGGACTGTCCCTACTTGCTTTAAAGTGCTAAAGGAGGAGTGTGTGGAAGTATGGAGGAGAATATTCAGCCATTGAATCCGTTGGCGATTGATTTGGGGCCGTTACAGGTACATTGGTACGGTGTGATTATTATTACTGGATTAGTGCTTGCCATGTGGCTTGCCATGCGTGAGGCTGATCGTCGCCATTTGCAGAAGGAGACTTTCCCAGACTTACTGCTATGGGCGATACCAATTGCGATCATTTCAGCCCGGATTTATTATGTTATTTTTGAGTGGGATTATTATTCCAAGAATCTAGCCCAAATCCCAAAGATATGGGAGGGCGGCATTGCCATCCATGGGGCGTTAATCGGTTCGGTTCTAACGGGCTATTTTTTCGCAAAATCACGGGGAATTTCGTTTTGGAAACTAGCGGATATTGCCGCACCAAGCATTATTTTGGGACAGGCGATTGGCCGCTGGGGGAATTTCATGAACCAAGAGGCACACGGGGGAGAAGTTACCCGTTCGTTCCTAGAGAATCTCCATTTGCCCAAGTTTATTATTAATCAAATGTATATAAACGGTGCTTACTACCATCCTACGTTCTTATATGAGTCATTATGGAATTTTCTCGGGGTCATTCTGTTAATCTTGCTACGAAAAGTAAATCTGCGCCGTGGTGAACTATTTTTAACCTATGTAATTTGGTATTCTATCGGGCGTTTCTTCGTCGAAGGGTTACGGACCGACAGTCTGATGCTGACCGAACATCTTCGGATCGCGCAAACGATTTCGATTTTCTTAATTGTTCTTTCAGTCATCCTCATTATCTATCGCCGAAAATCAGGTTTAGCAGATAAACGATACTTAGATGCGGCAAATTTATAAGTGTATAAAAGGGAGAAATGACAGTTATGTTAGCGGGATCTATTAAAAGGGGATTTTTTGTTGGTTTAAAAACAACCTACACACTCGGAAAAATTATTTTTCCAGTTACTTTAATCGTTGCCCTACTTCAATATACCCCTGTATTACCGTGGGTAATGAATTTGATAGCACCGGGGATGGGGCTTTTGGGGCTCTCCGGGGATGCGGCGATTCCACTTGTATTGGGGACGTTTTTAAACCTTTATGCGGCAATTGGAGCCATTTTAACCTTAGATTTAACCGTAAAAGAAGTGTTTATTATTGCCGTGATGTTGTCATTTTCTCATAATCTTCTTGTCGAGAGTGGGGTTGCCATCAAGGTTGGCGTTAAACTGTGGGTGGTATTGTTGGTCAGACTTGGACTGGCGTTCTTGTCAGCCATCACCATCCATCTAGTCTGGCATGGAGGCAGCTCGATTGCTCAGTATGGTCTCATTCCAGCAAAAGAGGAAAAAGTCACAGGGATCATAGCCATTTTAATCGAAGCTATTCAAAAAGCAGGTATTGGTATTTTCCAATTAGCGGTCATTGTAATCCCTTTAATGATTGCGATTCAAATTTTAAAAGATAAAAAATGGCTCGATGTGTTTTCGCGCTGGATGTCGCCGGTGACAAGAGCGCTGGGGATGAAGGAGAATACCTCAACAACACTCGCAGCTGGTTTACTGTTTGGTTTAGCATATGGAGCCGGTGTGATGATTCAAGCGGTTAAGGAAGACGGAGTTAGCTATAAGGACGTAACGACAGCGATCATTTTCCTTGTGGCATGCCACGCTGTCGTCGAGGACACACTTATTTTTGTGCCGCTCGGCATTCCTGTCCTGCCGTTATTATTAATCCGACTTGGTGTAGCGGTTGTGCTAACGTTGATTGTCTCCTTCATTTGGAATCGAAACCTTGTGTCAAAAAGAAAGGAAGTCACCTATGAACAGTAAAATAAATACCGTCTTATTTGATTTAGATGGAACATTAATTGATACGAACGAACTCATTATTGCTTCCTTTTTACACACATTGGAGCATTATTACCCAAGCCGTTATAAAAGGGAGGATGTTCTCCCATTTATGGGGCCAACGCTTCGGGAGACATTTGAAACAATGGATGGAGCGAATGTCGACGAGATGATTGCGACCTACCGGAATTTTAATCTTACCCATCATAATGAGCTGGTGACTGATTTTCCGACTGTTTTGGATACCGTTAAAGCGTTAAAAGAGCACGGCTACAAAATTGGAATTGTGACGACAAAGATTTTAGATGTTGTAAAAAAAGGTCTTATCCATACGAAACTTGATTCTTATTTTGATGTGATTGTGGCGTTGGATCATGTAAGTAAGGCAAAACCAGACCCAGAACCGATTTTTAAAGCATTGGAGCAACTCGGATCACGTCCTGAGGAAACATTGATGGTAGGGGATAATCACCATGATATTCTTGCGGGGAAAAATGCCGGGACCTTGACGGCTGGAGTGGCTTGGTCACTGAAGGGGCGCGAGTATCTCGAGAGCTACCAGCCGGATATTATTCTCGAGGAGATGGCTGATTTGCTGTGCATCCTAGGGGATAAAAGCATTGGTGGTTCCGAAAGCGATGGTCATTCATGAGGAATACGGAACGTTTTCCGGTAGAGGGAGCTAATTCTTTATGGCATGTTTATAAAACCGTGCCGTTTTGGAAGGTTGTCAAAAATTTTATGGTGATCCAGCTTGCACGTTATACGCCGTTTTTGGGGATGAAAAATTGGTTGTATCGGACGTTTCTAGGAATGAAGGTTGGCGAGCATACCTCATTTGCCTTAATGGTCATGCTGGATGTGATGTTTCCAGAGAAAATTAGCGTGGGTCGGAATACCGTAATCGGTTATAATACGACCATTCTGGCCCACGAGTATTTGATAAAGGAATATCGACTTGGTGATGTTAAGATTGGGAGCGAAGTGATGATTGGCGCGAATTCAACGATTCTACCAGGCGTGGAAATCGGAGACGGAGCCATCGTCTCCGCCGGCACTCTTGTTCACAAAAACGTTCCTGAAGGATGCTTCGTAGGTGGCAACCCCATGCGCATCATCTACACCAAAGAACAACTCCAACAACGCTGGTCAGACGACCCCATCTACCAACAAACCAACAAACCGCTTTAGCACTTTAAAGCATGTGAATTTTTTAAAACACTAAAACTCTTTAGTGCTTTAAAGTAAGTGGGGACAGTCCCCACATGCTTTAAAGCGCTAAAGCAATATTTAGTTATCCGACAAGTTTGAGGCCGATGGCGGCGAGTAGGACCAAGCTAATGAAGAGGATACGTTTCCAGTCGCGTGCTTCGCCATAGAGTAGGATGCCGAGGATGGCCCCCCCAGATGCGCCGATTCCTGTCCAAATAGCATAAGCTGTACCCATTGGAAGTTCTTTCATCGCGAGGGTAAGAAAAAGGAAGCTACCTCCAAAGCCCGCCAATAGACCTAACATCGATGGCCAGTTTCGTTTCTGATGGAGTCGGTTGATCATTACCACACCAATCATCTCAAGTAGACCAGCAAATAAAAGAAATAACCAACTCATTGATCCTCACCTCCATCAGCAACCTTATCGCCAGTTACCAGCTTTAAACCGATGACTCCAATTAATAAAAGTAAAATCAAAAATAATTTTACGAACTTAAACGGCTCACCAAAAAATAGGATTTCTGAAGCTACTGTACCTGCTGTTCCTAAGCCAACAAATATCGCATACACGGTACCAACAGGAAGTTTTTTCCCTGCGGCAATCAGTACATAAAAACTAATAATAATACTGATTGCAGTCCCTATCCATTCCCAAGTATTATCTGCATGTTTTAAACCTATGACCCAAAAAACCTCAAAAAATGCTGCCAGAAATACCATTAACCATTCTCTATTCACTTGAAAATCCACCCTTCCTTCCAGTTGCCCAGTTGCAAAATGGTCATATCCCTATTTAGCCAAACAAAAAAAGCCCAGGAAATTATAATTACTTATAATCTCCCGGGCTTTTATCCCTCCGTGACATGGCTAAAAATAAACCGAACTGGAGCCATGGGTTTTCTCTCGGTCCAGACCATTACATGGAAAAACGGATACTTTTCCAACATAATGCGGAACCCTAGAAAACACTTCTTTATTAACATGTAATTTATTATACACGTCTTAGCCCGGGTGGCAAGAAAAAATTAAAAGGGATCAGTCAACTGACTGACCCCATCATTCACCACATTAAGCATCGAAACTTAACGTAGCTATTATTTTCCAATAAACATTTGCGTCCAATGGCTACCTGTCGATTCATAGCCAACCCCAATATGAGTAAATGACCCGTTTAAAATATTACGACGGTGTCCTTCACTATTCATCCAAGCCTTTACGACTTCTTCTGGTGTCCGTTGACCTTGGGCAATATTTTCACCAGCGGTCGAATACGTAACACCAAAATCGCGCATCATGTCAAAAGGAGAGCCGTAAGTCGGACTTGTATGAGAGAAGTAACTATTTTTCTGCATATCGTTCGATTTAGTTCTAGCAACCGAGCTAAGCTTTGCATCACCAACTAAGTCGCGGACACCAGCCTTACGTCTTTCAGCATTTGTTAAGTCTATCACCTTTTGCTCGTAAGCACTAATACCCTGTGTAGTTTGGGTTGTTTTAGCAGGTGTAGTTGCTTGTGATTTAGGCTGTGTTGTTTGCGTTTGTTGCTTTGGCTGTGCTTGTGCTGCAGGTCGTTGAACAGTTTGCTGCTGCTTTTGTTGGGTTGTCTGCTGTTGGCCACCCTGTCCCATCTGCGGTTGCATCTGGTTCCATTGCTGGCCTTGACGAGCTGCTTGCTGCTGATTTCCAAACGGCTGGATATTATTGCGGTTCCCATACTGCTGAGCAAGTTGTGTTTGGAAACGTTTTGCATATTCCTCAGTAACGGATTGTAGATCCGGCGTTGTGATTTGTTGGCCTTGTGGCGACATCACAACATAGCCGTACTTGGCATCCTGAATGGTAACCGCTTTAGTATGTGGAAATTGCCCACTATTCATCGTTGTATAATCAGCTGAAATCGTATCCTCTATATTATTTTTTGCTTGTCTGAAATCATTTCGGATGCGATTACCTGCACGATTAAAACTAAAGTCACGAGTCCCAGCGTTTCCGTCAAGGAATCCGTTGTCATTGTCTCGGTTAAAAGCAGTGTTGAAGCCGTTTCGATTATCGTTCTGGTAATTAAAATTATTGACATTATTCCCACGAATGGTGGTATCAATGTCTCTCGATGTTCCTCCACGATAACTGGTTCTTTTAGTATTGATCTCTTCAGCAGTGTCTTGACCATTTCTTAAACGGAATGCATCACCAAGATTATCCCCTCTATGGGTAACCCTTGTCGGATTATTGTTATCACCAGGGTTTAATGCATCATAAGCAGCGTTGTTGTTCGTATTACAAGCAGCTAACATTAATAATAAACCACTTGTGGCAAGGACTTTGAACGGTTTCTTCATTCTTCAATTCCTCCTCTTTTTGCACAACATGATGCACTACTATTTTTAACTGCCCCCCAAAAAACATAAGTGGCAAATAACAGGAAAACAGGAAAAACCAAAACACTTTAACACTTTAAAGCAAGTGGCATACATTTAATGGCACTTCGTCCTTTAAATTATGTAGGACAGTCCCCACACGCTTTAACGCGTTAGTGCAGAGCGGGACAGTCCCCACACGCTTTAACGCGTTAATGTATAGCGGGACAGTCCGCACTTACTTTAATGTGATAAATTATGGCTTTTCGAGGGCTTGGTTGTTGTGTTATAATACTTTAGTTATTATTGTGTATATTTTTGGAGGAATCGATGATTAGAGATTCTAAGGCAATGAATGAGAAGGGGAAGTTACTTTCCTTTATTCCTACAGGTGAATATTATTTTACGAAGGGGCTGAAGGCTTTTGGGCGCCGTGATTTTTCACGCGCAAAAAAGTACTTACAGCGTGCGCTTCAATTGGAGCCAGGCGAACCAATGATTGCTTGCCAGTTAGCGATCGTCCTTACGGAAATGGGTGAGTTCGAGCAATCGAATCGTCAATTACATCAAATTCTCGAGGATCTTGATGAAGAAATGTTGGAATGCCACTATTTCTTGGCTAATAATTTTGCCCATCTAGGGCTGTTTAAAGACGCCTATCATCATGCTAATTTATATAAACAACTCGAACCAGACGGCGAGTTTATTTCCGATACAGATGAATTACTCGAGCTGTTAACAATGGAAGCAGATTTTCTGGATGAAGATCTGTATGAGCAGGACGATCTCATGGTCAAGCAAGAACGAGCCCGTGAGCTGCTAGAATCCGGCTACTTCCCGAAAGCCATTGAAGTTTTAAAAGAGGTTATTGAGGACTATCCTGAGTATTGGTCAGCTTATAATAATCTGGCGCTTGCTTATTTTTACTTAGGTGAGTCAGAAAAGGCATACAAGATTTTAGGAGACGTGCTGCGAAAAAATCCTGGTAACCTACATGCCATTTGTAACCAAGCGGTTTTCGCCTATTACAAAAATCAGACTGTACCTTTAACTAAGCTGAAGGAAACACTTGCTAAAATTAACCCACTAAACGTAGAACATCAATTTAAACTTGGAGCTACATTCGCTCTTATCGGTGAGTATGAGTTAGGTTATTTTTGGCTAAGAAAGCTTTATAAAAAGGGGTTTGATGGTGACGGTTCCTTTTATTATTGGTTATCCTACACGGCCTATTATTCCGGTCATGATTCGTTTGCCAAATCGATTTGGAAAATCGTTCTTGAACTCAGTCCTGATAAAGATGGCCATGAGCCATGGAATGCGGAATATCCGGTATTAGGCGGCTATGAAGATCACACTGCCTCCATTTTCCAAAAGCTAGAAAGCGACTATATCGAGGAACGCTTATTTGCGATTTTTCTCATTGATATATCGGCGAAAAAAAATCAGCTTATAGCCACTTTGGAAACAAAATCAATGACAAATCTAACGAACCTTGAGCAAGATTATTTATTATCAATTAAAACAGATGTGAGACGGCAGAAATTGGTCACCGACGACGCCCATGAAATTGGAAAACAACTATATGAGCATCACCGCCCAATAGGTGCTTTAAAAGCTGGAATTTATTTATTATGGTTTTCGATTTTTAGCGAATCGTTGGACTCAGATTATTCGTTTAAAAATCATTCCGCTTGGGCAGCAGCGGTGGAATACACCTGGTTTAAGTTGCGCGGTGAGAAAGTATCGCAAACGGAAATGGCGGAAAAATATCATGTATCGCTTTCTACCGTTCAAAAATATGGAAAAATAGTGAACAACCTGCTTCAGTGAGCATATTCGTGGACTCGGACGGTGTTATTTTTATAGGATAAGGTTATTAGGAAATAATATTCTCGAGACACGGGATGTTACTCAGAGGGAGTGTAAAAAATGTCAGAAGAAAAAATTTATGATGTGATCATTGCGGGTGCAGGGCCAGCAGGGATGACTGCCGCTGTATATACATCGCGCGCCAATTTATCTACTTTAATGTTGGAACGAGGAATTCCTGGTGGACAAATGGCCAATACCGAGGAAGTAGAAAACTACCCAGGTTACGACCATATTTTAGGGCCAGACCTTTCTACGAAGATGTTTGAGCATGCCAAGAAATTCGGCGCAGAATATGCCTACGGGGATATTAAGGAAATTATCGACGGCAAGGAATACAAAACCGTTATTGCTGGTTCCAAACAATATAAAGCACGGGCGATTATTATTTCTACCGGTGCTGAGTATAAAAAAATCGGTGTACCAGGTGAGAAGGACTTAGGCGGTCGTGGGGTTTCCTATTGTGCTGTCTGTGACGGGGC
Organism: Pseudoneobacillus rhizolycopersici; assembly: GCF_054786815.1. NCBI lineage: Bacteria > Bacillati > Bacillota > Bacilli > Caryophanales > Bacillaceae > Pseudoneobacillus > Pseudoneobacillus rhizolycopersici. Next base: position 59,720 of record NZ_JBTOOE010000011.1, on the reverse strand, counting down.
TTTCTTTAAAGGAAAAGAACTCGTAGTTGTCGGTGGGGGAGACTCAGCGGTTGAAGAGGGTGTGTACTTAACCCGTTTTGCCTCTAAGGTAACGATTGTGCATAGACGCGACCAGCTTCGGGCTCAGAAAATTCTTCAAGATCGCGCTTTTGCTAATGATAAAGTGGATTTCATTTGGAATCATACCGTCAAACAAATTAATGATGAAAACGGTAAAGTTGGCAGCTTAACGCTTGTCTCGACCGTAACGGGTGAAGAGCAAGAATTCAAAGCAGATGGCGTATTTATTTATGTCGGAATGCTGCCGCTATCTAAGCCATTTGAATCTCTAGGAATTACAAACGAAAATGGCTATATCGAAACGAACGAAGTAATGGAAACGAAAGTTCCTGGTATTTTTGCGGCTGGTGACATTCGTGAAAAAACGTTACGACAAATCGTAACCGCTACAGGGGACGGCAGTATTGCTGCATCCAGTGCTCAACACTACATTGAAGAACTACTAGAAGAACTAAAAAACAAATAGTCTGAAAGCTGTTAACATATTTTTCACGGAAAAGTAACGCAGCTTTAATTAGAATGTAACAGTAGTGAAATATTGCTGGGGTATGATAATAGTAAGAAATTGACCCCCTTTTAAAATATACCTTCTCGCACAGGAGTATGACTCCTGTGCCCTTTTTTTTTGTTCAACGGAGTTATAACGGGTTCTTTATTCTTTTGTTAAAAAAAGTCCTATTTTATCCTCATTGTTACTGTTTTGCAAAAATAGTATAATAAATAGAATCATATCCATTCTATTGGGGTGAGAGCGTGCAACGAGTGACGAATTGTGTCTTAATCAAAAATAACCAATTATTATTGTTACAAAAACCGCGTCGTGGTTGGTGGGTTGCTCCAGGCGGAAAAATGGAGCCAGGCGAGTCGGTTCGTGATTCTTGCATCCGGGAATATCGCGAAGAAACCGGTATCTACTTGAAAAACCCCCAGATTAAAGGGATTTTTACGATTTCAATAGAAGAAAATGGAAGCGTTTCATCGGAGTGGATGATGTTTACCTTTGTGGCTAACGATTCCGATGGGGTCAATCTAGAGTCATCAGAAGAAGGAACTCTGGCCTGGCATGCACCTGAAAAAATTCGCGAACTTCCCATGGCCGAAGGTGATTATCACATTCTCGACTATATGATTCACGGAAAAGGTATCATTTATGGTGCCTTCACGTACACACCTGATTTTAAATTGCTTAGCTATCGCTTAGATCCTAGTTCATAATAAAGCACTTTTTCGAAGGAGGGATACAAGATGAGTACGGGTTCAACAAATGACACACAAATCGTTATTATTACAGGGATGTCAGGGGCGGGTAAAACGGTAGCCATCCAAAGTTTTGAGGATTTAGGCTTTTTTTGCGTCGACAACCTACCGCCAACTTTGTTGCCTAAATTTCTTGAATTGATGAAGGAATCAGGTAATAAAATGAATAAAGTCGCCCTTGTCATGGACCTCCGTGGACGAGAGTTTTTTGACCATCTATTTAAATCACTCGACGAACTGGCGGAAACATCATGGGTTACCCCGCAGGTGCTGTTCCTAGATGCAGACGACTCAGCACTTGTTAGACGCTACAAAGAAACGCGTCGATCCCATCCGTTGGCGCCATCTAGCTCTCCTTTGGAAGGCATCAAGCTTGAACGCCAACTGCTTGAAGAATTAAAGGGACGTGCACAACAAATTTACAATACATCTGAATTGAAACCTCGTGAATTGCGGGAAAAGATTTTAACCGAATACAAAGCCGATCGGAAAAATATTTTCACCGTCAACGTCATGTCGTTCGGTTTCAAGCACGGCATTCCAATCGATGCGGACCTTGTGTTTGACGTTCGCTTTTTGCCAAACCCACATTATATCGAGCATATGCGCCCAAAAACGGGATTGGATGAAGAAGTATTCACTTACGTGCTCAAATGGAGCGAAACGCAAAAGTTTTTAGAAAAAGTAACCGACCTACTTGCTTTCATGCTGCCTCATTATAAGCGTGAAGGGAAAGCGCAGTTGGTTATTGCCATAGGCTGTACAGGCGGGCAGCATCGTTCTGTCGCACTGGCTCAGCATCTTGGCCAATTTTTCAAAAAAGATTATCATACGTGCATTTCGCACCGCGATATCGAAAGGAGAAAGGAAGCCACTACATGACAACTCAGCCACGGGTAGTTATTATCGGTGGGGGAACCGGACTTCCAGTTCTATTGCGGGGCTTAAAGCAATATCCGATAGAAATCACGGCAATCGTGACGGTGGCAGATGATGGGGGAAGCTCAGGGCGGATTCGTGAGGATTTAGATATCCCACCGCCAGGCGATATTCGAAATGTGTTGGCGGCCCTGTCAGACGTCGAGCCGTTAGTGGAAGAAATGTTCCAGCACCGGTTTAAAACATCAAATGAACTATCAGGACACTCGCTCGGTAATTTAATTCTAGCAGCGATGACCTCCATTACCGGTAATTTTGTTCATGCCATTCAGGAAATGAGTAAGGTTTTAAACGTTAGGGGGAAGGTTCTTCCTTCTGCGAACCAAAATGTTGTCCTACATGCTGAAATGGAGGACGGAACGGTCGTGTCCGGAGAATCGAAAATTCCTTTTTCGGGTAAAAAAATACGCCGTGTATTCCTTACTCCTGAACAGATAAAGCCGCTTCCTGAAACGATTTTAGCGATTCGTCAAGCGGACTTAATCGTGATTGGCCCAGGGAGTTTATACACTAGCATTTTACCAAATCTATTAGTGCCAACACTTGGGGAAGAAGTTTGTCAGGCGCGCGCTAAAAAGGTTTACATTTGTAATCTCATGACCCAAGCCGGGGAGACGCACGATTTTACGGCTAGTGATCATGTTCAGGCTATTTATGATCATCTAAACGATTCGTCTATAGATATGATTTTGGTCAATAATGAAAATATTCCGGAGGATGTTCAGCTGCGTTATCACGAGGAGCTAGCAAAACCGGTCATCTATGATATTGAACGTTTGGAAGCAATGGGTCTTTGTGTTCTGCAAGAGAAAATTGTCAGCGATGACGAGAATGTTATACGTCACGATGCAAAAAAAGTAGCAGAAATATTATTTAATATTATTAAAAGATGAAACTAAAAGCGTTTTCATTCGTAATGATTAGTGCAAGCGTTTGTCTTTCATCGGATAGGAGGTGATGGGGTGTCCTTTGCATCTGAAACCAAAAAAGAATTGACAACTTTAGAAATCAAAGATTGCTGCGGAAGGGCAGAATTATCAGCACTAATTCGTATGAATGGTTCTCTATCCTTTTCTAATCGTAAGCTTGTCGTCGATATTCAAACGGAAAATGCGGCGATTGCCAGAAGAATTTATACATTAATTAAAAGGAATTTCCAGGTCCCCGTCGAACTTCTCGTTCGAAAAAAAATGAGACTGAAGAAGAATAATGTTTATATTGTTCGTTTGGCGAAAATGGCCAAAGAGATTTTAGAAGAATTAAAGATATTAGGTGAAAATTTCACATTTGTCCACGATATTTCGAAGGATTTGGTGAAAAAGAAATGCTGTCGCCGTTCCTATTTACGCGGTGCCTTTTTGGCAGGCGGTTCAGTCAACAATCCGGAAACTTCGTCCTATCATCTTGAGGTGGCGTCATTATATAAGGAGCATAATGATTCTCTTTGTGAGTTGATGAACACCTTTGGCTTAAATAGTAAAACACTTGAACGCAAGAAAGGCTTCATTACTTATTTAAAGGAAGCCGAGAAAATAACTGAATTTCTAAACATTATTGGGGCTCATAATGCGCTAATGCATTTCGAAGATATCCGAATTGTCCGCGATATGCGCAATTCCGTTAACCGTCTGGTCAATTGTGAAACGGCAAACTTAAATAAAACGATTGGGGCTTCCATCCGCCAGGTGGAAAACATTCGGTTTATTGAGAAAACAGCCGGCTTACATATCCTGCCAGATAAATTGCGGGAAATCGCCGAATTGCGTGTAAAATATCAGGATGTCACTTTAAAGGAACTAGGAGAAATGGTCTCGGGTGGCACCATCAGTAAATCTGGCATCAATCATCGACTACGCAAAATTGATGAAATTGCTGAAAAGCTGCGGATGGGTGAAACGGTTTCGCGATAACGATCATTTTTTTAACAATGGAACCAATCTCTCAAGAAGAGAATGAAAATAGGCTAAGGGAGGAACGAAGCAATATGGTTGAAAAGCAATTAGAGGTTAAATTAAAAACAGGTTTACAAGCTAGACCAGCGGCGCAATTTGTCCAAGAAGCAAACCGTTTTTCATCAGATGTGTACTTAGAAAAAGACGGTAAAAAGGTAAATGCGAAAAGCATCATGGGCCTAATGAGCCTTGCCGTAAGCTCGGGTTCAACAATCACGATCTCAGTAGATGGAAACGATGAAGTCGAAGCATTAGAAGCACTTGAGAAATTTATCGGTCGTGAAGCGTAAAATTTTATTAAAAGGCTGTGTTAAAGGACATTGTTAATGTCGCATCTGTTGATTGAAGCGGAGGGCACTTGACTCCTGCGGGATTAGCGGCAAAGGTGAGACCTAGGTAAAATGCTCCTCGGAGAGGGAGCGTTTGTACCCCACAGGAGCATAGCGACGAGGAGGCTCCCCTGACGCCCCGCGGAAAGCAAGTGCCCGCAGCCGAAATCAACAAACTATTTAACACTGCCTACCAAAAAAGGACTATGGCCACGTGGCAACATAGTCCTTTCTTATAATTATTTTTTCTTCTCATCTAATACATTACGAGTAATGATATTGTCGATTAAGCCGTACTCTTTAGCCGCTTCTGCAGTCATAAAGTTATCGCGGTCTGTATCTCTAGCAATCACATCGATTGGCTGACCAGTGCGCTCGGATAAAATACCGTTTAATTTGTCACGTAAGAAAAGGATTCGCTTTGCAGCGATTTCAATTTCCGTTGCTTGCCCTTGAGCACCGCCAAGTGGTTGATGGATCATCACTTCACTGTTAGGTAACGCATAGCGCTTGCCTTTTTGACCAGCTGCAAGTAAAAACGCACCCATTGATGCCGCCATACCAATACAAACGGTTGATACATCCGCTTTGATATACTGCATGGTATCATAGATTGCCATCCCAGCTGTAATGCTTCCACCTGGGCTATTAATGTAAAGGGTAATGTCTTTCTCAGGATTTTCTGCCTCTAAGAAAAGCAGCTGTGCCACGATGCTGTTGGCAACATGATCATCAATCGCACTTCCTAACATCACAATGCGGTCTTTTAATAGACGTGAGTAAATATCATAGGCACGCTCGCCACGATTTGTTTGTTCAATGACTGTAGGTATCAAATTCATTTCATTTTCCTCCTTAGTAATGAGAGAATACTTGCTATGTATAGTTATCATACAATGTTGGTCAATAAAGGTCAAACATTTCGCTTTTGAAACAGCAGCAAATCGTTCGACAGGTTTTGAACTTCTTAAAATCCCATCATCATCATATCCAAATCGGCGGTTTTTTAATCGTAAATAGGATTTTGTCTAGAAATATTGGTATTGCAAAGCCGTCAAGATGATTATATAATAGAAAGGCGTTGTTAATAACATGCGCTCGTGGTGCAACGGATAGCACGTAAGATTCCGGTTCTTAAAATGGGGGTTCGATTCCCTCCGAGCGCGTATTTATTGTAAAAAACCTTCCTTTTTGGAAGGTTTTTTGCTTTTTTTAGATCGTTTTTTCATTTCTAAACTGATTTTTTTTCAAAAATGACCAAAAACCTTGATTTATGTTAAGCGTAGCACAGCTTTATGCCCAAGTTTTCAGCTATATGCCCAAGTTTCAGCGCATATGCCCAACTTTTCAACACTTATTTCCAACTTTAAAAATATATGCCCAACTTTTTGGAACATATGCCCAACTATTTGAGGAAATGCCCAAGTTTCTGCATATATGCCCAACTTCCGCGAAATAAGCCCAACTTTATTTCCCCATAAATTCCACTTTCTTTCCATTCCCACATTCATACAATTTCATGTAAAATAAAGATGGGGGTGCAAGGAGAATGAATTTTAAGCAGGGGCTTTTTCAACAACAGACGTTAAAACTACAGATGACACAGGAACTATCGCAAGCAATCGCTTTATTGCAATATTCCACGCAGGAGCTTACATCCTTCTTAGAGGAGAAAGCAAATGAAAACCCCCTTATTCAAATGGATTCGACCATCGTTCCGGTAAACCCTTTGCGGGACAGAAAACGGAAAATGAAGGCAACTTCAGCTACCATCGAAAATGATTGGCTAGAACAAATTGGTGAATCGAAACAGTCATTAGCAGACCATTTAATTGCCCAAATACCTTTAGATGAAAAAATTAAACCATTAAGGCCAAATATTGAACGTTTAATTCATAGCCTTGATGAGAACGGTTACATAACCATATCCAACATGCAAACGGACCAGCAACTTGAAATGTGTCTTGCCATTATCCAAGAGATGGAGCCAGCCGGGATTGGCGCACGTTCGCTCCAAGAATGCTTGCTGCTCCAGTTGAAAAGACTACCTACCATACCACAACTAACAATCACATTAGTAGAGGAACATTTTCAACCCTTCGCTGAAAAAAGGTGGAAGGAACTTGCGAGCCATTTAAAAATCAGCCTAGCAGATATTCAGTTGGCGTTTGATCAACTGCAAACCCTCGATCCGCGTCCTGGGGCTAAATTTTCAACTGACCAAACAGCGTTTGTTGTTCCAGATGTCGTTGTCACATGGGATGGTTATGATTTTGCCATCACCATTTATGATGAACTTTTACCAAAACTAAGCCTTAATGGCGGATTTTATCAGCGTTATTCTAACGATAAGGACCCACAGGTCACTCGTTATTTAGATCATCAATTTCAACAATATCAATGGTTACAAAGGAGTTTAGAACAGCGCAAGGAAACCTTGCAAAGAGTGGCCTTGAAAATCGTCGAGAAACAGGCTGATTTTTTTCAAAAAGGGCAAGATCATCTTAAGCCCATGATTATGAAAGAAATTGCGGAGGAATTAGACATTCATGAATCAACTGTTAGCCGAGCTGTTCGTGAAAAATATGTCCAAACCCCATTTGGTGTGTTTGAATTAAAGTCGTTTTTTACGAGTACCATTCAAACTACCAATGAGGAATCGACGTCTTCGACTCAGGTTAAAGCGGCAATCCGAACATTGGTCGAATCCGAAGATAAACTCAAACCATTATCTGACCAAGAAATTGTTGAAATATTAAAAGAGAAGGAAAGAATTGTGATATCACGTAGAACGGTGGCCAAATATCGTGAACAAATGAAAATTCCTTCTTCGTCTAAACGCCGCCGATATGAATAAGGAGGAAAACCATATGTCAATGCCACTGTTAACCTTTTATACCCGAAAAAAATGTCATCTTTGCGATCAGGCGAAGGCAGTTATCGATGAGCTTAAACAAGAGTTTGAGTTTACTTTAATTGAAAAGAATATTGATGATAGTGATGAACTCACAGAAAAATATGGTTTGATGATTCCGGTCGTGGAAATTGACGGTGAGGAAGTCGAATTTGGTCATATTAATAAATTTGTCATAAGTAACCGTTTACAAGGTAAACATATTAGTTGAATCTAGTTTCCACTCCTGTTAGAATAAAAATTGTAGCAGGAGAGTTTTTTTTTATCTTTAGTGGGACATAATTTGTCTAGGTGGGACTTTTTATATCCATAAAGCAAAAGGAGCAATTTCGAATATGTACTCATTATTAGATATACAAAAAAGATTATTACCAGACCTGCTTCAAGTTATGCAAAAGCGCTATACGATTCTCCAGTACATAGATTGGATGCAACCGGTTGGGAGAAGAAGTTTAGCACAGAGCCTTGGGATTACTGAAAGAATCCTGCGTAGTGAGGTTGATTTTCTAAAAGACCAAAACCTAATTTCGATTACTAGTGTAGGAGCGATGATTACTTCGGACGGAAAAGACCTGTTGGAAAAACTCGAAGGAATGATGAGAGAAGCAGCAGGAATCGATGTCATGGAAGCCAGATTAAAATCGATGTTTAAGATTCGAGATGTCGTCGTGGTGACCGGTAATAGCGATCAATCCCCATGGGTAAAGAGTGAAATGGGTAGGGCCTGCGCGGCGAGCATGAAGGATTTAATCTCAGGAAAAGCTATTATTGCAGTAACAGGCGGTTCGACAATGGCTGCTGTTGCCGAAAAACTCTCACCCGATATTCGGTCTGAGGAATGGCTATTTGTGCCTGCTAGAGGCGGAATTGGTGAAGATGTTCAAAATCAAGCAAACACGATTTGCTCGATTATGGCAGCTCGCACAAAATCGAAACACCTCGTTTTCTATGTTCCTGACCAAGTGAGTGAAGAGATTTATTCTTCTTTCCTGAAGGAGCCAATGATTAAAGATGTTTTAGAAAAAATTCGTTCTTCAAGCATGGTTCTTCATGGAATTGGGGACGCTATGACAATGGCAGAGCGCCGTAAATCGAGTCCTCATGAATTAGCTAAAATGAAGGCAGAAAAGGCAGTTGCTGAGGCATTTGGCTACTATTTTAACGAAGCTGGTGATGTTGTCCATAAAGCGTTAACCGTTGGTCTTCAGTTAAGTGATTTAGACCAGATTCCGAATGTCATTGCGGTTGCTGGTGGAGCCTCAAAGGCTAAGGCAATACGTGCTTACTTACAAAAAGCTCCTAATTCAACGATTTTAATCACAGATGAAGGAGCGGCAGCAGGTTTACTAGAAGGGTCAGACCCTATTTTATAAAAAATGATGGTTTACATTTAAAGGAGGATATTATCATGGCAGTAAAAGTTGGTATTAATGGATTTGGACGAATTGGACGTGTAGTATTTCGGGCAGCATTAAATAATCCGAATGTAGAAATCGTGGCTGTTAACGACTTGACAGATGCAAATATGTTAGCACATCTTTTAAAATATGATTCCGTTCACGGTACTTTAGATGCGGATATTAAAGTAGATGGTGAGTATCTTGTTGTAAATGGTCATAAGGTGAAGGTTATCGCTGAACGTGACCCTGCAGCTTTACCATGGGGCGAGCTTGGTATTGAAGTAGTTGTAGAATCTACGGGACGTTTCACAAAACGTGCAGATGCAGCAAAACATTTAGAAGCTGGCGCTAAAAAAGTCGTCATCTCTGCTCCGGCAAATGATGAAGACATCACGGTTGTTATGGGGGTTAACCATGATAAGTACGATCCGGCTAACCATCATGTCATTTCAAACGCATCTTGTACAACGAACTGCTTAGCACCATTTGCAAAGGTTTTAAATGACCAATTTGGTATTAAGCGCGGTATGATGACAACGGTTCACGCTTATACAAACGACCAACAAATTCTAGACTTACCGCATAAGGATTATCGTCGTGCTCGTGCAGCAGCAGAATCAATTATCCCGACTTCTACTGGAGCAGCCAAAGCAGTTGCGTTAGTATTACCTGAATTAAAAGGTAAATTAAACGGGATGGCGATGCGTGTTCCAACGCCGAACGTATCTGTTGTGGATTTAGTTGCAGAATTAGAAAAGGATGTCACTGCTGATGAAGTAAACGCAGCATTAAAAGCAGCAGCAGAAGGCGATTTAAAAGGAATTCTTGAATACAGCGAAGAGCCACTAGTGTCTCGCGACTACAATGGAAATACGGCTTCTTCAACGATTGACGCATTATCCACAATGGTTCTTGAAGGCAACATGGTGAAGGTTCTTTCTTGGTACGACAATGAAACAGGTTACTCTAGCCGTGTGGTTGATTTAGTCGATTATATCGCGAAAAAAGGACTTTAGGTCTTAGGACTCCGTAATGGGTCAAAAAAAGTCCCGAAAACCTTTCGAAATCATTGGCTATTACAAAACCGAACCGCTATAATATAAAATGGAAAATCATGCTACAAGCTAACAACAGGGGAGCGGGGAAGAATCCCCCTCTCCTTTACTATGTCACTTCACCGCTTTAAAGTAAGTGTATTTTTTAAAGCACTAAAGCGCATTAACGCTTTAGCGCTTTAAAAAACTCGGGGACAGTCCCCACATGCTTTAAAGTGCTAAAGTATTTTATTTTTATAGGAGGTCTTTTCAGGTGGATAAGAAGACGGTTAAGGATGTTGAGGTTAGAGGGAAGAGGGTTTTTTGTCGGGTTGATTTTAATGTGCCGATGCAGGATGGCAAGATAACAGATGATACGCGAATTCGTGCAGCTTTACCAACGATTCAGTACTTAATCGAACAAGGTGCTAAGGTGATCTTAGCAAGCCACTTAGGACGTCCTAAGGGTAAGGTTAATGAAGACATGCGCCTAACAGCCGTTGCAGTGAGACTATCTGAATTGCTCAACAAACCTGTCCAAAAAGCTGACGATGCATACGGGGACAATGTCAAAGCTGAAATCGCGCAAATGAATGAAGGCGACGTGTTGCTACTCGAAAACGTTCGTTTCTATCCGGGTGAAGAAAAGAATGACCCCGAATTAGCAAAAGCATTTGCCGAACTAGCTGATGTTTATGTTAATGACGCTTTCGGTGCTGCCCATCGTGCCCACGCATCAACGGAAGGAATTGCTCACTATCTACCAGCAGTTTCCGGATTACTTATGGAAAAGGAACTTGCGGTGTTAGGAAAAGCATTATCCAATCCTGAAAGACCGTTCACAGCCATTATCGGCGGTGCTAAAGTAAAAGACAAAATTGATGTCATCGATAACTTACTAGAAAAAGTGGATAACCTAATTATCGGGGGCGGGCTTGCCTACACTTTTATCAAAGCAAACGGCCATGAAATCGGTCAATCGCTTTTAGAAGAGGATAAAATCGAGCTAGCCAAATCGTTCATGGAAAAAGCGAAATCAAAAGGTGTAAACTTCTACATGCCAGTTGATGCGGTAATTGCTGATGAATTTTCACCGACCGCCAACTCCAAAGAAGTCGATATCGACGCGATCCCAGCGGATTGGCAATCACTAGATATTGGTCCTAAAACGGCAGCCATCTACAAAGATGTCATCCAAAATTCGAAGCTTGTGATTTGGAACGGACCAATGGGCGTATTCGAATTCGACCAATTTGCGAACGGAACAAAGGCAATTGCAGAAGCCCTCGCAGAAGCTACAGATACATATTCCGTCATCGGTGGCGGAGATTCAGCGGCGGCAGTTGAAAAATTCAACCTAGCTGATAAAATGAGCCACATCTCTACAGGCGGCGGTGCCTCCCTTGAATTTATGGAAGGTAAAGCACTACCTGGAGTTGTCGCATTGAACGATAAATAAAGCAATAGAAAAAAATGGACTCACGCAAGCAGTCCCTTTCAAAACAGGAAGGATGAACCTAAATGCGAAAACCAATCATTGCAGGAAACTGGAAAATGCACAAAACACTAGCAGAAGCCACGCGCTTTCTGTCAGAAATGAAAACAGCGATTCCCGTCAACGAAAGAGTAGACTCCGTTATTTGTGCGCCAGCGCTATTTTTAGAGCGCTTAGTCGATGCGGCCAAAGGCTCTGATGTAAAAATCGGTGCCCAGAACATGCATTTTGAAAAAAACGGTGCTTTTACAGGAGAAATTAGCCCAGTGGCATTAGCGGATCTTGGCGTTCAATACGTTATTCTTGGACATTCCGAACGCCGCGAAATGTTCAATGAAACCGACGAAGCAGTGAATAAAAAAACACTTGCTGCTTTTGAGCATGGCCTCACACCAATTGTTTGCTGTGGTGAAACATTAGAGCAACGCGAAGCTGGCCAAACCAATCAGCTTGTTGAAAACCAAATCAGGATTTCTCTAACAGGTCTATCCGATGAACAGGCAAAACAAACCGTCATTGCATACGAGCCTATTTGGGCCATTGGCACAGGAAAATCATCATCAGCTCAAGATGCAAATGAGGTATGCGCTCATATCCGCCATGTGGTAGCCGAACAATTTTCACAGGAAGTGGCCGAAGCGGTTCGCATCCAATATGGTGGGAGTGTAAAACCAACCAACATCGCTGAGTATATGGCTCAACCGGATATTGATGGTGCACTTGTAGGCGGAGCAAGCCTGGATGCACAAAGCTACCTGCAATTAGTGGAGGAAGGATCGAAATGACGAAAGCACCTGTTGCGTTAATTATCCTCGACGGTTTTGCCTGCCGCGATGAGGTGAAAGGAAATGCCGTATCTCAAGCGAATAAACCAAATTTCGACCGTTATTGGAATCAATTTCCTCATTCTCATTTAACGGCGTCAGGAGAAGCCGTCGGATTGCCAGAAGGACAAATGGGTAATTCAGAGGTAGGGCATCTTAATATCGGTGCAGGCCGAGTAGTCTACCAAAGCTTAACCCGCGTCAATGTGGCCATTCGCGAAGGAGAGTTCGAACGGAACGAAACGATTTGTGCCGCTTTAGAACATGTGAAAAAAAATAATACCAATCTCCACTTGTTTGGTCTTTTATCAGACGGTGGAGTGCATAGCCATATCAGCCATATGTTTGCGTTATTAAAGCTTGCTGCTGAAGAAGGCGTAAAAAACGTTTACGTTCATGCCTTCTTAGATGGTCGTGATGTCGGACCACAAACAGCGACGAAATATATAGAGGAAACATTGGCGAAAATGAAGGATTATGGCGTTGGCGAATTCGCGACGATTTCCGGACGCTATTACTCAATGGACCGCGATAAGCGCTGGGAACGCGTCGAGAAATCGTATCGTTCCATGGTTTATGGCGAAGGTCCAACTTACACGGACCCGTTAGAAGTCGTAAAGGACTCTTACGCTAACGGAATCCATGATGAATTCGTCCTGCCATCCGTGTTGGTAAAAGAAAACGGTGAGCCAGTTTCAACCATAAAGGATAACGACGCCGTTATTTTCTATAACTTCCGTCCTGACCGGGCCATCCAAATCTCAAATACGTTCACGAACGAAGATTTTCGCTCGTTTGACCGCGGACCAAAGCATCCGAAACATTTGCATTTCGTTTGCTTGACTCATTTTAGCGAATCGGTAAACGGCTATGTAGCGTTTAAACCAACAAACTTGGATAATACGCTTGGTGAAGTTCTCTCACAAAACGGTCTTAAACAGCTGCGCATTGCGGAGACCGAAAAATATCCGCATGTCACCTTCTTTATGAGCGGTGGTCGGGAGGCAGAATTCCCAGGTGAAGAGAGAATACTCATCCCTTCGCCAAAAGTGGCTACATACGATTTGAAACCAGAAATGAGTGCTTATGAAGTAACTGACACATTGGTAAAGGAAATCCAGTCAGACAAGTTTGACGCGATTATCTTGAATTTTGCTAATCCGGATATGGTTGGACATTCAGGCATGCTCGAGCCGACGATTAAAGCGGTAGAAACGGTCGATGAATGTCTCGGACGTGTCGTGGATACCATTTTAGCAAAGGGTGGTAAAGCGATTATCACCGCTGATCATGGAAATGCTGATGAAGTGGTAACGTTAGAAGGACAGCCGATGACTGCTCATACGACAAACCCGGTACCGGTAATCGTCACGGCCGAGGGAGTAACTCTTCGCGACGGTGGCATTCTTGGTGATTTAGCGCCAACTGTGTTAGATTTATTAGGATTGGAAAAACCTGTTGAAATGACAGGAAGTTCATTAATTAATAAATAAATAAATAAATAAATAAATAAATAAATAATCTAAGGAGAGATTGTTCATGCCATTTATTACAGATGTTTACGCACGCGAAGTATTAGATTCACGCGGAAATCCAACGATTGAGGTAGAAGTGTTCACAGAATCAGGTGCATTTGGCCGTGCGATGGTCCCAAGTGGAGCGTCAACCGGTGAATACGAAGCAGTCGAGCTTCGCGACGGTGACAAGGACCGTTACCTAGGTAAAGGTGTGCAAAAAGCGGTTGACAATGTCAACGAAATTATCGCGCCAATGTTAGTAGAAGACGAATACAATGTACTTGACCAAGTAGGCATCGATAACGCGTTAATCGAGCTTGACGGGACAGAAAACAAAGGTAAATTAGGCGCAAACGCTATTCTAGGTGTTTCAATGGCAGTTGCACATGCAGCGGCTAACTACTTAGACATGCCTTTATACCAATACCTTGGCGGATTCAACGCGAAGCAATTGCCAGTTCCAATGATGAACATCGTTAACGGCGGTGCGCATGCCGATAACAACGTTGACATTCAAGAATTCATGGTTATGCCGGTTGGCGCTGAAAACTTTAAAGAAGCACTTCGTATGGGTGCAGAAATTTTCCACAGCTTGAAGTCTGTATTAAAAGCTAAGGGCTTAAACACTGCGGTTGGTGACGAAGGCGGCTTTGCACCAAACCTTGGTTCGAACGAAGAAGCTCTTACAACCATCATCGAAGCAATTGAAAAGGCTGGCTATAAGCCAGGTGAGCAAATTGCCCTTGCAATGGACGTTGCGTCTTCTGAGCTTTACAACAAAGAAGATGGCAAATACCATTTAGCGGGTGAAGGTGTTGTGAAAACATCTGAAGAAATGGTTGATTGGTACGAAGAACTATGCTCGAAATACCCAATCATCTCTATCGAAGATGGCCTTGATGAAAACGACTGGGCAGGTCACAAGCTATTAACTGAACGTATTGGTAAAAAAGTTCAATTAGTCGGTGACGACTTATTTGTTACAAATACAAAGAAACTTTCTCAAGGAATTGAGCAAGGCATTGCTAATTCCATCCTGATTAAGGTTAACCAAATCGGTACGTTAACAGAAACATTTGACGCGATTGAAATGGCGAAACGCGCTGGCTACACTGCGGTTATTTCCCACCGTTCTGGTGAAACAGAAGATAACACAATCGCTGATATCGCTGTTGCGACTAATGCTGGCCAAATTAAAACAGGTGCTCCATCCCGTACAGATCGCGTAGCGAAATACAACCAATTACTTCGCATTGAAGATCAATTAGGTGATTCTGCGCAATTCCATGGCCGTAAATCTTTTTACAACTTAAAATAATTTAACATAGGGGGCAGGCTTCGGTTTGCCCCCTGTTAATGTTTTGAAGGGACTTTCTGGATTTTGCCAAGGAATCACTATTGTCCTATTCCAATAATTATGATAAATTATTAATATTGCATAATGTACGTTTTTTCAGGAGGTGGCTTTCATGCATGCATTTTTAGTTGTTTTATTAATTATCGTTAGTTTAGGCCTTATCGCTGTCGTTTTATTGCAATCAGGTAAAAGCGCAGGACTTTCAGGAGCGATCTCTGGTGGAGCAGAACAGCTTTTTGGTAAACAAAAAGCACGAGGCATCGACCTTATCTTACACCGCATCACTATCGTGCTAGCAGTCCTATTCTTCATCCTAACAGTACTAGTAACATACTTTAAATTCTAATAAACAAAACCAAGAGCCGCCTTCCCGTAGGGAAGGCGGCTCTTTAGTGCTCTAAAGCATGTATATTTTAAAAAAACTCGCAGACAATCCCCCCGCACACCTTAACGCGTTAATGCAAAGCGGGACTGTCCCCACATGCTTTAAAGTGTTAAAGTGAAGTTGCTATTATTGGACTTATCCGGCAACGCTTTGTTAAAACTAAGGAAGAGGTTGTTTTATTTAGCTTAAAGGAGTATCGAATATGAAAATATCCTTACCGAAACCATTTACATTTGCAGGAGGCCCACGGGCTGTCCTTTTATTACACGGATTCACCGGCAATTCTTCAGATGTACGGATGCTTGGCCGCTACTTAGAGGCTAGAGGCTATACCTGCCATGCACCACATTACAAAGGCCATGGAGTTCCGCCGGAGGAGCTTGTACACACAGGTCCCAACGACTGGTGGCAGGACGTACAAAACGCCTATCAATACCTAAAAGACCTTGGCCATAACGAAATCGCTGTTGCTGGTCTATCGCTCGGAGGAGTTTTTTCCTTAAAATTAGGTTACACTTTACCTATAAAGGGTATTGTCCCTATATGTGCACCAATGCATATTAAAAGTGAAGAGGTCATGTATAAAGGAATATTGGACTATGCCCGCGAATATAAAAGGCGTGAAGGAAAAACGAACGAAATAATCGAACAAGAAATGCAAGACTTCGAAAAAACACCAATGCAAACGTTAAAAGCGTTACAAGATCTCATTCAACAGGTTCGTGACAATATCGACATGATTTACGCACCAACCTTTGTCGTCCAAGCCCGTCACGATGAAATGATTAACACTGAAAGTGCTAACATTATTTACAATGAAATTGAGTCACCAACGAAACAATTGAAATGGTACGAAGAATCAGGTCATGTTATCACCCTTGATAAGGAAAAAGACCAGCTACACGAAGATATTTATCAGTTTTTAGAAACATTAGATTGGGCAGAATAAATAATAAAAAAGGAGGTTGGCAAAATGACTGAAGAAATTCAAAACCATATTGACCGCCTACTCCGGCATATGAAGGAAGAAACCTATAAACCACTTACCGTTCAAGAGCTCGAGCAATCCTTTGGCATTAAGGACTCGGCAGACTTCAAGGATTTTGTCAAAGCGCTAGTCCTTATGGAAGAAAAAGGGCTAGTTGTCCGAACACGCAGCAATCGTTACGGACTTCCAGAAAAAATGAATCTAATCCGCGGGAAACTAACAGGACATGCAAAAGGCTTTGCTTTTGTCATCCCAGATGAACCCGGCATGGATGATATTTTTATCCCACCAAATGAAACGAACCAAGCCATGCACGGCGACATCGTCCTTGCTAGAATTAACAGTGAAACGTCCGGACAAAGACGGGAAGGTACAATTGTACGAATTTTAGAAAGAGGCATCCAGCGGGTTGTCGGTACATACGTCGAAAGTAAGAGTTTCGGTTTCGTCATTCCTGATGATAAAAAATTTGCCAGTGACATCTTTATTCCGAAAGCTGGCTCAAAAGGTGCCGTTGAAGGACATAAGGTTGTCGTCCAATTAACCAGCTATCCAGAGGGCCGAAAAAGTGCTGAAGGAGAAATCATTGAAATTCTCGGTCATAAAAATGATCCAGGAGTCGATATTCTCTCCGTCATTCACAAGCACGGCCTACCAGGACCGTTCCCTGAGGAAGCGATTCAGCACGCCAATGAAACCCCGGACGAAATTGATCCGAGTGAGCTTGAGAATCGCCGTGACTTACGAAACGAAGTCATCGTCACAATTGATGGTGCGGATGCTAAAGATTTAGACGATGCCGTTACGGTTGAAAAATTAACCAATGGCAACTTTAAGCTCGGGGTCCATATTGCAGACGTTTCTTATTATGTTACCGAAGATTCACCTATTGATCGTGAAGCGGCTGACCGCGCAACGAGTGTGTACCTTGTAGACCGCGTGATTCCAATGATTCCACATCGACTATCAAACGGAATTTGCTCGTTAAATCCCAAGGTTGATCGCCTAACACTATCTTGTGAGATGGAAATTACCACTACAGGAGAAGTCATTTCGCACGAAATTTTCCAAAGTGTCATTAAAACAACAGAGCGTATGACCTATTCTGATGTGAATAAAATTTTAGTCGATAAAGATGAAGAGGCTATGAAACGCTATGAGGCGCTCGTTCCAATGTTTGAGCTGATGGGAGAGCTTGCTGCCATTTTGCGAGAAAAGCGAATGAACCGTGGCGCGATTGACTTTGATTTTAAAGAGGCAAAGGTTTTAGTAGAAGAGGACGGCAAACCAGTTGATGTGGTTCTTCGCGAACGTTCGGTTGCTGAACGACTAATTGAAGAATTCATGTTGGCGGCAAACGAAACGATTGCTGAGCATTTCCATTGGTTAGATGTTCCGTTCATCTACCGAATTCATGAGGATCCGAAGGAAGAAAAATTACAAAGATTCTTCGAATTCATAACGAACTTCGGTTATTTAGTTCGCGGAACGGCGAATTCCGTTCACCCAAGAGCCCTACAGGAAATAATTGAAGAAGTACAAGGGAAACCGGAAGAAATGGTTGTATCAACCGTCATGCTACGCTCGATGCAGCAAGCAAAATATGATCCGCAAAGCCTAGGGCACTTCGGATTATCGACCGAATATTACACGCACTTTACTTCACCTATTCGACGTTATCCTGACCTGATCGTCCATCGATTAATTCGTACTTATTTAGTTGAGGGCAAGTTGGATGATGCGACACGGGAAAAATGGAATGCCCTTTTACCTGAGATCGCGATGCATTCTTCGAAAATGGAGCGTCGTGCTGTCGATGCCGAGCGTGAAACGGATGAGTTGAAGAAAGCCGAGTACATGGAGGATAAAATTGGTCAAGAATACGACGGAATAATTAGTTCTGTGACGAATTTTGGTATGTTCGTAGAACTTCCAAATACGATTGAGGGTCTAGTTCATGTCAGCTATATGACCGATGATTACTATCGTTTTGATGAGCGCCATTATGCGATGATTGGCGAACGCACCGGAAACGTCTTTCGCATCGGCGACGAGATTACGGTCCGCGTTATCAACGTCAATAAAGAGGAACGCTCGATTGACTTTGAAATCGTTGGTATGAAGGGAACTCGTCGCGAACGAAGTGATACGAAGAAGATTTTCAGAACAAGTGGTGGTAACGGTGGCGGAGGTCGCCAGGGCGCACGTGGCGGTGGCCAAGGCCGTGGTCGAGATGGACGCCAAGGTGGAGGTTCTCGAGAAGAGTCTGGTGGCCAAGGACGAGGCAATTCCGGCGGAGGTTCTGGTGCTGGTGGCGAGGGAAAAAAAGCAAAAAAGAAACGTAAATTCTACGAGAACGCCCCAAGTGCCAAGCGGAAATCGAAAAAACGGAGATAGACTTTTTATGAAGGACATTAAGATGCAACAAGGTCAAAATGTCCTTCATAAGCTCGATGAAAGACATTTTTAGCCCAAAACGGACCCAAATTGTCTTTCATCATCATCCCTCTTTCATCCAAATCAATCTTTTGATAAAATGAAGCAATAGGAAGGGGGAGACAAGATGCCAAAAGGAGAAGGCAAACAGGTTGCCCAAAACAAAAAAGCATATCATGATTATTTTATTGAAGAAACATACGAAACCGGAATCGTCCTTCAAGGAACGGAGATCAAGTCAATTCGTGCCGGAAAAGTGAACTTAAAGGATTCCTATGCAAGAATTCAAAATGGTGAAGCTTGGTTATACAGCATGCACGTAAGCCCGTATGAGCAAGGTAACCGCTACAACCATGATCCTTTACGACCAAGAAAGCTACTACTGCACAGACGGGAAATCAACAAGCTATTAGGTGAAACAAAAGAAGTTGGATATGCGCTTGTTCCATTAAAACTTTATTTAAAAAATGGATTCTGCAAGGTTCTACTCGGTCTTGCCAAAGGGAAAAAGAATTACGACAAACGTGAAGACCTAAAGCAAAAAGAAGCAAAACGTGAGATTGAACGTGCATTCCGCGATCGCCAAAAACAATAATCAACAACAAATGGAAATACATTTACAGTAACTAACAATTGAAAAACCATAGCTGTGTGTTATAATAAATTATGTCGCCGGGTTACAAAGAAACAAAAGCGACAAACACTTAGCTCAACTAAAACATGAGCTTCCGAACGTCAAGCATGGCGAACAAGCAATGCTGACCATTCTAACATGGGGACGCTACGGATTCGACAGGGGTAGTTCGAGCTTGGGTGGCGAGTCGAGGGGATCGGCCTCGTTAAAACGTCAACGCCTATAACTGGCAAAACTAACAACAACTTAGCTTTCGCAGCTTAATACTGCATAGCTGTTCGCCCCTCCATCGCCTATGTGGTAGGGTAGCGGACTCACTCTAAGTAGGCTACGCCGGAGCTCACCGTCTGAGGGCAAAGGAAGAGAACAACCAGGCTAGCTGGCCGGGCGCCTGTCGATAGGCAGATGGATTCAGCGAAACGCGAATATGTCGACTACACTCGTAGAAGCTTAAGTGCCGTTATCTTTGGACGAGGGTTCGACTCCCTCCGTCTCCACCAAATACATATTTGGTGGTTTTTTATTTTGCTTTTTTACCTTGGAATCCCAAAAAAGGGGCGATGCTCGCCCACACAATCTCCGCCCTAATAGGAAAGTACCTGTGGTAAATTTCCCACTCAATTATCTCTCCCAGGCTTGTAGTAATATGGATCGCCCTTATGTTTTTGAATATTATTTGCATCTATAAATAATTCTCCGTTTTCTAAATATGTCGCTAATGTTATATTCTCTACTTTCTGACCTACTTTTTTTACTTCGTTCATTAACCATTCATTATCTAATTGCAAATATTTCAAATTATGACTTACAATTTGACCATCCATGATCAGTGGTATGGGAAGATATGCTTTACTAACATTTAATTTTAAATCATTAGGTTGAACAGGACGATATTCCGACTTTGGGAAAACGCTTAAATCACCGGTTTGCTCCATAATGGCAATCGCAATATTTTGTGTATCTGTGTACCCTTTTACCCTAAGTTGTGATAGTAATTCATTCAATGGCATACGTTCTTTTTTTAGCATTTTTCTATCTATTTTTCCATTTTGAATTAATACAGTGGGATTTTCGTAAATAATCCATCGTAATTTGTTATGTAAAGATAATCGTATAATAATTTTGTATAAAATCACCATAATGACAGAATAAACAATTGCTTTTCCAATACTCTCCACTTCGACTGGCGTACTAATGATATTGGTAAGGACCAGAATGTAAAGTAAATCAAAAGTATGCATTTGAGCAACGGCCTTTTTTCCTGTGACTCTTAACAAGAAATATCCTGCAAAAAAAACGATTATGGCCCGGTAAAGTATTTCCAAGCATATGCCCCCCTAAAAAACATGAACCCTGATATAGGACTTACATTATTAAAAAAATCGTTCTATTAGAATTTCTTATTACTACTAAAACTATTTTGTCCAAAATTTGATTGGTAATAAATCGAAATTTCCTCCGACATCATTTGTTTTTATTCTATTCCTAAAGGACCTTTAGCGGAGGAAATTAAATGGGACAAAAGAACTTCCATGTATTCTAAAAAAAAATAGAATGAATATATCATAGTGAAGGTACTATTAAAGGGGGGAAAATGTTTGAAAGCATTTTTGAAAGCGATACCATTATCTTTACAGCATTTGTTTGCGATGTTCGGTGCAACCGTTTTAGTGCCAGCTTTAACCGGTCTTGATCCAGGAAGTGCCCTTATTGCCAGTGGTGTCGGAACCTTGATTTTCCATCTTATCACAGGCGGTAAGGTTCCTATGTATCTAGGTTCATCCTTTGCCTTTATAGCTCCACTTGCTTTATATGTTGGGAAGTTACATTCACCTGGTCAAGCCGTTGCAGGTCTTATCAGCGTTTCCATTGTTTATGCCATTGTATCTTTGATTATTACCTTTGTCGGTTTTGAAAAAGTACGTAAGGTCATTCCAGCCGTTGTCACCGGACCTGTTGTCAGTATTATTGGTCTTTCACTGGCAACCACGGCGGTAACTAACATGGCTTCGACCCAATGGGATGTTGCGATCGTCAGTCTTCTTGCAGCCATCATTGCAGCGCTTGCAGGCCCAAAGGTGATACGACTGTTGCCACTCATAATCGGTCTTGCAGTAGGGTACGGCTATGCCGCGGTACGTGGATTTATTGATTTTGATACGATTGCCTCTGCACCTGCTTTTGTTCTACCCCATGTCACTATGCCGGAATTTACCTGGGTCGTGATTCTTGGAATGGCGCCGATTGCCCTCGTTACCATCATCGAAGACCTTGGACATATGTTTGTGTTAAATGAGATTATTGGGAAAGATGTGACAAAGAATCCTGGATTTTCGAGAATCTTATGGGGAAATGGTGTTGCAACACTCATATCTGGCTTTATAGGCGGACCAGCCCAAACAACTTATGCAGAGAATCTAGGGGTTTTAGCTATCACACGTCAGTTTTCCAGCAGGATTATTCAAGGCGCTGCTGTTCTAGCCATTATTCTTGGTCTGTTCGGTAAAGTTGGCGCTCTTATTCAATCCATTCCAGTTGCTGTAATGGGTGGCATATGTATATTGTTGTTTGGTATGATCGCTGCGATGGGAATCCGTCACCTCATTGAGGAAAAAGTGAATCTAGTTAATATGAAAAATTTGATTATCGTAGCCATTGTCTTCATTATCGGGGTTGGATATGCTCATTATGGTATCGCCTTTGCTACCATTGCCGGATTGCTAATCCATTGGCTTGTACCCGATTTTACGACAAAGCATTAACATTATAAGAAACTTTTAAAAAAATGACCAATATGTTCCGATTATTTTAGTCTAAAAGCCATTCCAAACATAAATAGTGGAATGGCTTTTTTGTTTAGGAATATGATAGTCAGCAAGATATGTTCCATTGTATTAATAAGTGCTAAGTTCATTTTAGAATTTATGACAAAATACCAAACTAGATTCCTATAAATTATCTAAATAAAATAATATGTGATTTAAATCACTTATTCAGTGTTATTTATTTAATATAATCACCATGTAAATAGTATTAATTGCATATGAAGGAGTGTTACGAGTGTTAGACCAAAAAACAATTGAAATCGTTAAATCTACCGTACCAGTACTAGAAAAACATGGTGAAGCTATAACGACTAAATTTTATCAACTGATGTTTGGGAATCATCCTGAATTATTGAATATTTTTAACCATGCAAACCAAAAACAGGGCAGACAGCAAAAGGCACTTGCAAGTACGGTATATGCTGCAGCTAAGTATATTGATAATTCTGAAACGATCATCCCAGTGGTTAAACAAATTGGGCATAAGCATAGAAGTCTAGGTATTAAGCCGGAACATTATCCGATTGTCGGCAAGCATCTTCTATTAGCGATTAAAGATGTTTTAGGTGATGCAGCAACGGATGAAATAATGAATGCCTGGGCAAAGGCATATAGCGTAATAGCGGATGCATTTATTAGTGTAGAAGCTGAAATGTATAATGAGGCTTCTAGTCAGCAGGGAGGATGGGATGGTTTCCGCAACTTTGTAGTGGATCGGAAAGTGAAAGAAAGTGATGTGATTACTTCCTTCTACTTAAAACCAGAAGATGCAAACGAAATGGCAACTTTTCTTCCAGGTCAGTATATTAGCATTAAACTGGAAGTAGATGGAGAAGCCTATACCCATATCCGACAATATAGTTTATCTGATGCTCCTGGAAAGGATTATTATCGGATTAGTGTAAAAAGAGAATCAGGCTCTTCCAAACCCAATGGAACCGTCTCTAACTATCTTCATGATCAGGTAGTAGTAGGTGACATTCTAAAGGTAAGTGCTCCGGCTGGCGACTTTGTTCTTGATACCAGCTGTGATAGTCCCGTTGTATTGATAAGTGGCGGGGTTGGATTAACTCCCATCATTAGTATGTTAAAAACGATTGTTGAGGTACAACCTGAAAGAAAAGTTACTTTTATCCATGCGGCTGAAAATGGTAAGCTGCATGCACTTAGAGAAGAAGTCGAAGCAATTTCAGCGCTTGAAAATGTTAAATCGTTTGTATTTTATGCTTCACCAACTAAGGAAGATCGTGAAAGCAACCGGTTCGATCAGGAAGGATATATCACAAAGGATTGGCTTGAAAAAAATATACCTGTTAAAAATACCGATTTTTATTTCTGTGGACCAATAGCTTTTATGAAAATAATCAATCGTTCATTAAAGGATTTAGGAGTGAGTGAACAGCAAATTCATTTTGAATTCTTTGGACCAATGGACAGTCTTGAAGAACAAGAACAAAGAGAGCTAGTTACCGTTTAGGTGAAAAGGTTGAAAATGGATAAAATCCGGTTTCCATGAAGGAAATCGGTATTTTTCCATTTTGGTATATGAATAAGATGGATGCCTAAACAATGGGCCATCATGAAAGATAAAAATAATAAGTGGATGGTCAAAATATTTGCAAAGTGGATGGTCAAAATATTAATATTTATTTTATAATGATTATTTGAATTCATCTTTTATTTATCTTCATATAAAAGAGTATAGGTTATTTTTTTTACCTAACAACAAAGAGGTGTATAATGGAAATATTAGTAACCTTGGTCATCATTATTTTAATTGGTTCTTTTATAGGAACCTTATTGCTAACGGGAAAAAGTGATAGCAATTATCGGAGTGCAACAAAAAGAAATACAACCAACTTGACTTTAATATATGTAGTAGTTATTTTAATTTCTTTATTAGCCCTCGGCGTGTATATTAAATTTATTTAGTTTTTCTTTTTATAACCTATTGGTCGTAATGACTCAATAGGTTATTTAATTTAGCTGGAGATTTAACCAAGCTAGGCTATGGTGTGTAAGGTTACAATTTTAATTAAAAGGAATGTGACTAATGGATTGGAAACCTAACCGAGATGCGAAGAAACCGATATACAAACAACTTGCTGAATATATTGAAAATGGTATTGCGGACGGAACTTTTCCACAGGATAAACCGCTACCCTCGGAGAGATACTTAGCAAAAGAGTTAAATATTAATAGAAGTACTGTCGTATCAGCCTATGATGAACTCCAATCAAATGGGCTTATTCAACGCAATCGTGGAAGTGGTACAATGATCAGTAAGGATATATGGGGGATAACCAAAAAACGTATTCCAAGTTGGAACAGGTACATAGAAGCTGGTTCATTTTTACCCAATTTACCGGTCACTCAAAGAATACGTAAAGAGATGGAAGAGCAAAAGCTCATCAATCTAGCCAGTGGGGAATTATCGGAAGATCTTTTTCCGCTGGAATCTTTTAGAGAGATTACATCAACGAGATCCTTTATTGGAAGGCTTGGTTATGATCATCCACAGGGAAATGCAATATTACGGAATACGATTTCCAAGCATGTGAATGAGTTCCGAGATATTGAAACAAATCCCTCCTCTATCCTGATTACGTCTGGAGCACAACAAGCCCTACACTTAGTCGTTCAGTGTTTATTAAAACCTGGTGATGCCGTGGTAATCGAGGATCCATCGTATCATTATAGTTTGCCGATATTTAAATCGGCAGGTTTGAAAATTTTCTATTTACCTGTCAATAGCGATGGGCTAAATCCGAATGAGTTATTGGAATTACTTAAAAAACATCGTATCCGAATGATCTTTTTAAATCCAGCTTTTCAAAATCCAACCGGTACTCTCCTAAAAGAAACTAGGCTGAAGACTATCTTAGATATCTCTTCGGAACATGGGATACCTGTGGTGGAAGACGATCCGTATAGTTTAACTTCTTATAACGGAGAACAAGTATCAACCTTAAAATCACTAGATAAACATGGTAATGTCCTATACATTAGTTCTTTATCAAAAATCGTTGCTTCGGGTTTAAGAATTGGTTGGATAGTTGGACCAAAATCGGTTATAGAGAGGTTATCGGATGCTAAACAAATCATCGATTTTGGCCATGCCAGCTTTACGCAATGGATTGCGAATGATTTTTTAGAGTCAGGACATTTTCATTCACATATAAAAAAACTAGTAAAGGAATTAGAAATACGGAGAAATCAAATCATTACGAGTCTTAGACTTTTCTTACATGATAAAGTCGAATTTACGATACCTCAGGGTGGAATCCATATTTGGTGTAAATTAAAGAGGGAAGTTGACGAAATGAAATTATTGGAAAATGCTCTAAAAAAAGGAGTCATCTTTGTCCCCGGATCGACAATGGGATCTCAAAAAGGTTATGTACGATTTACTTTTGCTAGAGAGAATGAAAAATCTATTAATGAAGGGATCAAAAGATTTGCCGAGGCCCTAAAAACTACCCCATAACTTAATAGACTAAGCTTGCATGATTTTATCCAAACAAAAGAACTGTAGTGTAATTGGACCGTCTACAGTTCTTTTTTTATCTGCTGCTTCGCTACTGACTTCAAAATTTAAACGAAAACTTCGTGTATCGATATTGAAGGTTCCTACAGATGCAACTTCTTCATCTACAATAATTGTTTCCATCCATAAAATGAATCCTTTCCCTTTAATTTAACGAATAACATTGACATATAAGATATTATAAATTATTATTATCTCAGATTCAAGATATTGTAATTAAAGATAAATAGAAGCGTTAGATTGCATTTTCAACTATCAGGTCAAAATAAACTATCAAGTTTTCAAAATAAACGAGCTAATAAAGGAGTGGTAATAAATGAGTAAAAAAACAATGGGGATTCACCATATTACTGCAATTGTAGGACATCCACAGGAAAATGTAGATTTTTATGCAGGAGTGTTAGGTTTACGTTTAGTAAAGCAAACGGTTAATTTTGATGATCCGGGTACTTATCACTTGTATTTTGGTAATGAAGGTGGAAAACCTGGAACCATCATTACTTTCTTTCCGTGGGCTAACGCCTATCCAGGGAGAGTTGGCGACGGGCAGGTAGGAGTAACTTCTTATGTTGTTCCAAAAGGTGCTCTCGGCTTCTGGGAACAGAGATTAGAAAAGTTTCAAATTTCTTTCACTAAAACGGAACGATTTGGTGAAGAGTATTTGCAATTTAATGATCCTCATGGGCTTCATTTAGAAATCGTGGAACGCGAAGAAGGTGAAGTGAATACTTGGACGTTTGCTGGTGTTACACCAGAAGTGGCGATAAAAGGTTTTGGAGGAGCTATTCTATTTTCCAGCCAGCCTAACAAAACTGCAGAATTACTGGAAAAAGTAATGGGACTTGAACAAATTGGAAAAGAAGGAGATTTCGCTCGGTTTCGTTCCACTGCAGATATAGGAAATATCATTGATGTTAAACAAACTCCTATCGGTCGTGGGCAAATGGGTGTTGGAACCGTTCACCACATTGCTTGGCGCGCAAAAGACGACCAAGATCAATTAGATTGGCAAAAGTATGTAGCAGAGAACGGATATGGTGTGACACCTGTACAGGATCGAAATTATTTTAATGCTATCTACTTTAGAGAGCATGGGGAACTTCTTTTTGAAATTGCAACGGATCCTCCAGGTTTTGCTCATGATGAATCACAAGAAACAATGGGTGAAAAATTAATGCTTCCAAGTCAATATGAACAATATAGAGAACAACTTGAGCGCAGATTAATACCTATAAAGGTGCGAGAAGTTCGTTCATAATCAATTTTTCTATGAAATCATACCGAATATCTAAATTCTTGTTTTGAAGGGAGATCAATCATGAAGCACATATTTAATAAAGGAAAAGATTTAACAAAGCCTACTTTACTTTTGTTGCATGGAACAGGAGGTAATGAATTAGATTTACTACCTCTAGCAGGAAGAATTGATGAGGAAGCTTCGGTTTTAAGTGTCCGAGGAAATATTTTAGAAAATGGAATGCCAAGATTTTTTAAAAGATTAGCTGAAGGAGTCTTTGATGAAGAAGACCTCATATTCCGCACGAAAGAATTATACGCATTTCTTGATGAGGCGGCTAAGGAATATGAATTTGATCGTGATAATATAATCGCAATTGGTTACTCCAATGGAGCCAATATTGCAGCAAGTTTATTATTTCATTATCAAAATGCTTTAAAAGCGGCCATCCTTCATCATCCAATGGTACCAAGAAGAGGGATTGAACTACCTGATTTATCTGGGAAGGCTGTATTTATTGGAGCTGGGACAAATGATCCGATTTGTTCACCGCAGGAATCAGCCGAATTGCAGTCCTTATTAGAAAAAGCGAATGCGAATGTAGAGATACATTGGGAAAACAGAGGCCATCAATTGACCCTTGAAGAAGTGGAAGCGGCATCTCAGTGGTATAAAAGGCTAATTTAAAATAAAAATGTTAAGAAGGGATACAACTACTGCACATGCTATGTAGTTAGATCCCTTTTTGTGTTATTAAAACGAATGATCTTATTAAACTATATACAAATAATTAAATTACATAATATAAAATACTTACTTGACTTTAGTATGGTATAATAATATACTTACTTACATAAAGTAACCAACTAATAAATTGTATATTAAATTTGTTAGTTAACAACATAACGAAGGAGAGTTAAGTAAATGTTAAGAAAAAATGAAGTCGTAGCAACTATTTTAAGAGTATTTTTAGGGGCAACCTTTTTAATACATGGATTAGCAAAGTTTCAAGGTGGTATAGAAAATACGGTTGGATTTTTTGAAAATCTAGGTCTTCCTGGTTTTACTGCGTATCTGGTAGCTTTAATTGAGCTAATTGGCGGCATCGCTATTGTTCTGGGAATAGGTACAAGAATTATTTCCATATTATTTGCGATTGTTTTAGCGGTTGCCATTATAAAAGTAAAGCTCGCTATTGGATTCCTTGGAAATGGGCAAATGGCAGGCTATGAGCTTGATTTAGCTTTATTGGTCATTTCAATCTATCTTGCTGCAACAAACAAATCCATTTTAGCTTTAGATAATGTACTGTTCCGTTCAGAAAAAGCTTGATAATAAGGAGGAAACGGAAATGAATTTTCATCGTGAACCGATCACATTTGTAGGTCAAGTAACTTTAAAGGTAGAAAATTTACAACGTTCGTTAGCTTTTTATAAAAAGGTTATTGGATTTAAGGTATTGGAACAAACAGACCGTTCCGCAAGCCTTACGGCGGACGGAAAAACCATTTTACTATCCATTGAACAACCAACAAACGTTGTTCCGAAACAAGGAAGAACGACTGGATTATATCACTACGCACTTCTTCTTCCTAAGCGTTCTGATTTAGCAAAAATCGTGCAACATTTCTTAGAAATTGGATTGCGATTTGGTTCTTCCGATCATCTTGTCAGTGAGGCACTTTATTTAAATGATCCGGACGGAAATGGAATTGAAATCTACATCGACCGGGACCCTACCGAATGGAATTGGAGTAATGGTGAAGTGGCAATGACTGTCGATCCATTGAATTTTCAGGACCTTCTTGCTGGTGGAAAACAGCAGTCATGGAAAGGCCTACCTGCCGAAACGGTGATGGGACATATCCATTTGCACGTATCAGAATTAAAAAAGACAGAAGAGTTCTATACGAAGGGACTTGGATTTGAAGTCGTAAACCGATATGGTGCCCAAGCATTATTTATCTCAGATGGCAAATACCATCACCATATCGGACTAAATACTTGGAACGGTGTAGGTGCCCCAACACCAGCTCCTAACAGTGTTGGACTTAAATCCTATACATTAATGCTGGCAAATGAGGACAAGAGAAATAAAACGGTTGATCAGTTAAAGGGTATTGGTGCAACTGTTACAGAAGAAAATGGTTCTTATGTTACATCCGACCCTTCAGGAAACCGAATTGTCCTAAAAGTTTAAGCTGGAGGGAGTGACTTATCATGCAAAAAGTTGAAGGAGCCAATAATAAGGGGATAGAAATCGGTCTCTATACATTAGGAGATATAAGTACGGATCCGCTAACAGGTACACCCATTAGTGCCAGTCAAAGAATGAAGGAAATAATGGAAGCTGCTAAACTCGCCGATGAAGCTGGACTTGATGTGTTTGGAGTTGGTGAACATCACCGCTTAGATTATGCGACTTCAGCCGTTCCGGTTGTTTTAGCAGCGATTGCTGGGCGAACAAAACAAATTAAGTTAACAAGTGCAACGACTGTATTAAGCACGATTGATCCTGTTCGCCTGTTTGAAGACTATGCTACTTTGGATTTGGTTTCAGATGGACGTGCTGAAATCATTGCTGGACGCGGGGCATTTATAGAATCTTTCCCTCTATTTGGATATGACATTAATGACTATGACGCTCTTTTCTCGGAAAACCTAGAATTATTCTTAAAACTTAACGAAAACGAGAGAGTTACGTGGGATGGACGTTTTCGCTCTCCGTTAAGAAATGCTGAGATTGCTCCACGACCTTTACAAGACCAGATACCTATTTGGGCTGGTGTAGGGGGGACTCCAGAAAGTGCAGCTCGTGCGGGCAGATTAGGTGTCGGAATGACTTTAGCTATACTCGGTGGCGAACCTGTACGATTTAAACCACTGATTGACCTATATCGTCAATCTGGCATTGAGGCAGGACATGAGTTAGAGAAACTGAAGGTAGGAGTTACGGGTCACGGGTATTTCTCAAAGACAACCCAACAAGCAAAGGATGAATTTTATCCGTATTATTCTAATTACTGGAATTACGTTAATCGTCAGCGAGGCATGATGAGTGCTAGAATCACAAAATCCGATTTTGAGCAAATGGCAGCTCCGAATACTGCGTTGTTTGTGGGAAGTCCGCAACAGATTGTCGAAAAAATTCTTCATCAATACGAACTTTTTGGCCATCAACGTTTAATGGTACAGATCGATATCGGTGGAATTCCATTCAAAAAAATCGCTGAAGGAATTGAGTTGTTAGCGATGGAAATAGCTCCAAGCGTTCGGAAAGAAATACAAAAAGAATCAAACGTACAGGTGGTGTAATAAATGGGCTTTTTAGACAAACTATTTGGGAAACAAACGAAGGAGGAAGAAACGATGACAACAGAAAAATTAAACATAGGTATCATTTTAGGTAGCACACGTCAAGGACGTGTAAGTCCACAAGTTGGAGAGTGGGTTAAAGGAATTGCTGACAAACGTGGGGATGCGAATTATGAAATTGTCGACATTGCTGACTTTAATCTTCCGTTTTTAGGAACAACTGATGGATCCGAACCAGGAATAGCAGCTTGGAATGAAAAACTTGCAAACCTTGATGGATTCGTATTCATCGTTCAAGAATACAATCACAGTATTACGGGGGCATTAAAGAACGCTCTTGATTTTGCGCGTGAAGCTTGGAATAACAAAGCTGCCGGTATCGTAAGTTATGGTTCAACTGGTGGAGCTCGTGCAGCTGAACATTTACGTGGGATTCTAGGAGAATTAAAAGTGGCTGATGTCCGCACCCATCCAACTTTAAGTTTATTTACCGATTTTGTTAATGGAACGGAATTTAAACCACAAGATCTACATCTAAATAATATTAATGCGATGCTAGAAGAAGTTATTGCTTGGAGCGGAGCATTAAAAACACTACGATAAAATAAGAAGGACCCGCCACTACATTGTGGCGGGTTTTGCATATTACTAAGGAACAAACTTCACTTTGATGGACTTTTACCACAAAAAAAACATGCAACATGTTTTTTTTCGGACATAGAATCCGCTATTTCCTAAAAATGACGGTATTTATGGGCTGTTGCGGACATAAGATCCGTTATTGTCTTAAAAAGCCTAAAAAGTTTGCTAATTTTGGGGTAATAGAGGTACCAGTGTCCGCATTCCTTGTTAAAAGTGCCTAAAATGGTGAAATAACGGATTGTATGTCCGCAAATAGACACTCACTCCCCAAAAAAACAAGATACAAGTTCTAGTTCAAAGCTCATGCTTACAATTAAAATGTTTACTGCGATAGGTTTTTATTACGAGTCACTTTCCCACTACCAGAAGACCTAAAAATATACAAAAATAATAGAAACACCAATACTGTACTTAGATGCAGGATCACATGTGCTGTATTAATAACGATCCCATTTAATGGTGGTAAAAAGGCATGAGTGTTTCCGAACATAACCTCATAGCGCTCAACTACTCCATCAAAGTCCCTTCCCAAGGTCTTTCCAAAAAAATAAGGTAGCCACCAAGCTTGGAACTCACCGAACATGTAAATCGGATAGAGAAGACAAATGTAAATTTTGGCAGCCAAAGGAAATCTTTTTCCCATGTAGATTAAAGTTAGTATAAATCCGATTAAAATAGGGAGCGTGTTGACTGCTGTCTGAAAAATAGCTTCACCAAGAGTATTTTCATCACCAAACCCAACCGGGTCAGTAAAAGGGCCAATTTTCACCCAATCATGGAGAAGTAAAAATAGAATCATATAAAGCTGTAGAATAATGATTGCCCAAAACGACTTAGATAACCGCATTTTATTTGATACCTCCAATCAATTTTAACTCACTAGCATTCTAAGATGTACCTTAATGTTATTTTTATCGTAAAGGATATACTGTGTATTTCCAAGTCAAATTTTCCATTTGAGTAAATTTTATGAATCTATATTTCCTATGAGTACGGAATATGAGTTTAGCCCTACTTCGTATATGGAATATTTTGGTGTGCTAATATGATATAATTATTCAAAGCAATCCTATAAATAGGGTGAGGCCAATTATTGTGTGGATATTGATCATCGAAATAGCGTATCCTCCGATTATTTACCGGATTCATAGACGACTGGATGATTTAGAAAAAAAGATTATATGATTAAATGAAAAATAAGAGAATTGTTGTATGTAATGAGATCATTCAGAAACGAGAGGGTGGCGTGGTGTATTTATTATTATCAATCATTCTATCTACAATATTAGGTTATCTTTTGCTATTGATGGGTCCGCTAATTGGCGGTTTCATCGCGTTTGGTATTGTAGTTGGCTGTTTATTTAGAGGGGTTTACCTTCTTAACGAAATTAGGAAAACACTTGCACCAAAGCCTGATAACGTAAAGGATGCTTCCAATGATTATTTACATGAGAAAGATGATATTCCAGAACATCTGAAAGACAAAGATGCCTATCTGTCTTATCGTAAAAATAAACAAAGTGAGATATAAAATTAGATTTTAAAAGGCAGGGAAAAAATGTCTGAGGAAGAAAGCGAAAGAGTAAAAATAAGTGATTTTTTTAGAAAATCAATCAAAAGTGGAGTCTGAACATTTTTTTTATAAAAAATTTGCTATTTTGGGGTAGTTTTTTATGAAAATGAGGTATTTTCAAGTACTTTTTATGGTTTTTAGGCTAAAACATCATATTGCACCCATTTAGGAAAATTTATATGCCCAACTTTTGGCTGGTATGTCCAAGTTTTTGCAGATATGCCCAACTCTGAAAATTTATGCCCAACTTTTCGATACTTATTTCCAACTTTTCAGATATATGCCCAACTTTTCGCCACATATGCCCAACTTTTTTCATATATGTCCAAGTCTTTGCAGATATGCCCAACTTTCGCCACATATGCCCAACTGCCTAAATAAATCGGGATTTGGGTGAAAAATGGATTCTGTCGCAAAATTGCTTGCCATATCCCCCTTTTAAGAACATATACATCTTTTAAGGGGTGAAAACAAAGATGAGGCAAAGTATTTGGAAAGTTATCTATCACACAATCTTAGGCGTTTTGTTTACTTTCATTCTTATTGGCATCATTATTTTCATGAATATCAAAATTGACTCCAAGGGAATACATATTAATTTCGGTGAATTAGGACAGCAAAATGTCCTTTTGAATTTCCTACGAGCAGAAAATCATTATTTTTATCAAATAATGGATGGTGAGAAGGATCTTTTCACTATTTCAAATATGACAAGTACCATATTCCATCTAGCAACGAATATTAAGCCGACTGACACGAGAACTTTTTTAGGTAATGAATTGCCTGGTTTAAGTTTGTTTGATATTGAAATTGTTGTGGCTGGTGAGGGGACCACGCTTGCCACGCTGCCATACGAATCATCACCACCATTGGATGTTCTATTGAAGGAACGGGAACTAGTGGAGGAAAATATAAAAAATACCGTACTTGATGAATCTACTCAACCTCCATTTTCGAACTCTCAAGAGAAAACGGTCTTTATTTACCAAACTCACAGTTGGGAATCCTATCTTCCCTACATAAAGAATCCAAAAAGTATCAATGACGCTATCAGTTCGGATCCGCGTGTCAATGTAGTGGGACTTGGTAAAAGACTTAGTAACAATCTGCAAAAAGCGGGAATTGGCGTCGAACATGATCAAACCAATATGACCCAGGCGCTTCATAAACGTAATCTTGATTATTATGATTCTTATTCGCTTTCAGGCGATATTGTCGAGGCAAGTGCCAATAAAAATAAAAAACTAGAATATTTCATCGATATTCATCGGGATTCGCAAAGAAAGGAAAAAACGACTAAAACCATAAATGGGAAACCATACGCTAGAATTTATTTTATCATTGGCAAAGAGAATAAAAATTACGAGCAAAATCAACAATTTGCAGAGGAATTGAATAAAAGGTTGGAAGAGAAATATCCAGGTATTAGCAGAGGTGTCTTTTTGAAACCGAAAAGTGAAGGAAATGGAGTTTATAACCAAGACATTTCCAACCGAGCCATTTTAATCGAGGTTGGCGGGGTAGACAATAATCTGGAGGAACTGACAAGGACTATAGATGCCTTTTCAGACATCTTCACTGAATATTATTGGGAGTCCAAGGAGGCAATCGAGGTGAATGGGAAATGAAGTCCTCGAATAGATGGCTATTTTTTACCTTATTTAGTAGTCTAGTATCCTATTATTTATCAAGTATCTCATTGCTTACCATTGGTACTTTTTTGACCGGCTTTATTTTTTCGATTGCTTATCTTTATAAAGAAAATCTTGCTTAAAAAGCTAGTTCATAAACTGGGATTGTGTATGTTTCATGGAGTACATATTCCCGGTTTTTTAATTACCCGATTTTTAATGAACATGGTAAAATTGACCAAAGAGGTAGATGATATGGTTAAAACACGAATGGTTTCCTATACTTGACAATAAATAAAGGAAATTATTCTAAGTGAATCGAAATTTAATATAAAACAAAAATAAAGTGAGTTGATTCCGATGAATAGGATGCAGCGAATAACTTGGACTGAAAATCATAGGGAATTGAAGGAAATGGTATGATTGCAAAAGTGATCTCGGTCATTCTATTTTCTTATTTCCTTGGTAGCATAACGGGTGCCTATTATTTAACCAAATGGATGGTTGGAAAAGATATTCGTAAGCTTGGCAGTGGTAATGTTGGTGCCCGAAATGCCGGGAGACAGCTAGGGAAGAAAGGATTTTTGTACACAGTCATCATTGATGCTACAAAGGTGCTGATTGCTCTTTTAATCACGTCTGCCTTATTCCCGCAAAATGATCGGATGCTATTGGTTAGTGCATTATGTTTATTAATTGGACATATCTGGCCGCTCCATCTCGGTTTTAAAGGTGGAAAGGGAGTCGTTGTTTATTTGGCGATAACCCTTTATTTCGTTCCAGTTGCCATTTTGGTTGTAGGGGCTTGTGTAGGAATAGGTTACTTACTAGTAAAAAACTTCACCATTACTGGCCTCATTTCGATGATTTCCATTCCTATCACAGCCTGGATAGTGGGCGAAAATGATTTTGCGATTGGCCTAATGATTTTACTAATCATCGTCATCATCCCACATTTAACAAGAAAATAGGAAGGGGATATAGCTCTGGATACGATTACTCATACCTTGTTTGGTCTTTCATTATACGGGACAATCAATAAAGATAAAATGGACAAACGAACCAAAATGGCCTATTTGCTCACGGCCGTTGGCGCCAGTCAAATACCTGACAGTGATGTGATTTCCCAAGTTTGGGATACTGCCGGGCTTTATCAAATGTGGCATCGCGGTATCACTCACTCTATTTTTTTAACACCGATTTGGGCGTTGCTTTTCTATGTCATTTGTCGACTATTCTTTAAAGTAAATGATAAGCGGCTTTTTTTCCTCGGCTGGATCGCCGTCGTAATCCATACTACGAGTGATTTATTTAACGCCTGGGGAACTGGTTATTTAGAACCTTTTTCAAATGAGAGAATCACGTTTGGAACTATTCCGATTATAGACTTTGTATTTTGGATGATCATGGGCAGTGCCTTTTTATTATCTAGGAAAACAACAGCGAAGCGGGTTAAATACTTTAAAGTAGCCTTTCTTCTCATGGCCCTTCATGTTGTCATACAAAGTCTGCAAGGCTATTATTTTGTTCAAAAATACAGTCATGAATATGACCAAGTTGCTTTATCAGCCGGTTTTATTCCTACTACATTTCAGGTTATTACGAAACATAATGGCACTGTAACGATCTTTCAGGATGGCATTTTCTTGGCTAAAAAAACCCAATATGTACTTCAATCTAAAGAGGACGCCGACCTAGAATATTTGTTTGCCCAAAACCCAAAAGCTAAGACCCTTTACCAATGGTCACCATTTGTCGTCATCATTGATAATGGAAACCAACTCGGTATTTACGATCCAAGATTCTACCGAAACGGTGAATCCTTTCTATATGAATATATAATACAGTGAAAATAATCACTCCACTTCATTTTGGCTAGAGGAGGTTGGAATATGGAATCCCATACTTTAACATATAAAATCGCAACAGACGCGAAAGAAATGGATCAAATCTATCAGTTAAATTATGAAACGTTCGTCGAAGAAATTCCCCAGCATCAACATAACGAAGACAGACGTTTAGTTGATAAATTTGATAGAGAAAATGTTTATATCATTGCAAAGGATGGAGCGGAAGTTGTCGGAATGATTGCGGTTCGTGCCAATCGTCCGTTTTCCCTAGATTATAAGTTAGATAACTTAGATAAATATTTACCGGAGAATGCGAAACCATGTGAAATCCGACTGCTTTCCGTGAAAAAGGACTATCGGAAAACGAGGGTATTTTATCAACTAGTGGATTCTCTTGTGAGCTATTGCTTGGATCAAAGCTATAATATGGCGCTGATTTCCGGGACTGACCGCCAAATCAGATTATACAAAAGAATCGGTTTCCAACCGTTTGGACCAATGGTTGGGACGGAAGGGGCAATGTTTCAACCGATGTACTTAACGAAGGAAAAGTTTGAAACAACCTCTAAAGCGTTCTCGAAGATGATGGTCGATAAACAGGAATCATCCGAGCAAATCAACCTTCTTCCAGGCCCCGTAGCCATTCATAAAGAAGTCCAACAAGCATTTATGAAATCCGCTATTTCTCATCGTGCCAGTGATTTTATCGAAATAATGAACAGAGTACAGGAAAAGCTTTGCCAACTCTTTCATGCGAACAATGTCCAAATAGCCGTTGGGACAGGAACGCTCGCGAATGATCTAGTCGCTGCACAGATTAAGACTCTTCCGGGGAAAGGATTAATTATCGCCAACGGAGAATTTGGTTATCGTCTCATCGATCATGGGGAAAGACACGGATTAGCGTTTTATAAAATAGAAAAAAGATGGAACCAAAAGGTGTCACTAAACGAAATAGAAAGTTATTTCATCCTGCACCCTGATATTCAATGGATTTGGACGGTTCATTGTGAAACATCAACGGGCTATCTTTATGATTTACCTAGTTTACTAGAATTAACGAAAATGTACCAAATTAAACTATGTGTGGATGCATGCAGTTCGGTTGGTGTCGTACCTGTCGACTTTAAAGATGTATTTTTAGCCAGTACGGTAAGTGGTAAAGGACTAGGCTCTTACCCAGGCTTAGCCATCGTTTTTCATCAGGAGCCCATTCGACCAAATAAAGCGATTCCGCGATATTTAGACTTAGGGCAATATGCACTTTCTAATAGCATTCCTTATACCCATTCTTCGAACCTTATTTATGCCTTATATGAGGCATTAAATAGAGTCGATTTGGAAACGAAGTACGCAGTAGCGAATGCTGTTAAAAAGAGGTTATTCGAATCCGGTTTCGATGTGTTGGGGGATGGAAATTACTCACCGGGGATTATCACCATTCCGCTACCTGAATTCATTTCCTCTAGAGCCATTGGCGATCAGCTGAGGGATAAGGGAGTACTACTTAGCTATGAAAGTGATTACTTATTGGAACGGAATTGGATACAGCTAGCCTTAATGGCCAATCTTTCCATGGCGGAAATGGAAAAGGCTTTAGCCATTCTTCAACAAACCATATATACAAAAGTGGAGCAAGTATAATATGATCGCTCAAAGAAAACGATTAGATAATTTGACTGGTTTACAACTCACCTTAATCGTGGCTAGCATCCTATGGCTAAAAACAGTCGTGGTATGCTTTGTCGGCTTTAATTTACGCATTCAATCATTTTTTGATTTGGTTCTCATTTTAACAAATTCGATTGGGTCACTCGTTTTGTTGATGGGAATGAGTTTTTATTTTGGTGATAAGGTAAACCGCTTTCTATTATATGGACTGCTTTTGGTTGGTACCGGCATTCTATATGGGGATTTACTTTATCATCGGTTTTACAATGACTTTGTGACCGCTCCGATTCTTTTTCAATTTAATAATGTTGGTGGCTTAAGTGCTAGTACAGTTGAATTAATGAGTCCATGGGATCTATTTTTGTTTATGGATCTCGTTATTGTTGCGATGCTGCTGATAAAGTCGGGGTCAATCCTTACCGTTTCAACGCAAAGCAAAAGGAAGTATGTCTCAGTTGGTTCGGCATTAGTAGTTTTAACGATTGGTCTAGGTTTGGTCAAATCTGTTCATCTTTTTTCTGAATCTTATGACCGTGGGCAAATGGTCAAATCATTGGGACCATTAAATTATCATTTATATGATATTGCCCTAGGAATAAAAGCACCACTACAGAGGCTCATTGCCACAGAGGCAGATGTTGTTACGGCACAAGAGTACCTGCAGCAAAAAGATTCGGAACGAACGGACTTGTTTGGAATCGCCAAAGGGAAAAATATCGTCTTAATCAGTTTGGAATCGACTCAAGGCTTTGTCATCAATCAGAAAGTGAATGGCAAGGAAATTACGCCATTTCTAAACGATTTAATAGAACATAGCTTTTATTTTGATCATGTCTTTGATCAAACCGCCCAAGGAAAAACATCCGATGCTGAATTTATGATTGATACCAGTCTTTACCCATTAGCAAGTGGCTCGGTATTTGTCAGAAGACCGGAAAATACGTTCTATAGTTTGCCGCATATTTTAAAAGATAATCAGCCTTATTACGCGGCTGTCTTTCATGGCAATGTGCCGACGTTTTGGAATCGTGATGTCATGTACCAAACACTGGGCTATGACCGATTTTTTTCAAAGGAAGATTACATTGTAACGGACGAAAACTCCATCAATTATGGAATTAAGGATATACCGTTCTTTACTCAATCCATTAAGCACTTAAAGAAAATACCCCAACCGTACTATGCGAAATTCCTTACGTTAACGAATCATTTTCCGTTTCTGCTGGATGAGCATGATAGGTTTATTGACGAAGCAGATACAGATGTAGATGTTGTGAATCGCTATGTAACGACGGTTCGCTATATGGATCAAGCTCTTGAAACGTTTTTTGCCAAATTAAAACAAGAAGGAATGTATGAAAATACTGTGTTTGTGTTAGCCGGCGACCACTACGGTATTTCTGAGAAATATGAAAAAGGTCTTAGTGAGCTATTGGGCGAAAAAAATGATCTGGTCAACCATATGAACCAACAACGAATTCCTTTAATCATTCACGTTCCCGGTCAAGAAGGGGAGACGATTACCACCCAAGGGGGAGAAATCGATATCCGGCCGACCCTCCTTCATCTTCTTGGAATCAAGTCTGAGAATGGCTATTCATTCGGTCATAATCTTTTTACACGAGACAGTGATCACCCCGTCATTTTCAGGGACGGCAGTTTTATTTCGCAAAAGTATTTTTATAAAAACAACCTTTGTTATAACAAGAAGGATGGGAATGTGCTGGATATACCGGTTTGTAAACCTTATTTAGATAAAGTAAGACAAGAGCTGACGCTTTCAGATGACATCATTATCGGGGATTTATTAAGATTTATGGTCGATAAATAATGGGCTAATACATCTTTACATGACATCCTACACATGCTAATATAGTAGAAATTTAAAGGCAATGAAGAGAAGAGTAGATAATAGGAATTCTTCGGCAGAGAGCTCCGGCAGCTGAAAAGGAGCAAGAAATCCGTTATTGAAACAAGGCTCTGAGCTGCGCATTGGATCCGAGTAGGTGATAGTGTGACGGATGCTCCCGTTAACGGGCTAGGGTATAAGCATTGTGGAAATGGACCATGCCGTACCTGACAAGGTTTATATGGCAACATATAAATAAACTGGGGTGGCACCGCGACAACAAATCTCGTCCCCAAGACTTAAACGTCTTGGGGGTGGGATTTTTTTTATTGGCTAAAATTTTACCAAAAATAAGGAGGAATCATGATGGACATCGAAAAATTGCTGGAAGAGGAAATCAATCTGAGTGACCCAATCGTGACAAGATTTCCACCTGAACCAAACGGCTATCTCCATATCGGGAGCGCTTATGCGATTCATATTAATTATACCTTGGCGAATAAATACGGTGGTCACTTTAATCTCCGTTTCGATGACACGAATCCGCTGAAGGAAGACATTGAGTACGTTAACTCGATTATCGAGGATATGAACTGGCTGGGCTACAGTCCAGGGGAAAGAATTTTCTATGGTTCGGATTATTCGGAGGAGATTTTTGAAGCTGCCGTGAAATTAATCAAAAAGGGCAAAGCCTATGTTTGCGAACTATCACCGGAAGAAATCACTGAATATCGAGGAACGTTAACCGAGCCGGGGAAAAATAGTCCTTATCGCAATCGGACTATTGAGGAAAATCTGGACTTATTTTATCGGATGAAAAATGGAGAGTTTCCAACTGCTTCGATGGTATTAAGGGCCAAAATCGATATGACTTCCCCCAATATCAATCTAAGGGATCCAATCATTTACCGAATTATTCATGCTGATCATTATCGAACAGGCAGCGATTGGTGCATCTACCCCATGTATGATTTTGCCCATCCGATTCAAGATATGATGGAAGGGGTAACATATTCCTTATGTTCGATTGAATTTAAGGATCATCGCCCTCTTTATGAGTGGGTGCTTAATGAATTGGATATTCCTAATCCACCGAAACAACGTGAATTTGGACGTGTGACGTTAACAGGAGTTGTCACGAGTAAACGTTATTTGCGTGAGTTAGTCGCGGAGGGATATGTAGATGGCTGGGATGACCCCCGCCTTCCAACCATTAAAGGGTTGAGGCGCCGTGGATTTACACCAGAAAGTATTCGTGATTTTGTCGAAAGTATTGGGCTAGTCCGGCATCAAAGCACCGTTGATTTTTCGATGCTTGAAAGCTCGCTGAGAAATGAGCTGAAAGCAAAGGTCAATACGATTATGGCGGTGTTAAACCCACTAAAAGTGGTCATTACCAACTATCCAGAAGGGGAAACCGAGATTTTAGAGATTGAAAATAATTCAGAAAACCCCGATCTTGGTAAAAGAAACGTCCCTTTTGGGAAGGTAATTTTTATTGAACAAGAAGATTTTATGGAAACTCCTTCGAAAGGCTTTAAACGGTTATCTCTTGGTGAAGAAGTTCGCTTAAAAGGGGCTTATTTTATCAAATGTCACGAAGTCATTAAGGATGAAACGACCGATGAAATAATCGAACTACGGTGCACCTATGACCCTGAGACAAAAAGCGGCTCAGGATTTACGGGGAGAAAAGTAAAAGGCACCATACATTGGGTATCTGCTGAGCACGGTGAAAAAGCAGAAATTCATTTGTTTGAACGGTTGTTGTTGGATGAGGATACGGAGAAGAATTGGGATGAAAGAATCAATCCGAACTCACGGCTAGTGCTTCGAAATGGTATTCTTGAACCTTCGATTAGGGGGGCGAATTCAGAAGACAAGTTTCAATTTATCCGTCATGGGTATTTTACTCTAGACAAGGAGTCTATAGATGGAAACTTGCAATTTAACCGTATCGTATCGCTAAAGGATTCATGGAAAAAAGGTAATTAGCAATGTTGTCTGTGGTTCGGTAGGTTTCATGGAAAAACCACCAGAAACCTACCGCCACAAAAATCCAAGTTACTAACCCAAACTTTCCCTTCCGCAGCTCCTCCAATTCAAACCTACACCCTCCCCTAATGCACCAATCCCAATGATGGCTACCTTCTTTTTCATTGACCAACTAACTCCTTACTTCTGAAAAATTTCGCCCAATAGTTTAAGGCATTTTCGTTGGAAACTTGGGCCATCCGACATACGGTTAAGGCAAAATCAACGTACT
This sequence comes from Pseudoneobacillus rhizolycopersici, assembly GCF_054786815.1. Classification (NCBI taxonomy): domain Bacteria; kingdom Bacillati; phylum Bacillota; class Bacilli; order Caryophanales; family Bacillaceae; genus Pseudoneobacillus; species Pseudoneobacillus rhizolycopersici. The sequence goes on along the minus strand of NZ_JBTOOE010000011.1, from coordinate 17,793 downwards.
CATCGCCTTTTGCGGTCACAATATGGCCATCGACAACAACACCTTCATTGATAAAATGCCCGTCATTAAAATGAGCAAATAATTCTAAATCGGTAGCAACCGAACTTGTAAACTTCTTATCTTTTAAAATACCAGCATCCGCTAATAAAAGTGGACCATAACAAATAGCACCGATCAATGTTTCTCTTTCGTTTAATTGCTTTAAAAGTTTCCGTAGCTTTTCATCCCCTAAAACGGATGGGGAATCGCCACCCGGAATAATAAACGCATCGACATCATTTACATTCACTTGATCTATCAAGAGATGAGGTTTTAAAATGAATCCCTCTGCACTTGTAATTTCAGTCTCTCTTAACGATACCGTTACGAGCTCATCAGAGCGCCCTTTCATCCAACCAATTAAATCGGCTTCAAAGTGAGCGTATCCGTCATAAATCAATACATATAATTTCATTTTTATATTCTCCTATCTATTAGATAATTCTTCCACAGTTTACAAAGTTTCTGGATTCCAAAAAAGACCCAATTTGTTATAATTTTACTAGTCCAATCTATAAGTGAAAGGAAGCTGTTCCAATGGATGTTTTTTTCACATTAGACTTAAAAAATAGTAAATACCCCTATAAATACCAAGCAATCTATCATTTCTTAAGGAATCTAATGATAGAAGGGAAGGTGGAAGTGGGGATGCGGTTGCCTTCAAGTCGGGAAATGGCGAAAAGATATCAGGTAAATCGCAACACCATCAAGCAAGTGTACGAAATGCTCTATGCAGATGGCTATGTTTCCACCTTAGAGGGAAGTGGTACCTTCGTTGCCTATTCTCCTCAAAAACTGCGCCTAATGGAAAAGTCACAAAAAAGCATACAAATTTCAGATTGGGGTAAAAGAATTCCAACCTTATGGAACTCAACCACCAAAAAAGGAATCATCAATTTCGATGGAGCGGGATTTTCTCCAAATATGAACCAATTTCCAGTAGAAGACTGGAAAAAGACCCTTTACCAAGCATCTAGGGAATTAAATTTTTTAATGGATACGGGAAGTTACGATCTCCAAGGATTATTGACACTCAGGGAGGCCATTGCCGCCTATCTACATCGAACGCGTGGGATGGCAGTCAACCCTCGTGACATTGTTATCATAAATGGCGTCATGCAAGGGATTGGGATACTTTCGCAGCTATTAATTAACACCGGAGATCAAGTGGTTGTAGAGGAACCATCTTTTCAATCGATACAGGCCAATTTTATTACATCAGGCGCTTCCCTACTCCACATTCCGGTTGAACCGAACGGATTGATGGTGGGGGATTGGGATAGCCGTTTGATTTATGTGACTCCAAGTCATCAATTTCCAACAGGTCACGTCATGAAATTGGAGGAGCGCCTTAAGCTACTGCAGTGGGCGAAGGATCGAAACGCCATCATTATTGAGGACGATTATGATAGTGAGTTTCAGCGGAAAGGTAGACCGATTGAACCTTTAAAGGTGTTAGATTATGATGATCGTGTTGTCTATTTAGGAACCTTTGCCAAAAACATCCTCCCTTCTTTAAGAATCGGTTATGCGATTCTACCACCGGACCTTGTGCCGCTATTTTTAAAAGCACGTAATTTATCCGGGGAGTACACGACATCCATAATCGAACAGATGGCAGTGGCGATTTTTATCAAAACGGGCAAATTGGAACGACACTTGCGCAGAATGAATCGGTTGTATTCGCAAAAATATGAGGCTTTCAAACATTCATTAGAAAAATATCAGTTCAATGCCATTGATTGGATTGATACGAACGCTGGTCTACATCTGTTTGGTAACTGGAGGGATTCACAAGAGGCATATGCAAAATTTGAAGAGGAATGTGCGGGCCATGGGGTTACCTGGCAACGGGCGGATTACTATTATCATCTACCTATAGCAAGACCGAAAGTTATCTTTGGGTTCTCCCATTTAAGTGAAACGGAAATTGAAGAAGGAATTAAAACAATGAGCAAGGTGTATAACGACATTTAAAAGAAGGAGCCCCTTACTCGAGGCTCCTTTTTGTTCATTATGAAATGAACTTTGAATTTTTCGTTAAACTGACTTGAAGCTTTTTTCCATATACAATCTTCGCTAACAACACCATACCAATCGAATAGGCCACGATATTCATTAAATTGTAAATTCCCAAGTCTCCATTAAATTTCAGCAAGGCAATTTCGCTACTGCCAACAAGATGTGTATTAGTAAAATTAAATATTAAATGGGCAAACGTACATGGTAATATGGAGCCACTTTTTAAATAGATGGTTAAAAATACACAGCTCATGAACATTAAAAGGACGTTGCTCAACAGATCAAATCCTCGGAAAACATGGAAAACCATAAAAATAATACTTGTCATCACATACAGCTTTTTCGGAGAAAGAAAGCTTAAATTGGCAACAAAATAGCCTCTGAACAGTAACTCCTCGTAAAAGGCTGCCACAAACCATGTAATAAACACCAAGAGGAAGAAAAGATAGAATTCAGGATTCTTTAAGGCAGCCGTATTGAATTTCGCTGATACAACCCCGATATTGGAACATACCATCACAACAACCGTAAAAATCGCTAGCGTAACAAAAATAGCAGCAACTGAGAATAAGAAATCCTTGCGCTTAAATCGGAAACCTAATGAGGCAACCTGTTTTCTGTCTACTAATTTTAAAAATAGTAATGTTGCTAAAGCAGGAATCCCACTTATAATGATCCCGATCAAGCTAAACATTTTTAGGTCAGGGGTTTCGAGATACTTAAACAATCCCAGCGGGAAAAGCAATAAATAATTGAGAACAAAATTGATCACGCAAATACTGGCGATGCGAATTAATCCTTTTTTCATTGACCATCATCCTTTTTTCGATAATATTTACAGTTTTCATTTTAGTGGCAAAAGGTAATAGCGATAAGTGACGGATGGTTAGATTTAGGTCACAAAAACCTTTTAGCCGAAAGTCACTTCCAAAAGTGTCTAAATTTGTATAATTTTAAGAAAAATGAGTATAATCTTTACATGAACTAGAATGGAAGGTAGATGATCAGGATTGGTGGTAGAGTTAGATAACCGGAATTGGAACTGGCTCGATACGTTTATGTTTTTTATGCGTACTTTATGGATTTACTATAATGCTAGCTGGGTCCTGAACTCCACAGTCGAGCCGACTACAAAATGGCTATTATTCTTTTGGTTCGTAGCAATTTATCTGGTGCCACTCCTTTTTTACCGACCAGGCTATATCGATTTGTTAGGCTTTTTTATTACCGAAACGTTATTAACCAGTAGCATGTTTTTTTACATGATGAACGAATTCCAACTTATTGGCGCCTTCGATTTCTTGTATTTGCCGCTGATTATGATTGCCTATGTTTGCCAAGTTCGGCCCTTATTATGGATAGGGATGTCGTTGAGTATAGTTATTTTTGTAACGGGTGCATGGTTGGGGGATCAATTAACCGAAAATATTATTGATATTTTCATAAACACATCGCTCTTTTATATGATGGGATTTTGCTTAGGCAGAATTAGCGTCACAAACAATAAGATGAAAAAATTAATTCAATCCGTCCAAGAAAAAAATGCAGCCCTAGAGCAATATTCAAAACGAATCGAAGAGTTGACGATTTTAGAAGAACGGAACCGGGTTTCTCAGGACTTGCATGATACTGTTGGCCATATTTTTACCTCGGTCATTACGAGCCTCGACGCGCTGCCCTTTATTATGAAGGCAGACCAAAAGGAAGCTGAGAGTAGTATAAAGGAAATTTCTAATCTTGCTAGAAAAGGGTTAGATGATGTGAGACGAACGATTCACCAGATTTCACCGCTCGAAGATCATCAGCCACTTTCCTTATCCTATCAGCAGGTTATTGATGAATTTATCCTTCATACCGGTACAGACGTTGAATTTCTAATAGAAGGCAAGGAAAGAGAATTAGGAGAAAGAGTGAAATACACTTGTATCCGTTGCTTGCAGGAGGGGCTAACAAACGCCAAACGACATGGCCTGGCAACCGAGATTTTCGTAAAAATGACTTACCATGAGGACGAGTTTGTATTACAAATTAAAGATAATGGAATCGGAACCGATTCACTTCATCTTGGTTTTGGCCTGCAGACGATGAAGGATCGCATCAGTTCACTAAGTGGTATAATGACAATAGAATCAGAATTAAGAAAAGGAACGGAGATACGCTGTTCGATTCCAGTAGCAAGGGAAGGAGTGGCCGTATGATTAAAACAATAATCGTCGAAGATCAAGAGCTTATTCGAAAAAGCTTAAAAATCGTTTTGGAAAGTATTTCAGAAATTGAAATTATCGGTATGGCCGGTAACGGTGTGGAGGCTATTGAATTATGTGAAACGGAAAGTCCGGAAATCGTACTTATGGATATTCAAATGCCGGTAATGGATGGCGTAAAGGCAACCGAAGAAATCAAAAAGCGTTTTCCGCAAATAAAGGTTATCATCTTAACCACGTTTCAGGATATTAATCATGTATTAAAAGCATTAAACGCTGGTGCAGAAGGCTATATTTTAAAAGCAGTGGACCCGCATTTTTTAGTAAGTGGCATTAGCATGGTGTATCACGGAGGGTCATTAATTCCCCAGGAACTGGCCAAGGAAGTATTTCAATCCATCCACCAAGGATCGATGAAAAGTCAGGATTCCTTGAATACGACTTCTCCAATGCCCAATTCCTATGACTTAAACCCACAGGAATTAAAAGTTCTCAATTACTTGGCTCAAGGGCTGTCCAACAAGGCCATTTCCGAATTAATGTATCTCTCGCTAGGCACAGTCAAAAACTATATTTCCAATATTTATTCGAAATTAAACGTAAAAAATCGCTCTTCGGCGGTTATGAAGGCAATTGGTGAAAGCATTATTAAGCAATAATAGAAACCCGAACAAAGTCTGTGGACTAGGTTCGGGTTTTTTGTTGTTACTTTTGCCGTTTCTATTTTATCCATTTGGCACTTAGAAGTATGACTTTTCTTAAGTAAAGTAAGGGTGTAAAGAAAACGAGGAGGATAAGTGATGAAACGAAAAATAGTTGTTCTAATCACATTGGTTATTTTGCTTTTTCCACTCTTTTTGCAAAAAGCTTTAGCCAGTTCCACTACGATAACCGCAGAAAAGCTTAAGAAGGTAGATCAATATGTAAATGAACAGTTTAAAGAAGCAGGAATCGTCGGTGGCTCATATGCCATTATTTCAGGAGAAAATCTTATTGAGGCAAAGGGAGTAGGTTACAGTGACCTTAAGTTAAAACAAGAAGCCGGCCCGGAAACGATTTATTCGATCGCTTCATTGACGAAGGTACTTACAGCGACAGCCATCCTTCAGCTACAGGAACAAGGGAAATTAATGGTCGATGATTCTGTGCAAAAATATTTGCCATGGTTCTCCTATCTAGATGAGGAGAAATCCAAGAAGGTTACCATAAAGCATTTATTAACTCACTCGGCAGGGATCAATCGATTTGAAGCAGATGGTGTGATTTTTCTAGATGAGAAGAATAATCGCAACTCGCTAGAGGCTTCTATAAAAGCATTAAAAAGTGTCGAAATGCAGTACGAACCAGGCACAAAAGGTCAATATTGCAACAGCTGCTATAACACGCTTGGACTAATCATTGAAAAAGTTTCTGGATTTAGCTACTACGATTATATGAGAAACTTTGTCTATCAACCTTTGGGGATGAAAAAGACAATTTATGGTGAACAACTCCATCAAGTTCCTAATCAGGATTTAGCAAAGGAATACAGTTGGTTCTTCGGTTTCCGAAATACAAAGCTAGAAAACTATCAAACCTTCGGGGCAAGTCAGGATCCAGAAGGCGGAGTCTACACGAATGTAATCGATTTGGCTAAATATGTTTCAGCGGTTTTTGGCTATGATTCACTCTTGAAAAAGGAAAGTATTGCCACTTCTGTTGAAGGGTTCGTTTCTACCGAACAGGAGCATTGGCAATATTCCACAAGTGGTTTTGAGGTTGGCGAAGTATCTAATCGACTCACTCTTTATAAAGGGGGAGATGGAGTCGGTTCAGCTGGAGTCATGATGATGATGCCAGAAGAAAAAATCGGAGTGGTGTTAATGATTGGCGAATCCAATTCCGAGCCGAAGCAATCGATAGCCAAAGGTATGCTACAAATTTTAATAGGAGAAACACCTGAAAATGACGATTACCCAGTTCCTCTATTTAAAATGGCTGGCATGATCATGTTAATGGTCTCATTAGTTAGCTTACTGATTCTAATTTGGATTGGTTGGTCCGTTTATAGAAGGGTAAAAGGTCGAAACCGTAAGATCAAACGACGCTGGCCACGATTGGTCGTTAGCTTTATCTCAGTAATCCCCATCATTTTAATAGGTTTACTTTTTGCGAATGTCCGACCAACTCAAATTGGAATGTATGGTTACCCTTACGACATCGCAATCGGTTTGATTTTTCTCGCATTTGCTATGCTCGTCACTGTCTTATATAACGTTTATCTTAGTGTCCTTGGAAAAATTAACTAATAAAGGAAGCGATTTATATGAAAAAAATGGTATTATTAATCATGATGCTAGGTGGATTTTTATTAACAGGTTGTTCAATTGATATTGATACTTCTACCTCAAAATCGGAGAGATTGGCTACGGAGGCAGAGGGCTTAGCAGAGGCTTTTTCCATAGTGAAGAAGGAATTAAAACCTTTAAAAAAGAAGACAACATTATCCGCTAAGGACCAAGATAAAGTTGCCCAGCAATTAGATGGATTAATTCAACAAATGAATGACTTTACTGAGAAAGATGGCTCATTTTTCATAGATTTAACCAAAAAAGCAATGAAGAAAGTGATGGATAAAAAGGAAAAGGTATTTGTCAAGATGCTCCAAAAAGCAGAAAAGGGAGAATTGGAGAATAAAGATATCGACACGCTTATGCGTGAGCTTTCCGATGATATCGAAATCAAATTATTTAAATAGAACGGGGGAGAGAATGATGGTGAATTTGCAGGATCGATTGTTGGAGTTGTGGGGAGATCAAAAAGAACATTTTGGCTTTTCTTTACTCGAAGGACAACGATCGTGGCACTATCAAGGTGAAAAGGAATTTAATGTTGCCAGTAGCTATAAGGTGTTTATTTTAGGAGATTTATTACGGAAATTTGAGTTAGGGATGCTATCGTTTACCGATAAACTTCCTTTAACCGATGAAGCAAGAATTTTTGACAGCAGCTATACCGAAAACATACCAAATGGCACGGAATTATCGATTCTCGAACTCGCCAATGCGATGATGGGGTATAGCGATAATACCGCTACCGAACTACTGCAGGAATACCTAGGGTCGGAAGAAATACTCTCATTTTTGCGTTCACTCGGATTAGCCAAAACTCGTTTCCCTGGGAAGTTGAAAGAACTAAATGACTTAGTGATAGGCATGGAAACGCTTGAACCAGAGATGGCACTTTCATTATTTAATGGGGAGCTTGGCCTTGTCTCCACTCCAGATGAGTTAGCAAAATTTTATCAGCATCTTTGGGAAAAAAGCATCATTCATAAGGATGAAACCGTCAAATATATGAAGGAAATTCTCTCCATCGAAGATAATCATCAAAGCGTGATTTGGCCAGAAGGTGTGAAATGCTACCGGAAAAGTGGAAATATTGAACTGGACCACTATTATGGATTCTCGCTTGCCGGGGTGATCCAAAAAGAGGAATCCTTTATCCCCTTTGCACTTTGTCTAAATTTTGAGTCAGACGAAGAGTTGCATGACATGCTTGCTTTATTTAAAAAGTCATTCCGTTTAATAAAGGAGCATATCCTTACAAGTATTGGATGAAACGCAATCGAGCAATTCCTCAATAGGGATCCAAGAAACAACACCTAGCAATTGTACTTAAAAAAATGAGAAAGGAGCCAAAAAAATGCCAAACAACTATACAATCAGACCCAGCAATCCTACCGATATAGAATTTCTTTGGGATATGCTCTATCATGCCATTCATGTACCCGAGGGGCATAAACCACCGTCAAGGGATGTCCTAAATGATCCGTCTATTAAACGCAGCTTAATTGATTGGGGGCGAACCGGCGACTACGCTTTAATCGCAACCGATCCATCCAACCAGCCCGTCGGTGCAGTGTGGTGGAGACTTTTTAATGAAACGACCAAAACCTACGGCTACATAGACGAACAAACGCCAATTTTGGCCATTGCCCTACTTCCTGGAAATAGAGGAAAAGGAATTGGTACATTGCTGTTAGAGGAAATATTTAAAAATGCGAAGGAACAAGGATACAAAAAAATTTCCTTAAGTGTCGACCCAACAAACCCTGCTCTTCGTTTATACGAAAGATTTGGATTTCAACAAGTTGGGATAAACGGAACTTCTTGGGACATGGTTGCCCTAGTAGAATAGGAAAGGAAGAATAATATGAACATCTATTCATTTTCTGCAAAAACGATTAAAGGCGAAGAAATTAGTCTTGAAAAGTACCAAGACCAAGTTCTACTCATTGTCAACACAGCTAGTCAGTGTGGATTTACACCTCAATACGCTGAGCTCCAGCAGGTTTATCAGCAATACAAAGACCAAGGCCTCACAATACTAGGGTTCCCATGTAACCAGTTTGGTGGGCAGGAACCAGGCAATGAACAAGAGATTGCTGAATTTTGCAGCCTCAACTACGGAGTAACCTTCCCTATGTTCGCGAAGGTTAACGTAAATGGGGAAAAGGCACATCCTCTATTCCAATATTTAGCTACAGAAGCTCCGGGAATCCTAGGGTCAAAGGCGATTAAGTGGAACTTTACAAAATTTCTAATCGACCGCAATGGTATAGTTAGAGAGCGATATGCTCCAAATACTCCACCCACTAAAATCATCTCCGATATCGAAAATTTGTTAAATTAGATAAAAAAACTACCTGCCTAATGCGATAGACAGATTCGCAATAGGCAGTTTTTTTAAAAAAACATGACGAAATATATTGCCTATATTTCCCACTATCCTTTATAATAAAAAAGACCATTTAGTCTCCTTTTTTGAAAAATAACAAGGGGGAAAAACAACATATGATCGAAACCATATATGGAATAGAAGTGGATATTCATCATTTCCGAGATTGTATCAGATTAAGAGAAATTCAAGAGAGGTTTGTCACTTCTCATACGTATTCAACTGCCGAGTCCAAAGTGGGTGTGGTATAGGCAATGGCTTCTTATTTTAACAGTCCGAAAAAAAAGGTGCTTGGCTTTTTTCTAGTCTATGGGATCTTAATGGCCTCGCTTATTTTAGGTGTCGTCAAGAAAGATAAAGCAGGCAATGAAACGCTCGAGCAACCAAAATCAGAGGTTTCTCATACTTTTCAAATGGAAATGAAGAAATACGAACAGCAGAAAATAGAAAAGGAAATAAAAAATGCCGATAAGTGGAAACCATCCAAGCGTTTTGTTGCAACCTCCATAGCGATTGCTTCCGTTTTGGATGTCGTAATTATTCTTATCTGGGCCAGATATGAAAATAAAAAACGCGCAGGTAAATCAGCCACATTGAAAAAAAGGTGGACCGACCAGAAATGGTTTTGGAATATTGTCGCGCTTGGCATTGTCCAGCCCAAAAATAACAAAATTGTTGTGAACTGGGTAAACCTCATCGTGGTCGTTATGGCATTGTACTTCCTTAAACAATATTTTATCGACAGACTATGGGAAGAAGGAACTTCCTATTAAAACATAATACAAAATGCCAAGACACAGCGTCTTGGCATTTCTTCTATCTGCTAAACATCTAAAGAGGCATTTTTATCAGAAATAGTCATCGCCTGATTCTTTCTAAACCGGACAAAGAAAACGCCTGTCATGAAAAGAGAAATTATCCCGAATATCATACACATGTAAGAAAGACCGACCGCATCCAATAAAAATCCGGCCATTAATAACACAACTTGGAATGAAATCCGGTCAAGCATATTCCGGAACGAAAAGAACCTTCCATGAAACTCTTTGGGAACTCTTGTTTGAAAAATGGTCGCTGCTGTCGGAAAGAAGCAGCCCACCGAAAACCCAAATACAAAAAAGGCAACCAACGTTAATACTGGACTTTTAGCAAAGTAAAGCAACAATTCGGAGAAACCAATGACAACTGAAAAGAAAAATAAAATCGCATAGGGCGATCTTTTTTGACTAAGATGTTTAACAATAAAGGCACCAAGCATAAAGCCGATTCCTTCAGCCGTATAAATTAACCCTTTAATCGCTGAGCTGTCCTGCAGCTCACTAATATTAATGACAATTAAATTAAAGCCACCAAGGAACAGGATTGGAACGAGTGTGAGTATTAATGTCATGAAAACAATAGGCAACCCTTTAATGATGGGGAATACCTCTTTAAAACTAGAGGTAGCAGGTTGGCCTCCTTTGACGACAGGAACCATCTTTTCTTTCTCCTCAATGGTTAAGAACCATGTCAGGAAAAAGAGCCCTAAATAGGCGGCCAATGAAAGAACATAAAGCATGGAAAGGGACATGACGACAACAAGGGCTCCTGCTAATGCTGTACCTAATACACGGGAAACAGTTGCGACATTCATATGAACGCCATTTAACTGCAATAAATCCTTTTCCGCTACTACTAAAGGAATCGCTGCTTGCAGGGCAGGAAAGTAAAAGGCGGCAGATATTTGAAGAAAGACTAGAAACACAATCATCCACCAGACAGATCCGGTTTCAATGGCGATTAACATGAAAAGGACGCTGAGGGTTCTAGTAAACCCTGAAACTAGCATCACTTTTTTCTTATTGACCTGATCCGTCATTCTCCCGGCAAGTGGGCCAACAATGATCCCCGCAAGTAGTCCAGAAGCCAAGATTAAGGATTTTACAAAATCGGATGGGACCTTTTCTTGCATAAATTCCAGGTTTCCGATAATACCAAGCCATAATCCTAATCCGGCAATAAATTCCCCCATTAACAAAATCCAAACGTTTTTATTTTTCCACATAAAAAGCTCCTTCGAAATAATCCTATTCCTTAAGATACTATATTTTTTGGGAAATGAGAAATAAAATGGAAATGGAAGGGTATGTGTGGGAAAAATAACAGGTAATGGGGTATACTAGTCTTATATCTTAAATGGGGGAAACATGAAATGAAACTTACAATTAGTGATTCAGCGCTGAAATGGTTTAAACAAATAATAGGTGTCCAAAAAGGCGGGAATATCCGCTTTTATGCGAAGCTTTACGGCTCAAGTCCTGTACAGGAAAGTTATTCACTCGGTTTCTCCAAAGACGAGGACCCCATCGATATCGCGGTCCGATACGAAGCGGATGGAATTTTATTTTTCATCGAGGAATCGGATGTATGGTACTTTAATGGGCATGATTTGCATGTTGAATACCACGAGCAGGAAGATGAGTTAGAATACCAATATATACAACCGTAAAAACACACCATTTCTGATGGTGTGTTTTTTACTAAAAAGGTTTCAATATCATTAAGGTAATAATGATCACAAAAATAAAGTTCTCCACATACTCGAAAAAGAATAGCTTTTTCGATAATCGGTAATACTCCGCGGGGATTTCATCCCCTGTGTGGGTCTGCAGCAAAGCTTTTATCGGTTTGGATCTGGGTGACAGGATGATAGGACCCATCCCAAGGGCCACCAAAAATAATAGCAAACTAGTGACATACCAGCCCATTTTGAAAAGGGCAGGGTTGAGCGCCCCCATACCTAGTCCGGAAATTAATAGTAGCACTCCACCAATCATCACAAAAATATGAAGCTTGTGTCTTACTTTATAGGAATGCCGCAACTCGGTCATATTATTCCCTGATTTCACTACCGTTGTTAAAATAAACCCCGGCCCCATCCCAATAATAGCCGAGAATATATGTACAAACACAAGAATTTTATAAAAAGAAAACATGGTTAAACCTCCAATCACTCCATTCATCATTTTATCATAAACATTTAAATCTGAAATTGATATCCCTTAAATTTAGATAATATCAATTATTATGATCATCTAAAATGAAATAAAAGTAGGTTTTTCTCTTGTCACGTTGGCTTTGTTAACCAACCTTTATTCTGTTTCTCCCTCGTTCTTTTGCAAGATAGAGGGCCTCGTCTGCCCGTTTTAAAATATCCTTTGGAATATCTGTTTCCTTTAGTTCGGTAATGCCGAAACTACAAGTAATCAGTCCGACCTTTTCAAATGGATGTTCAGACAAAGCTAATTTAATAGCTTGTGCCAGTTCCATTGCTTTAGTTTTGTTCGTCTGAAGGGCAAGAATGATAAATTCCTCACCACCCCATCTGCCGAAATAAGTATTTTCAGGCAAGGTTTTGGCTATTAGAATGGAAAGCTGCTTTAATACCTCATCCCCAATATCATGTCCATACAGGTCATTAATTCGTTTAAAATAATCAACATCAAATAAAATGACGGAAAGTGAGGCTTGATGCTGCTTCGCTTTAATGATTTCCTCATGTAAAAGATGATCGATTCTACGCCGATTTGGAAGATTTGTTAAATAGTCCGTCACGGCATAGTATTTATCGGCGTCTTGTTGCACCGAGCCTTCAAAAATTTTCCGGATAAAATAGAGAAATGAAAAATAACCAAAACAGGAAATATAAAATTGAATTAATGTATCAAATGTATAGCTATTAGCATAAGAACTAATAAATAGATGATAGATTCCCGGTAATAGCGATAAAAAAAACACAAGTATGGACAACCTATAAGCAACGATTCCTTTAAACGAAAAGGAAAAAAGTAAATATAAGAGCGGTGCCCAATAAGCCACTGGTCCTAAATTCACGTTGCCAGTATGCCCAAGTTCCAGTAATAGTAGTCTATAAAAATTTATTAAAAACAGGACGGTAACTAATAAACTAAGAAACAGATCAGCATATAAAGTATCATGCTTTCGGATTAGAACGAAGATACAACATAATACTAATCCAACCAACAGCGTCGAAAAGGTTATAAAACCGTGAAATTGTAATTCATCATTCCTGGAAAGTATGATGATTAAAAAAGTAAACGCACCTATAAATAAAGGAAGTAATGATAGGTAAATCCGCCTTTTTAATTTAATAATCAATTGGTTTTGAATGGCAATCGATTCTTTCATTCCCAGCCCCCACTCCATGCATGTCCTACACGGCCCAATCAAATTGAACTTGATTTCTTCCGTTCTCCTTTGCGGAATACAGTGCCTCATCAGCCCGCTTAATTAAATCATTCGGTAAACAATCCTTTGAACTAACGGATACACCAAAGCTACAGGTAAGTTGGTTGACTCTACTAAAGCGATGATTGGCAATCATTTTTCTGATATCTTCAGCAAGTTGATAGCCGTTCGGATCAATACTTATAATCAGAAACTCCTCGCCACCCCATCTTCCAAAAAATGCATGGGATGGAAGACTTTTAAGTATAAGAGACGATAATTCCTTTAAAACGCTATCACCTACATCATGCCCATATGTATCATTTATTCGTTTAAAATAATCGACATCAAACAAGATGGCGGAAATGGAATCCTGGTTGGTCTTCGCGGTATTTAATGAGTCGATAAGGATTAGGTCCATTTTTCGTCGATTATAAATATTGGTTAAAAAGTCAGTACTGGCTTCTTTTTTAACAGCCTCTGCTTGTAAAAATGCTTCTAGCATTCTTTGAAAATAGTATAAACAAATGATATTTCCGATGATGGCTAGATAAAATTGCAATAAAGAATATATGGCTTCACTAACGGCATGTTCATTAAAGAAGATATAGTAAATACCTGGAAGCAGGCTAAGGGTAAAGTTAGTAATGGAAAAAATTAAAGCCGTTTTTCCGCGAAAGGTAAAGAAATATAGCAAATAAAGCAGCGGCATCCAATAGGAAAAGGTTCCAAGATGCATATCGCCGTTATTTCCTATATTTAATAAAATGCTGTCATATGTACGAAGGAGTGTAACAAAACTGGCGCCTAAACAAACAAAGAACTCGACTTTCTGCAGTTTAACCTTCTCTTTTAGTAATAGTAAGAAACAAATGAAGAAACCAATCCCTAATGAGGAAAACGTAAAGATATTAAGAAAGTTTAAATCTCCTGACTCAAATAAAATGATTGTGACGGCTAAAAAGGCCATCACAAAAATCGGTAATAGAAAAATATAAGCATTTCTTTTGAAACGAGAAATGGAGTCATTTTGATAAACAAGTGATTTTGTCCTCATCCACCATCACCAATCAATCGTCTTTGAATTTTAACCTATTATATCATATCCACTTCTTCATTAAGTGTTAAATATTGTTATTTAAAGTTTAAAACCTGCTATTCTCCGTCAATACTGTTTAACTAGTTGAGTTTATACGGAGGTGCTGTAATGAAAGAAGAATTAGCGATTTTTTATCACATATTTACCACCACAAAAGATGCGATAGAAAAATTTATGGCGATGCTCGACCCTGTCATTCAAAATGCAACAGACGACCATGAGCGCCTCTATTATCACCATATATTTGAAGAGGAAGAGCAGCGTTTATCCCGATTAGTCATTCTCATTCCACTTATAAGTAAGTTTCAAGCTGAAAAAGAAGAAGAGAATTTTACTCCATCCAATAACGAATTTAATCGCCTTTTACAAGAATTAAATCTTGAAAAGTTCGGCCTACATAATTTTGTTGAGCATTTGGATTTGGCGTTATTTCGCTTTACTGATCCGGAAAGAAGTACTTTATTAAATCAATTACGCGAAGTATCCTACAATGATTATCAACAGGTTAAAACGATGTTAAATGATATCAATAGCCGCTTTGATACCAACTATATTGACCCACATGCCTATCATGATGAACACCAAGATCATTTAGATCGATCTACAACAACGCAAGTTTCACCGGTTATGGCACCAAAACCAACATCTGCAAAAAAGGGCTTTACGGTTGGAAGTTTAATCTAAATTCATTTAAGAGAGGTAAATAAATATGAGTAAGTCGTTATTATTTCCAGATTCACCTTTAACAGAGCAAGAATTTGCTCAGCTGGATCAAACGGTCATTCAGGCAGCCAGAAGACAATTGGTTGGTCGTCGGTTTATTGAGCTATACGGGCCGCTTGGTCGTGGGGTACAAAGCATCCCGAATGATATTTTCTTAGAAAACTTCGAAGCCAAAATGGACTTCCAAGGCTCGTTCGATACCGATATCGAATCCAGCAAAAGGGTTAATTTAACCATTCCCTTCCTTTATAAGGATTTTGTCCTCTATTGGCGCGATTTAGAGCAGGCAAAAGTGTTGGATATTCCAATTGATTTTTCACCAGCGGCGAACGCAGCACGGGATGTTGCTATATTGGAAGATCAAATGATTTTCCATGGTGCGAAGGAATTTGATACCCCAGGGCTCATGAACGTCCCCGGTCGCTTAACCCACTTAATGGGGGAATGGTTCGAATCAGGAAACGCCTTCCAGGATATTGTGGATGCCCGTAATAAATTGTTAGAAATGAATCATAATGGCCCATTTGCACTTGTTCTTTCGCCAGAACTTTATTCACTTTTACATCGCGTTCACCGTGACACAAATGTCTTGGAAATTGAGCATGTGCGTGAGCTAGTCACCGATGGGGTGTTCCAATCGCCTGTTTTAAAAGGAAGAGCCGGGGTGCTTGTTAATACTGGTCGCAATAATTTAGACCTAGCCGTTTCCGAGGATTTTGATACGGCTTACCTTGGAGAAGAAGGAATGAATCATCCTTTCCGCGTTTATGAAACCGCCGTACTTAGAATTAAACGACCTTCCGCGATCTGTACATTGGAAGACGCGAAAGTGTAATCTTATGAGAGTAAGAGCATATACAGTAGGCTCGCTTATACCTGGAAAAGAACTGACGGATACAGCAACAGTTAGAGTCGAGAAACCGATTACACCCCAATTCGAATTGGCGGAACCAACTACTCCTGAATCTACTGTGCCTAAAATGGTCCTTCAGCAAAATGGACAACGCTACGAAATTCAACCAGTGAAGGGCAAGTTGCTAGACGCTGCCTTGAATCAAGGACAGTCGCTTAAATACAAATGTCGGAAGGGAACCTGCGGTCAATGTACCGTTAGGATCATCAACGGTACTGGCTTATCCATGCCTAATGATTTGGAGAAAAAGAAACTGGCAGGCGGAATCGCTGGAGGCTTAAGGCTAGCCTGCCAAGCGGAATTTTTTCTATAAAAAGGAGGTCCTAAGCGATAGGACCTCTTTTTTAAGCGAATAAACGATGATTGATAGGAACAAGATTATCTTCGACTGAAAACGGAAGCGTGATGTTGTGTTTCTTCAATTCTTTAAAGCTTACATCCTGAACAAGTTTTAACGCTTCTTTTTTAAATGTTTGCGTAACGAAGCCTGCATTGATTTCACATAGCTTTTGCAAATACTGTAAGGTATCTCGAGTCATCATTTGTTTAATATATTGATTGTTTAGTTGACAAATTAATTTATGTTGCAAGCCTTTAATGACGGCAATTTGGTCGACATTGGCAATGATGTTCACACCATTCTCATCGATAAAACCGAAGGAAATATATTGTCCTTTGGAGATTTCCACATTTGTAAATACGGGGTTTTGAAACGTTTCACCAGATGCCAACTGAATGATATCAGCCTCTGCAGCCCCACCAATTTTTCGTTTATTGGAAATGACTGTGTGAATATCCTTTAACCCAAATAACATATCAAACATGATGTTCCCCCCGAATTTTTACGTTACATTCTAGTTGTTTATACTGTTAATGATAAAGATAATGAGAATCATTGTCAATGGAGTCGTTAACGGAAATATTACAATTTTGTGATGGAAAATTTGGAAAAATCTCCTTATAATTATTACTATTCTTTCATAAAAGGAGTTCAGTATGATTATTTGGATTAACGGAACTTTTGGATCTGGCAAAACAACAACTGCCTATGAATTGCAGCGTCGATTGCCTCATTCTTTTGTTTATGACCCAGAACGTTTCGGATTTGTGCTCATGTCAAATGTACCAAGAGAAATGGCCAAAGGTGACTTTCAAGATTACCCATTATGGCGCGAGGCTAATTTTTCTTTGTTACATCAGTTGGCGAGTGAATATAAGGGTACCATTATTATTCCGATGACGTTGACGAATGAGGTGTATTTTGAAGAAATTATTGGTCGATTAAGAAGTTCCGGTGTGGAGGTAAAACATTTTACATTGTCAACGAAGCAGGAAACGGTGAAAAAGCGTTTACGAGGGCGATTGGAAGGGGAAAACTCTTGGGCTTATCAGCAAAGTTATACGCGGCTCGAACAATTAGGGAAAGAAATTTTCGCCACGCATATCCCTACAGACAATATGTCCATCGAAGAGGTTGTTGAGGAAATCGGTCGGTTAGCGGGAGTCGAGCTGGAACCAGATTTACGGTCTGGGTTTCGTAAAAGGGTAGATCGGTTTCGGGTGAAATGGAAAGAGATTAGCTTATTTAAATAGTTTCAGATATTCTATTGGAGAAAATTGCATGGTTGGCGGGTTTAAATGTCCAATAGAAGGCGTCACATGGACAAAATGACCAAGAAATCTACTAGAAATGTCTATGAACCAGCGTCACATGGACAAAAAGACCAAGCAAGCTATTAGAAATGTCTATGAACTAGCGTCACATGGACAAAATGACCAAGAAATCTACTAGAAATGTCTATGAACCAGCATCTCATGGACAAAATGACCAAGCAAACACCTCAAAA